>DJPQ01000055.1:0-19421 GCA_002439805.1 Bacteroidales bacterium UBA6408
TGTGCTGCAACCACCTTCGGGGGGGGCGGGAATATGCGTCCGTAGAGTCCGATAAAATATTGAACATAATTGTATCCGGAAGGGTGCTGAAGCCATCATAGGCCTCGGCGCCCTTTCGTCGTATATGCGCAAACGGACGAGCGTAGTACATTGAAATTATAAAGGTTGTTTGAGCCCCGCCGTTGAGAAACGCCAGTGATCGTCCGCACAGGGGCTCATTTTAAACGAACGGGAGTTGTAGAAATGAAAAAGTATGAGAAACCGGTGAGCCAATCGCAATTTGAAGAAATGGTTCGTGAAATAACGACGGCTAAAAGCATTCAGAAAAGAGTTATATATCACTATTCCTATGGTTGCGGCAAAGTTACCGGGTATAGGGAGAGTACCGGAAATTCTTTTGAGATAGATTCCGGAGAACTCCTTAAAGCATATAATGAGTTGGACTATGATGAGTTGAAGATAAAGCCTCTTAAGGATAGGTATATATCCGGCCGAGTTCAGTCTCCGGCCTGCGCACTCCTTCGTGAATTGAACCGAGAAACAAATAAAACCCTATAAACAAAACAAACATGAGTTACTCAAAAACAAACACTTATGAGACGCCCCTCGTCGAGGTGACGGGCGTCTCGACGGAAGGCGGCTTCGCCGACAGCGGTTTCGGCGCGGCCAATCAGGCAGGTGAGACTGTCACCGAAAATTCCAACTATTCGTATGACCTCTAACCCATTCTGCCATGAAGAATACATTGAAAATAGCAGCATTTACTGCGCTTGCACTTGTCCTTGCGGCATCATGTGCAAAGGAAACGAACATTGCGCCGTCAAAGAAAGGCAAGGAACTTCATTTTATGGTCACGACGGCAGCAAATGCTCCGGTCAAGTCGTACCTTGACAACAATCTTGACGGAACCTACACTCCGATGTGGAGAAAAGGTGACGGTATTGCTGTTTTTACAGGGAATATTACCGACGGGACAAAATCAGCCGACGGCATCCTTTACAATATGAATGGAGATGGGACTACCGCAAGCTTTGATGGCAATGTTGCTGCAACGGAAAGCGGCGTGTTCAAGGCTATTTCGCCGGCGGAGAGGTTTGTCAAAGGATTTGCTTCTGTCGGCGAGGCGGAGATTGTTGGTGTATCTTTGGGCGATGCCGATAACAACTATGTACAGAATCCTACGAACGAGACGATTGACGAGAAATGTGACATTCTTGTGTCGAAGCCGACCGACTATATGTCAAGTGGAGATGCCGTCACTTTGGACGATGTGTTTTTCAAGCGTATCATGTCTGTTGTCAAGGTCAATGTAAAGGGACCGTCTTCTTTGAACAAGGAGAAAATACGGAACTTTGCCATGACTTCTTCGGAGGCTACCCTTGCCGGGCGTGCGAAAGTTGATGTCACGAATGCCAAAGTCACGGACTGGACAGTTGCGAATAAGTCTGTTAAGGCGGTGTATTCTGCTGATGATGAGATGCCAATAGTCAATGACGAGCCTTTGAATGCCGTTTATTTCGTGGCGAATCCTACGACCCTTGCAGAGGGTACGACTCTGACATTCTCTGGAGAGACTGACAACTATCAGTTCAACAAGGTCATAACCCTTCCTAAGGACATCGTTTTCCCCGAAGGGCAGATTGCCGTCATCAACCTCACTCTTGATGAAACGCATCTGATGTCGAAGACTACACAGTCATCATACACACTTGTAACAAATACGGATGATCTGGCGGATGGAGATAAGATTGTATTTGTCAATCAAGATAAGTCTATTATGGCATCTTCTTCTATTACGTCAGATTATTTCGAGGCAATAGAAGGAATTGCTTTTAATGAAGATAAGACATCCGTAACACTTCCAGACAATTGTTTGATAATCACATTGGAACAGTCTGGTTCCTATTGGAAAATGCGTAATGCTGACGGCAAGTATCTTAATGCGACCAGTACTAAAACTGGACTTGCTTTTGTGGGTACGACCCCGAATGTCTGGACTATTTCTATCGAAAAAAATGATGCGACGATAAGTACTGCATATGATGATACTACAACTGAATTGCAGTGGAATGTGAACGCTAATCCTAAACGACTTTCCAATTACACTTCGAATCAAGCCTCTGTTGAGATTTACAAACTTGAAAACAATCGCGAGGCTCTTGCCATACCGACTGGTTTGAAAGTTGATGGAAAAGTTGTCTCATGGGATGCCGTGAGCGGAGCGGCCTCATACAACGTGACCATCGGCGCGCAGACATTCACCGCAGAGACCAACTCTTACGATGCGTCCGCCGTTGAGGACGAGTACTACGACGTCGCGGTTGTCGCAGTTCCGTCCGACACCGAGAACTACAAGAACTCCGCAGCGGCGACTCTGACCGCAGCCAAGTTCGGCACCCCGACCCTCGCTGCTCCGGAACTGAAGGAAGGCCTTATTGATGAGTCTTCTGTCAATGTGACATGGACGGCTGACTCCAAGGCTGCAAGCGGCTACAAGTGCGAGATTTATCAGGGCGAGGCTCTGATTGCGGCGAAAACCGTCACTGAGAACTCCGTGGAATTTACGGAACTTACGGCGGAGACGGAGTATGTCGTAAAGGTCAATGCCGTTGCCGTGGAGGGCGAAAAGCCTTATGCGGCATCTGTAGTCGCTTCCATAACGCTTACTACGAAGGCTGCCGGCACGGCTTCCAACGACGGCTCTCTGGAGCATCCATATACGGCGGCCGAGGCAATCGCTGTCATCGACGGAGGCAAAGGTTTGGCAGATAAATATGTCAAGGGTGTCGTAAAGAAAGTGACATCTTTCAATACTACATACAGCAGTCTCACTTATGACATCGAATCTGGGGATGCCACATTGAATATCTATGGCGGATTGGATCTCGGAAATGCCGGTTTTGCCGGAACGGATGATTTGAAGGCTGGAGATGAGGTTGTCGTCTTCGGAACTTTGAAGAAATACAAATCAACTTACGAGATGGCCGAGAACAACTATCTAATTTCCGTCAATGGCGAAACTGAAATATACCGAGGCCTTTCAGTCTCCGGACAGAAATCCTCTTTCACCGTAGGTGATGCCTTTGAGTTCGGCGGCAAGGTTCTTCAGGTTTGGCGAGGAAAGGACGACATTGACGTGACCGCATCCGCATCCTTCAGCGGCTATGATATGTCCGTCGAGGGCAAGCAGACCGTCACCGTAACTGTCGGCTCAGAGACAATAACTTACGAAATCACTGTGAATCCGGCAGGCACGGTAATAGAGTATAATGAAACGATTGATTTAAGCAAGGGTACTTATTCCGGTTCCGGAAAATCCGGTATTATTACATGGTCTGGAACTTCGTGCTCTTTTGTTCAAACGAAAGAAAACAGCAGTACTAGTGTCAATGAATCATATATTTCTAAGCCAAGATGGTATGGCGGTAATAAAATCTCCTTTACTGCGAATAATGGATATGCTATAGCCAAAGTTGTTGTTACGTGCACAACTGATGGTTATGCTACTGAATTGGGGAATAGTACATACTCTGATGGAGCAAGTTCAAGCGTTAGCCAAAGTGTAGTCACGATTACTACGATTGGTGATTTTACGGTCACTTTGAAGGCTCAAAGCAGAGTTAGTTCAGTCCAAGTTTATTACACTAAGTGATTATTGCAATCCAAGAGAACACGAGAGTTCGATAGAGTCATCTCTGTCGGACTCTTTTTGGATTATAGGCATTTGCTCGGTTTCCTCACATATAAAAATCAGTTTCTTGCACAAAGTGTCGTAGTTTATGCCCTTTTTTCGTACCTTTGTCACTATTGAACAATGATATGTGTTTGTACGCCAGCGGCAACGGATGAATATGAATTTTACTGAGGAACAGAAACTTACTGCCTGGAATAAGGCCACGGTTGTCCCGGGGTTTGACCCGCATACATTCCGGAAGGATGCTTGCGGGGCGTGGATGGTGTGGGATAAGTATGGTACTTCTGATAATATCTATGGCTGGGAAATTGATTATGTCATTCCTCCTTGCATACTTGAACATAAAGGTTTTTCGGAGCAGGACATAAATGAATCAGAAAACTTGCGGGCTCTGCAATTCCTGAACAAGTTCAGCAAGGGTGAAGACTATCCTTCGTATACATCGGTAGTGACATCACGTGGTGACAAAAATGTCGAAGAAATGCATAATTTGACTGTTAATGCAAAACTGAGGGCTAAACTGGAAAAATTATATGGTCTATGATAAACAGGATTGAGATTAAAAAACTGTTTAATTTGTACGATTACGACCTGGATCTTACAAGTGGGGACAATGAAAATCTGTGTATCCTGACAGGTCCGAACGGATTCGGCAAGACAACAATCCTGCTGCTCATAAAGGCTTTATATACCAGAGACTATGAACTGATGGCATCAATCAAATTTGATTCCGTAGTCTATCATTTTGACGGTAAAGTCTTTTATGTCAGGCAGAAACGAGAAACGGAAGATGTGGACATATCGTCTGACTTGCCGGGAATAGAAAGAGTTTCTCTGGAATGTAGTTTCTTTGACGAGAGTAGTTATGGAACAGAAACTCCGGTGACTATGTTGATAGAAGATGTTGAAGATGGGGACGCAGATTGGGCACGCAATGAACTCAACTCTTTTAATTTGTTCATGAACTCGCGTCAGTGTTTCTACATTTCGGACAACCGTCAGGTCGATATAAAAACAGATACGGAGAGCGTTTCCGGCATATACGGCAATGTTCTGTATAAAGATGTTGAGAAATTCAAGAGCTTGCTTTCTGATGTGCGGTACAATGCTGCTGATGAGAGTGAATTGGATACAGATTTTGCAGATAGACTAAATCTTTTCCGTGAGATAATCTCAAATTGCAGGTTTGCGAATAAGACCATGCAAATCCATCAATATTTTGGTATCCGTTTCCAGTTGAATAATGATTCCGGCGAATTTATAGGCGTGGACAGGTTGTCATCTGGAGAAAAGCATATAGTTCTTCAGACTCTTGAGCTCTTGTTTTTTGCCAAAGACGGCGTAGTCGCGATGATTGATGAGCCTGAGCTGTCATTTCATCCGGCATGGCTAAATCGCTATGTTTCTGATATTGAGAAGATTCAAAATGTGAAATCATTGCCGGGCAAATCATTTCAGGTTATTTTGGCAACCCATTCCCCTACATTAGTGGGGCAACGTTGGAATGATTGTATAGATTTGTATGAGCATCAGAAATATGAAACAGGACGGGTATAAATCTATGGAAGAATTCTGCCGCAGTGCTGACGACTCAAAAATTGCCGCCGTCCTTGCTATTCTTCGTTCTCCTGTTACAGATGGAAAGACGGTACTTATAGTTGAGGGCGCAGATGACGTTTCTGTATATTCCAGATTTTTCAATGCTCAATATGTGGAACTGTACCCTGATGGATGTTGTGGCACGCATTACCGCATATTGAAGTCGTTAAACCCGAATTACGCGGCGCGGCTTGCCGCGATAAAGGATGCTGACTTTGATCGTCTGAACGGGACGAGGCCGGAATATGACAATTTATTTCTGACTGATGGGCACGATTTGGAGAATATGATTCTCAGAGAAGGTATTCCCGCTCCTGTTATTGGAGAATACCGAAGTCGTTGTAATAGCATAGACTTGCAGGAGATACATTGTGGTCTCGCAATGATATCTTACTTGCGGTGGATGAATAATGACAGGGATTTGTGCCTAAAATTCAAGGCTCTCAGTTTGGCTACTTACTACATCCGTCCCTATCGGATAGACTTTGAACGGTACTTGGCAGATTTGCTTCATGAAAGCAATCGGGCATCAGCATCTGTCACTCACTCTGATGTTGAAGTGTTTGCAAGCCGTCATCATGTAAATGATATGAGCGACTTAACTAGAGGTCACGATTTACTGGAGTGCATCTATATAAGGGCAAAGGAAGCATCGGCAGGAAATTTCCCAAAGAAGAAATTTTTTAGGAAAATAAGGGATGCATATTCTGTGGATATGTTTTCCCGAACGTCTTTGTGCCATGAGATATGTTCTTATAGGAGTGACATACTGATTCCAGGCTGCGTGTCAAAGCGATAACTAATGATGCTGTGTTCGGAATCACAGAACGTAGTCATATATGTCGGGAGGTACAACAGGATGTTTCATGTCTTTTGCGGACGCAATATAGCGCGTCTTACACGAATCTCAAAATGTTTTGGCGGAAATTCCGCACAAATCTCATTTTTTACTTTTCGCAGATGCGGCAGAAATTGCGGTAGTTTTCGAAGATTTTGTCGATGTAGGCTGCGGTCTCGCCGGTGGTGAACCGGTCTCCGGAGGCATCGCGCACATCGCTTTCCGGGCTGCCGCCCTGATTGCTGTCCAGAACGAGGCTTACTGAATCCCTGTCTGCGGTCATGGAAGAGTCAATCCTTGACATTTCTTCCGGAGTGATGCAGTTCACGGCTGCGGAGTCGATGTCGGCGTTCAGCGCGGAGTCGGACAGCTCGGATTCGGGGGCTCCGTTGAGGTAGCGGAGCACGCGCGTCTCGCCGGCGTTGTAGGAGGCTAGGACATATCTGAGGCGTTCGTCTCCGGTGGCATATTTCCGGAAAAGACGGTCGAGACGGCCTAGATAGCTGGCTCCGGCGCGGATATTTTCCTCCGGGTCAAGCACGTCCTTCACGTCATAGACCCTGGCCGTCAGCGGCATAATCTGCATCAGCCCCCTTGCTCCGGCGCGTGAGGTCACGTTAATCGCAAACTTGGACTCGGTATAAATCACCGCCGCGAGCATCCTCCAGTCCCAGCCTATCGAGTCGGCCCATGCGCGGATGGTGCTGTCGTAGGGACTGAGCTGCTGCCTTTCGGAGAAGGCCTTGTCGGGACGGTAGGAAGACGGCATGAAACGGAAGCGTTCGAGCATTTCGCGGAACTCGTCGCGACCGGTATAGTCGCCGATCCAAGAGTTCACCCTGCGCATCTCGGCCTTCTCTTCCCGGCGCATCACCCAGCACAGCTCCTTGCAGACAGGACGCGACTTCGCCACGCTGTCGATGTGGTTGACATGAAGGACAGAGTCGAATTTCGGGAGTACCACTATGTCGGCCGCTCCGCACATCAGCGAATCAAGACTGCTTTCCCTGCGTGTGAACGCCCTGATTCTGACCCTGCCGGCGTTCTCTGCCGCGAAGTCCCGCAGCATCTCGTAGCTCAGGCCGGCGTAGAGTATGTCCCCCTCAATCTTGTACTGTCCGAAGTCCAGCACGCACTCAAGTTCCCTTCCCTCAAGGGGATTTGGCTGAGGACGTGTCGCGATATGATGGACACACCACACCCCCGCAGCGACAAGAGCCGCACCGGCAAGTCCTGCAAGGAAGGTCAGAAGTTCCCTGCGGCGTTGTCTGATGTTACCTCCGTACCGCATTGCCCATTCCGCTGTTGCTTCTTGCCCCGCCCGTGATTCCGCCGGCAGCCGAACCGCCGGAGGCTGAGGCCTTCCCGTTTTTATTGGATGAAATGTAGAACGGCCAGTAGATGCCGATCTTGACTGCCCGCTGCGTGTAGATGTTGCCGTGAGCCGTGAAATAGTCGTTGGTAGCCATCGGCCATCCCTGCCCGGCGTTCATGAACTTTACGAAAATGCAGGCCTTGTACCACTGGATGTTGATGAATGCGTCGTAGTAGGGGCAGTTGCCGTATTTCTGCTGATTCTGGTTGTACCACACTCCGAGCACAGGATTGTAGCCCTGGGCATACCAAGATGTCGTGAAATAGGTGTTCAGACCTATCTGCATCTCCATCACCTTCTTCACTACCGGGAACTGGATGTACCACCGAAGGTTCAGCGCGAGCATAGGAAGCGGCAGGGCCTCCGTGTTCGACGATAGCTGGAACAGCGCCTGATTGTCGAGATGGATTTTCCAGAATGTGAAATTCTTCTTGAGATATGCGCTCATCACGCTCATGGCAGCCCCGTTCTGTCGGACTGTCCCCGTGTTGTCGTAGTAGAGATTGTTCGCGAGAAGGGCATATCCGAACGATGCGGCCAGATCCCACCTCGGAATGTCCAGTTCTCCGAGAATCTTGGTCGTAGAGGCCTTGCCGAAACTGTTGTTCCACTTGTAATGATTCGTGAGCAGGTTCTGTTGGTAGAAGTCAGGTTCCTTGAGGCCTGTCTCGAAGTGAACCTTGAGGTCAATCGGGCTGTATTTGTCACGCCTGAACGGATAGAAGCTGAACTTCATGTTCGCATCGACACGGAAGTCGTTGACCTCATATCCCGCGAAGGTATATCGTCCCGTCGCGTCCCATTCGACATATCTCTTTATCTTTCCGTTCGCCCCGGCATATACATACGCCGAGTTGAGATAGGTGTTCTTCAATCTTCCGGAGATATACACGTCCTTGCTGAAACTGTAGTATGACGCGAGCTTGTCCCCGATTCCGACGTCTATCTTCGAGACCGCCGCATCGCTGGCCCACGGCTGCAGACGCATGAACACCTTGTTGTCGAGGCGCAGCGTCCTCAGGGAGTCGGCGGATGTGGTGGGGTTGAGGTAGAACGCGCCGTTGAAGAACTCCGAGGCCTCGGGATTGGACGAATTGATTTCGTCGGTGTATTTCTTCGTGTATATGTCCAGCGTACTGCTGTGCCCGATGTACGCCGAGGTCATGTTCTTGTCAAGCGTGTCGGCGGAATAGGTGAATGTGCTGTCCTTCTTCGCCCTGATTTTGTTTATGAAGCTGAACGGGATGCGGAAGGTCTGGTCGAGGAACAGCGTGTTCTTTTTAAGTTCGTTGGAGGCATTGTGCAGATTTACGGCAAGCTCACGGGCGTCGAGGGTTGTGTCCCGAATCATCGCGAGGTCGGTTACTCCTCCGTTCTCGCTCTTGACTATCTTGTTGTGTATGAAGCCGGTGTGCATCATGTACTTCTTCCCGAGGTAGTTCAGCCCGACCACAGCGTTGCTGTTGGTCACGTCCTCCCTCTGAAGCATGCCCTTCCCTCCGAACTTGTAGAATCCGAGGGTGAGGTTCAGTTCCGGCAGTATGTTCTGCGACGTCCACACCCTGACGTTCATCTCCTCCTTCTCGTCCTTGGCGAATAGGGTGCCCCAGTAGGCGAGTTCGGTGTAGGGGGTCTTGGTGTTGAACTGAGGCAGGGTGGAGGCTGAGTAGCTGTAGTCGCGGTAGGGGGTGTAGAATATGGCATTGTCCTCCTCCTCGCGCTTGAAGAAGTTGTAGTACTGGGTCGCCGAGCCGCTCACGCCCTGCCATGTGATGTTCACGTCGTTTCGCAGCTGCGGGATGTCGTTGAACCAGTAGTTGAATGTCGTGTCCTGCTTTATGTACCTGAACTGCTGGAAGTCCTGATCGACATTCCAGAGGACTATCCGCTTGTATTGCAGCGAATCCGGGAAGGCGAAGGTTTCAAGGATGCGCGGGGTGTTTTCTCGGACGCTGTCCTTGTAGGCCTTTATGCTGTCCTGACGGTGCATTATGCTGTCGGAGCGCCGGAGCAGCTCAGGAAGTTTCTGCTTGTAGTCGTATCTCTTGCGTTCCTTGCGGCTGAGACTCTTGTACCATTTGTCGAAGGCAATCTTGGCAACCTCGGTGGAGTCCTTGACATAGAGGGAGTCGAGCCTTGCCAGTTCGAGGGTGTCGCCTGCGGCGAGGAGGGTGTCGCGGGTGTAGGCGCGGGTTGCGGAGTCGCGCAGGGCTATGTAGTACTTGAACTTGAACGGGTCCTTGAACTCAAGGGAGTCGGGGATGCGGATTGTATCCGCAGGGTTTATCAGCAGCTGCTCGGCGCTGTCTGGCGGCGCGGCAAGGCTGTCCGCGGCCGTGCCGAGACTGTCGGCGCTGCTGTCGGAAACGGATGCGTTGAGGCTGTCTGAAGCGAGACTCAGGCTGTCGGTTCCGTCAGGGATGACACTGTCCTTCAGAACGGCGGCTGAACTGTCGGCGGAAAGGAGGCTTTCGAGGGAATCGGCGGTACGGCGCACGGATACGCCGCGTCCTGCGTCAGTCCCGAACATACGGAATCCCGCGAACGCCACGACCAGCAGCGGCAGCCATATTTTCTTTATTCCCTTTTTATTCATCGCAGTTATAGACGGCGCTTTTTTTTATTCGTCTCGGGTCAAAGATTTCTCACTTTGTTCGAAATGACGGTGTTTCGTCGAAATGACAGTGTTTTGTTCAATTGGCGGGGCTGTCGGCCATCATATGAGTTCAATGCCCTCGGCCTTCATTTCTGCGAGCGCCTTGCGGTGTCCCTCCTCGCTGACATATGCGAGCGCCTTTGTCAGCAGCCTCACTTTGAACCCGGCCCTGAGCAGGTCCTCGCAGGTGTTGCGGACGCAGAACTCGGTCGCTATGCCGCAGACATAGACCGTACCGACGTCGAGCAGTTCAAGAATCTCGCCGAGCGACTGGCCGGCGCTGTTCCGCCCCTCGAATCCGGAGTACTGTTCGCAGGCGCGGTCGCAGCCCTTGTCGAAGGTGAGTTCCTCGTTCACATACGGCCGCAGGTCTTCGTGTATCTCCCCTCCTCGGGTCCCGGCGACGCAGTGCACCGGCCATGTCCCGCCGAAGCCCGCGAACGAGCTGTGGTCGGCCGGATGGTGGTCACGTATGAACAGAATCGGGAAGGTGTCGAGAATCTCGACATCCTTGTCCCCCTCCTGGCCGTCCGTGTTCCTGTCGATGAAGCGCAGCGTCTCCTTCACGGCGTTGTCCGCATTGATGCAGGCAAGTGAGCCGTCTATGAAGTCGTAGAGTTCATCCACGACGACGAGTGCCGTATTTCTTTCCATATATCCCAATATTATAATGTTTTATGTCCATCCCCACGAAATCCGGAATCCGCAGACGCTCAGATTTCCCTGAACTCGTTTATTTCCTTCACGAGGCGGTTGATGATTTCGAGCTTCTTCGCGCTGAGGTCGTCGGAAATATCCACCTTGTAGTAGTGCGGGTTAATCAGACGCCGCTCCGAAGGGCTGAAATGCATCAGCGTGTATTTGTAGTATTCCCTCTTCTCCCCGAGGCTGCGGTGCGGCGCGACCCTCTTTCCCTCGGCTATTGCCTGAATCTGGAGGGGGATTGCCGTGTAGCTCCCTGCCGGGAACGTCTTGAACTTGTAGCGGTCGTATTCGTCAAAGACCGTGATTTCCTCCCCTCGCTCAATCTTTTCGCTGAGCGAGTCGCCCCGAAGGCAGGTTACATCGACCTTGAACACGTCACCCTTTTCCTCGTCGTGCTTGAGAATCCTGTAGGTTATCTGGAATCCCGGGTTTATGAGCTTGGCCTTGTCCTCGGAACGCTTGAGCACGGGAGTCCCGTCAATCTGCACGAGCTTATAGACATTGCCGAAGCATGGGGCGGCCTTGCTCGTGGCAATCGCGTCGCCCACTCCGTAGCAGTCAATCGCCGCGCCCTGACGCTCAAGGTCGCTGATGAGGTATTCGTCCAGAGAGTTCGTCGCGAAAATTTTGCAGTTTCTCAGACCATTGTCGTCGAGTATGCGGCGGCATTCAACGGAGAGGTAGGCGAGGTCGCCGCTGTCGAGCCGCACTCCGTAGCCGAACGGATAGTCATCATCTATTCCGTTGGCGCGGAAGGCCTTTATGGCGTTCTTGATGCCGCAGTGGAGCGTGTCGTAGGTGTCAATAAGCAGGATGAGGTTCTCGCCCTGATGGGTCTTGATGTAGGTGTCGAAGGCGGCGAACTCCCCGTGGACCGAGCATCCGAAAGTCGTGACATAGCTGTGCGCCATGGTTCCCGTCGAGCCGCAGTCGAAATAGATTCCGGTGAGGACATTGGAAGTGCCCGCGCAGCCGGCGATGATTGCCGCCTTTGCCCCGTAGGTCGCAGCCCACGGACCGTGTGCGCGCCTTGAACCGAACTCGCTGACCGGCCGGTTGGTGCTGCGGCACACTCTCGAAGCCTTGGTCGCCACCGCCATCTGATGGTTCATTATGCACAACAGCGGAGTCTCAAGCACCTGAGCCTCAATCAGGGGTGCCTCCACAGTGATTATCGGCTGGTTCGGGAAAGCGATTTCGCCCTCCTTCATCGCATAGACATTGCCCGTGAAGCGCATCCCGGCGAGATATTTCCTGAACTCGGCATAGTCGTCTCCCGGCAGGAACTTCTCAAAGAAGGACTCCGGCTTGTCGCCCATGGAGAGAATCATCTCGATGACCTCCTCGGTTCCGCTCACAACAGCCCAGTTGTTGTTTTCTGGAGCAACTCTGTAGAACATATTGAAAACGGCCACGGAGTCTTTCCTGCCGCTCTCATAGAAGGATTTTCCCATCGTATATTGGTACTTGTCCGAGCAATATGCAATGTCAGAAAAATTCATGGTAACTCAGTTTTGTAATCCGGAAGAAACCTGCCGGAAATCTTTTATTCAAACTTAATCCTGTCGCAGTTCGACTTCTCTCCGTCCTTTATCCTGATGCCGCTCAGCGCCGCGACCGCCGCGACGACTATCGCCGCGCAGGCGACGAATTCGAGCCAATATGCCCACGGACTCAGCACATCCATGAAACTTTCCGCCTCATCGAGCCCCGAAATCCTGCTGACGAGTGTCGCGAAGGTGTTGTTCACGCAGTGCATGAGCATCGTCAGCTTCAGCGAACCTGTCCTGTAATAGACATATCCGAAGAGACATCCGAGAGCGAAGGCCGGAATGGCCTGCCACGGATTGAGGTGTATGACGGCGAAGAAGAGAGCCGAAAGAACAATCGCCCAACCGGGTTTCATCTTCTGGAGCAGTCCTCTGAGAATCATTCCCCTGCACAGCCATTCTTCAAAGAACGGCGCGAACACGGAGACGCAGAGCAGGGTCACCCAGAGAGGGCCGCCCATCATCTGCTCGAAGACCTTTTTGAGAGTCTCCGGCATCTGCGGCAGAATGGCATTGAAGACATCGGTCAGGAACGCGGCCGCGATGGTGGCAATCGAGACGATGAGCGCGATGCACCACCCTGCATATTTCCCGAAGTTTCTGCTGTCCAGCGCGATGCCGTCTTCGAACATGCCGTTTCTGCGGCTTGCTGACGACGCGAAGAGCATCGCCGGAATGAACATCAGTGGATATGAAATCAGCATACCGTATCTCGTCGCGAAGTCCGCCGACACGCCGAAAGTCAGACCCACCGTGACGATGTTGCCGAGTATCGCACCCAGCATGAACATCACGGTGAGCCAGAATATTCCCGTGCCTCCAGGCACATAGAACGCATAAGCCCCGAAAAGGTCAAAGTTCTTTTTCTTCATCACTTGTATAATGGCGTTGGATAGATGCCCTTCTCCGCAAACTCCCTGAACTTATCAACCACGCCCTGTCTGTCGGCCTGATAGGTCACCCCGAACCAGCGTGAAGGGGTTGAAATGAGCTCGCAGCTTGCCTCGCCCTTCTTTATGAGGACATCAACGGCGTTCGGAATGTAGAATTCGGCCTTGAGATTGTTGATGTTCTCCTTGAGGAAGTCAACGAAGACTTTTTCGCTCTTCTCGAAGTAGTCAGGCGTGAAGCCCCACATATTCATGGAACAGAGAGCCTTGTCCGCAAGAATCACGTCCTCTCCCTCGCTGTTCGTCGCGTGAATCTTTCCGTCGGCCTGACGGATGACGTTGTGATGCTCCTCGACATGAGTGAGGAACCCGTGCTCGTCGGCAGTTCCGATTCCGCGTGACACGGTGCCCGAGTCAGAGAGCGTGTTGTCAATCTCGAAGCCCACGAGAGCATATTTGCCCGTCGAACCCTCGTTCTTCCTGAACCAGTCTGCGAGTACCTTGAACGATTCCTTTCCGTAGTAGTCGTCACCGTTGATGACAGCGAACGGTTCGTGAATGACGTCCTTGGCCATAAGCACGGCGTGGTTGGTCCCCCACGGCTTCACGCGCTCGGGATTGAGGGTGAATCCTGCCGGAATCTTGTCGAGTTCCTGAATCACGAAGTCGAACTGGAGAGGCGTGCCGTCGAGGCATTTCACGTGGCTGTACCTTTCCGCGACGTGTTTCTTGAAGTCCTCAAGGAAATATTCCCTGACGATATACACGACCTTTCCGAATCCGGCCTGCACGGCGTCATAGATAGAATAGTCGATGATTGTCTCGCCGTTCGGGCCGAGTCCGTCCATCTGCTTAAGTCCGCCGTAACGGCTGCCCATTCCGGCTGCAAGTACAAGAAGTGTAGGTTTCATAATAATTTTTTTTATTAAGTTGTATCCTTATTAAGTATGAGTCCGTTTCACGGAATTCATGCATATTTCGCACAAAATGCGGAACAAAGTCTCAAAATCCTACAAAAATAGTTAATTTTGCAGAGATATGCGGTAATTTTTTTTTGTTTTGAGCAGAATTAAGGACATATTTGAAAAGATTAAGAGCACTTTCGGGAATCTGCGGGAGGCTCTCAGGAATCCGAAGAAGTCATTCTTGTGCTTCGCGGGGGTGGTTCTGGCGGTATTCCTCTATGCCTGGACATTCGGACACGGAAACACATTCATCAGCTGGATTCGGGCCAAGGCCGAAATCGTGTCGATGAACCGTCAGATTCGGGAATATGAGGAAAAGACCGTCGAAATGGACGGACGCATCAATGACCTGAAGACCGACCGCGACTCCCTTGAGAAGTTCGCTCGCGAGAAATTCTTCTTCTCGGCCCCGGACGAGGATGTCTATGTGCTCGGGGAATGACCTCGTGTGACTGGATGGGGCGGACGGCAATCGCGGATTCCGATTGCCGCAATAGGAACAATTCATAACCGTTGTTTGACAGGCGTGGAATAAGGATGTACCTTTGCAGCCGTAAAAATTAGTGGTGTTAAAGTAAAGGTATTTATGAAAACGGCAATTTTTGTTTCTCTGGTTGTTATTTGCGCAGTTGCCTCATTGTTCAACGCTTATGCCAAGTCCGGCAAGCATCTCTCATTCGCCGTAAGGCGTCACAAGGACATGGACGTAAGGAACGGGATGGTCAAGTAGTTGTGACATTTGAATTTTAGTCACGAATGAACTATATTTGCAGGTAGTCTTTACCTGCTTTTTTGATTTTTATGGAACTGCGTCATCTACAGGCATTTGTAAAACTTACACAGACATTGAACTTTTCGGCGGCGGCAAGCGAGCTGTGCATAACGCAGAGCACGCTGTCGGCGACCATCAGGCAGCTCGAGGACGACCTCGGGGTCGAACTCTTCACCCGCAACAGCCACGGGGTTGTCATCACCGAGGCCGGGGAACAGCTGCTCCCGTTCGCGCAGGAGGCCCTCTATCAGGCGGAGAACTGCGTGAGCCGGATGTATGACCTCAGCAACATGAAGTGCGGCAGGCTGAAAATCGGAGTCACGCACTCGTTCTCCCTGATGATGGTGGAGGCCATCCTTGCGTTCAACAAACAGTATCCGGGCATCGATCTTGAAATTCACTACAAGACGATGGGCGAGCTTCTGGACAAGCTCATCAAGCACGAGCTTGACTTTGTGCTGTCCTACAAGCCTTCAATAACGAGTCCGCTCATCGAGTCGCACGTGATTTTCGACGACAGGCTCTCTCTCGTTGTCTCTCAGGACAATCCTCTCGCCTCGCTTCAGTCGGTGAAGGTCAGGGAACTCGCGAAGTACAGGCTGGCTCTTCCCGCGAAGGGGCTTCAGGCGCGCAACCTGCTCGAGGAACTGTGCAAGGCCCAGGGCGTGGAAATCAAGGCGGCCATCGAGTTCGACCTTATCACGCCGCTTCTGAGGCTGGTGTATAACAGCAATTTCGCGACCGTGCTCTCTTCCGCTTCAATCCAGTCCCACGACTATCTGCGGGCGATTCCGATTGACGCCGAGCACAATCTGATGGAGGGCTCGTTCCACATACTCAAGGGAGCCTACAGGAAGAAGTCGGCCAAGGAGTTCATCCGGATTCTGTGCGAGACTGAGGCTGTGAGGAAGAGGCGCATCGACGGCCTTGAATAACGGGTCTGCCTTTTCTTCAACCCTAATCTCACGGTTTGTTTTCGCTGTTAAATTTTGCGCTGAGATGGAATGAGTCGGGGCGCATAAAGGAAAATAATTGAAAATATGGAATGGTTGAATAATCTTGTGTCAGGACAGGGCGTGGCACATTCGATAATAATCATAGCCCTGACAATCACGGCGGGACTGCTGTGCGACAGAATCAAGATAAAGGGCGTGAAGCTCGGCGTGACATGGATTCTGTTCATCGGGATATTCCTCGGACAGCTCGGTTTTACCCTTGACCCCACGACTTGCCATTTCGTCAAGGAGTTCGGACTCATACTCTTTGTCTATTCGATAGGTCTGGAGGTGGGACCGCATTTCTTCTCGTCGTTCAAGAGCGGGGGAGTGACGCTGAACCTGCTCGCTACCGGCATCGTGCTGCTCGGAACCGTCACCGCCTATCTGATTCATGTCATCACCGGCGAGGACCTCTTCGCGATGACCGGCGTTCTCTACGGCTCGGTGACCAACACGCCGGGACTCGGCGCGGCGCAGCAGACGTTCTCCGACCTGCACGAGGGACTGAACAACGCCAAGTTCGCCTGCGGATATGCCGTGGCCTACCCGATGGGCGTAATGGGCATCATTCTCAGTGTCATATTTATACGAGTGATTTTCCGCATCAGCCTCGACAAGGAACAGAATCATGACACGAAGATTGACCACGAGGCGAAGGCCGCCGTGGCTCAGAAGATTGAGTCCCCGGACGTCGGGCCGGTCTTTCTCGGCATCATGCTCGGCGTGCTCCTCGGCTCGATTCCGATTTTCTTCCCGGGAATGTCAGTTCCGGTCAAGCTCGGACTTGCCGGCGGCCCGCTCATCGTTTCCATACTCATCTCCTCGTTCAGCGCCAGAGTGGGGCTCCGCACGGGCATCTCACCGTCGGCGAACCTGATGATGCGTCAGGTGGGCATCTGCCTCTTCATCGCCGCCGTGGGCATCAGCGCCGGCGACGGCTTCGTCGAGACCATCATGAACGGCGGCTACTGGTGGATTCTCTATGCCTTCATCATCTCGACGCTCCCGCTCCTGATTGTCGCGGCGTTCGCGCGGATTGTGCTGCACCTGAACTATTTCGCCATCATCGGCATGATTGCCGGCGCGACTACCGACCCGCCTGCCCTTGCCTACGCGAACTCCATCTGCGAGAGCGACGAGGCCGCGGTGGCCTATTCGACGGTCTATCCGCTGTCGATGTTTCTGCGCATCCTTGCCGCGCAGGTGCTGGTCTTAGTGGCATGACGGGGCGCCTAAAAGGCGGTCTGCCCTTGTATTAGACCCCTCCCGTCCCCTCGAAGGGGAAGTGGTGCTCCGCACGACGCTTATTAAATAACCGGCTCGGACAGTCGGTCCGGGCCGGTTTGCGGTTTTTTGAAAATAGTGGAGTAAAATTTTTCTTCAGAGACTTACTTTATAAGGTTGCCGACCTGGTCGAGACTGAAGGCGAACCAGTCGGAGCAGTCCTGATAGCTGTACGGGATGTATTCCGCGCAGTGGACGAACACGAGGTTCTGCTTCCTGTTCACATAGACATCGACCTTGAGCCCGTTCCCGGCCTCTGTCTCGCTCCAGTCCATCTTGGAAGGATCGTTCTTCAGGGCGTCGAGAATCTCGGCCTTGCGGCTTGCAGGAAAGTACTTGGTCTTCTTGCAGAAGCAGATTCCGGACTTGCAGTCCTTGTAGCCGGACTTTGTCGTGAAGAAGAGCACGACTCCGCAGAATGCGAGGCAGCAGCCGAGGATGTTGACTCCGACTGAGGACGGAATGATTACGGTGATGATTCCCGCGATGACGAGAACGGATGATATGATGATGTCGAGCGCGTTGTGCACCCGTTTGAAATCTTTTGTCATAGTATTATATTATTTGTTTTCAGATTATTCCAAGGTACTCGACCTCGAACGGGGCAATCTGTCGTCCCGAACGAAGTGAGAGGTCTTTTTGCTCGGAAGGAGCGGCGGTTTCTAAGAAACCTGAAAAAATAACCTGCTTCTGATTTTAAATCCGCAGGCGTTCGAGAGCAACGGCGGATGAGAGCCCGGACAGGGCTCCGCTCACGGGACTCGTGATGCGGTCCATCATGAAATTACAGGGGCGCGCAGTGCAGACAGTCTTTCCGCCGCGGAAGAATCCCGTGCGCGAATGCTGCGGGCTGTTGTTCCTCTCTTCTGAGAAACTGCGGACGCGGGAAGCCGGGCTGACGGTCCTTGCGGCAGAAAATTCAAGGCCTCCGTCAATCAGGGCACTCCGGTTGCACCAGTCCGCATCCTCCTGCCCTCTGTCCTCGGCGCTGAAAAGTGACGATTGGGAATTGACTTGCCTTTCATTAGCCTCGTCGTCACCCTGCACGGCCTCCGCCCCGCGAATCCCCGACAGGGCAAACACGGCGGCAGCGAGCGCTATGAGTCTGACAAATGCCTTCATGAAAGCTAATCAATAACAAAATCTGTCCGACATTATTCGGTCGTAATAATTACGACACCCGCAGTCCGTTGAGGGACAGCATCTGCAAAGTTAGTCTTTTTATTTGGATACACGGAGTGTTGGCTTCAAATTTGTTCGCGAATCCCGCCGGGATTGAGATATTCCCGAAAAGAGTATAAACTTAAAGATTTTTGATTATGCTGGACTTTATTTCACAGATTACCGGTCGGGCAGCCAAGGCTGTCAGGAACTGGTGGATGCTTCTCATCGCCGGACTGCTCATCATCGCGGGCGGTGTCGCCGTATTTTTCTACCCGGAAGACAGCTATGAAATTTTGAGCGTCGCTTTCGGCGTGGTCATGCTCCTGACAGGAGTGACGGAACTTGTCCTGGCCGTGAGCAGCCGCAACTGGTTCATGATGAGGGGCTACAACATTGTCGGAGGCATCCTTGACCTTCTTGTGGGCATCATGCTCTGCGCATGTCCTCAGGTCATGATGGTGACACTTCCGTTTGTTCTCGGAATCTGGCTCATCTATCACAGTTTCATGGTGATAGGACTTGCCGGAGACATGAGCGCGTTTAAGGTTTCCGGCTCCGGGTGGCTGATCTGCGGGGGCGTGCTGATGCTTCTTCTCGCAATCATGATTGTCCTCAAGCCGTTCTCAATCGGAGTGAGCGCCGTTGTGGTTCTCCTTGGCGTCGGTCTCATCGTATTCGGCGCGGTACTCGTCGGCGCGTCAATCCGCCTGAGCCGTGTGCACAACTACTTCAAGGAAATCAACGATAATGTTGAGGAACAGTGACGACGGGGGGCTGAAAGGCGGTTCGCCTGATATTTGACCGCATCGTGTAAAAACGATTGTCTTGATAATAATGCTGAAAAAAGTGAGATTTTTTTTTGCATATTAACAAAACCTTCGTACCTTTGCAGTCCCAAATTCGGGGCGGACATTGAGATATGGTGTAATGG
>DJPQ01000055.1:19451-42703 GCA_002439805.1 Bacteroidales bacterium UBA6408
TTCGAATCCTTCTATCTCAACAAAATGCCTTTCGCGGGCAAAACAACGATGGCGGGATAGCTCAGCTGGTTAGAGCGCATGATTCATAATCATGAGGTCCCCAGTTCAATCCTGGGTCCCGCTACAAACGATTAACTCTCTGAATTTCAGAGAGTTTTTTTATTGTATACTGTATAATATACTTAAAGAAAGGGGATGAAGAAAAGGATGGGATGCAAGGCGCACGGCGAAGCCAAATACCGCAGCAACCTGATGGTTGTGAGGATTTTGGCAAGACGTGCAACGCAGTAGACCGCCTTTTATTAGCCCCGCAATAAAACGGTAGCCCAGACTTCGCAGCCTTCCCCACGTCCCACAAAGCCCAGATGCTCGGTCGTCGTGGCCTTGACTGAGATGCGGTCGGGAGCGCAGCCGAGCACGCCGGCGATGGTCTCGCGCATCTGCGGGATGTATCCTGCAAGTTTCGGAGCCTGAAGCGCGATGGTGATGTCCGCGTTTCCGACTCTGTAGCCCCTCTCACTGACGAGGGCATTCACGCGGGCGAGCAGAATCTTGCTGTCGATGCCCTTGAACTCGTCGGAATTGTCCGGGAAGTGCTTGCCTATGTCCCCGAGCGCGAGGGTCCCGAGCATCGCGTCGCACAGCGCGTGAATCGCCACGTCTCCGTCGGAATGTGCCACAAACCCCGTCGGTCCGTCAATTTTCACTCCTCCGAGCCACATCGGGATTCCCTCGGCAATCGCGTGCACGTCATATCCCTGGCCTATCCGTATGTCTTCCATATTCATATTCCCCCAATATATCTCTAATATATCTCACATTTCACGGGTGTATTCTTTCGTCGCAATGACCCGTCTATCGCGTGCAAAAATAATGAAAAATGCTTAAATTTGCAGGATATGTCCTTTCGTTCGACGGGAATGTGGGGCATCAATCAATAAATGACGGGATTATGGGAATATTCAATTTCGGATTTTTCGGAACTCAGGAACATAGGGTCTTCAACTACAGACCGCGCTACTACGACGAGGAGAAGGAGGCGCTGAAGGAAAAGTTCGGGGCTGTTGACGGGTCGCTGAAGAAGACTTATGTTCCGGGAGCGCATATCAAGGGAAGTCTCAGGAACGGGAATTATTCCAAGACGCGCGGCGCAGGCAAGGCACAGCGCATCATCGGAATGGTCACGCTCATCCTCGCATTCGTGGTTATCTATCTGATTGCCAAGTATTACCCGTTGCTTTTCGCGTGATATGGATATAAAAATACTGCCGAGCAACATAGCGAACATGATAGCCGCCGGGGAGGTCGTCCAGCGGCCGGCCTCTGTGGTGAAGGAACTTATGGAGAACGCGGTAGATGCCGGAGCGACTCAGGTCAGCGTCATCATAAAGGACGCGGGGAGGACGCAGATTCAGGTCATCGACAACGGGTGCGGGATGTCTCCCGACCAGGCCGTGCTGGCGTTCGAGCGTCATGCCACCTCGAAAATCAGCTCCGCCGAGGACCTGATGAACATCCGCAGCTTCGGCTTCAGGGGGGAGGCGCTCGCGTCAATCGCCGCCGTGGCCGAGGTCACGCTCAAGACGCGCAGGGCAGAGGACGAGGTCGGATGTCAGGTCGATTTCGCGGACTCCCAACTGCTCTCGGTCATCGAGACGGCCGTTCCGGTCGGTTCCAACTTCTCCGTGCGCAACCTCTTCTACAATGTTCCGGCGCGCCGCAAGTTCCTCAAGTCCGAGAGCGTTGAGCTCAAGCATATAGTGACGGAATTTCAGCACGTGGCCTTCACGCGCCCTGACATAAGCTTCACCATGATTCACAACAACCGCGAGGTCTATGTGCTCAAGCCTGCCAACTCTCTGAAATTCAGAATCCAGGACATAGTAGGGGCAGGCGTGGCCTCAGAACTCACGGACATCAGCGCCGAGACTTCCATAATGCGGATTTCCGGATTCATCGGCCGGCCTGACAAGGCGAGGAAGGGACTGGGCAACCAGCTGTTTTTCGTGAACGGGAGATATTTCCGCAGCCCCTATCTCCACAAGGCCGTGATGAAGGGATATGAGGGGATGATTGCCGAGGGGACGACTCCGACATATTTCATCTACCTTGACGTCGACCCCCACAATGTCGATGTGAATGTCCATCCGCAGAAGGCGGAAATCAAGTTCGAGGACGACTCTCTCGTGTTCCAGACTCTATATGCCTGCGTGCGTGAGACTCTCGGGAAAAATTCGTTCGGGACGTCATCCATAGACTTTGAGCTCGGCTCCGCTCCTGAACTCCCGGCGGTCGGAAGCAACGCCGACGAGTACAGGCCGATTTCGGAGCCGTCTATGCCGGTGAGCGACTACAATCCCTTTGACAATGACGGTTTCCAGAACCAGCCGGATCCGTTTGCCGGCAGCCAGACCAGGCAGGGACTCTCCGGTGCAGGAGGCGGTTATGGAACTTCCGCTTATGTTGACCGCCGCGACGACTACGGCAAGCTGTTCGAGGACAGGTTCAGCGTGACGCGCAGCTTTGTGACGGTTCAGGACAAGTATGTCGTGACAAACTCCAAGTCGGGGCTTCTTGTTGTGAACGCCCGCCGTGCCATGGAGAGGATTCTCTACGACCGTTTCATCAGCGGCCGACGCGAGGATGATTCCGAGCGCTTCTCCCAGACTCTGCTCTTCCCGGTTTCGGTGAGGGTCGGGGTGGAGAATGTGCCGATTGTTGAGGCCAACGCGGAACTTCTGAAGGGCTTCGGCTTCGACATCTCCCCGTTCGGGACGGACTCTGTGGTCGTGAATGCGATTCCGGCGGGGTATTCTTCGGACGAGGGGCGAGTGGAGGCCATGGTCGGGGACTTGCTCCTGCTGCTTCAGGACAACCATTCGGCGATTTCGGAACTGGTGCGCTCGGACATGGCCGGGAAGCTTGCCGTGCTCGGCGCGTCGGGCTATGACGGGGTGCGGAACGCGGACGAGGCACAGCGTCTGGTTGACGCGCTTATGACCAGCACCAACCCGGAGTTCACGGCGGCGGGACGGAAGACCATGGTGATAATCCCGGCGGACGAGCTTGACAGAAAGTTTTAATCGGACCGTCCGCGCTCTCCGCTACAGAGGAGTGCGGACGGCATAAATGAAAAAAAGAATGCAGTTAAGATTCAACAACAGCGGAGGACGGGGATTCCTCGGCGCAATCCCGCCGGTGACGAGAAACATAATCATCATCAACTTCCTGGTCTGGATAATCTCGGAGCTTCGCCCGGACTTCATGTACGAGACGTTCGCCCTTTTCTATCCCAAGTCGCAGTATTTCCACTGGTGGCAGTTCGTCACGCATATGTTCATGCACGGGGGATTCTGGCACATATTCTTCAATATGTTCACCCTCTATATGTTCGGCAGCGTGCTCGAAAGAGTCTGGGGACCGAAGAAGTACCTGCTGTTCTATTTTGTGACCGGTCTCGGCGCGGCTGCTCTGCACACCGGGGTGGAATGGCTGCAGTGCCTGCATTGGGAGCACATAGTGAACACCGGAGCCGTTGACGCCGCGCTCATGGCGCACCGTTCCATCCAGACTCTCTGCATGACTCCTACGGTCGGCGCGTCCGGCGCAATCTACGGCCTGCTTCTCGGCTACGCGATGCTTTTCCCGAACTCGCTGATGACCCTGCTCTTTCCTCCGATAACGCTGAAGGCCAAGTGGTTCGTCCTCATCTTCGCCGCCATCGAGCTTCTCACCGGAATCACCGGCACGGGCGGCGGCGTCGCCCATTTCGCCCACCTCGGCGGCATGCTCTTCGGCCTGATTCTCATCCTCTGGTGGAAAAAAGGCAACAAGATGTACGACTACTACAACGGCTGAGAATGAAGGATAAGAACAAATATGGCCAGTATTTTACCATAGATTCCGTCGCGGAGTTTATGGTAGGTCTGATTCGACATGGCAAGGAAGCCAAGGTGCTTGAGCCTTCATGTGGAGAGGGGGTTTTCCTTAAGAATCTTGAAAAAGACGGATTCAGCAATCTGGATGCATATGAAATAGACCATTCTCTTGACAATAGTTTCAGTTATGTCCGATATGAAAGTTTCGTCAGCTCTCCCGTAGATGACAAATATGATGTTGTCATAGGAAATCCGCCTTATATAAGATGGAAGAATCTTGAACCGGAGCTCAAGGATGAGCTTGGCCGTTCCCCTCTATGGAACAGATATTTCAACAGTCTGTGCGACTATCTTTTCATATTCATTCTCAAAAGCATAGAACAGCTCAATGACGGCGGCGAACTCATATTCATCTGTACTGAATATTGGATGAACACGACAAACTCCGCGTCGTTGCGCAGCTATATGGCTCATAACGGGTATTTTACTGACATATATCATTTTAAGGAAGCCCCGCTGTTTGATGGTGTCTGCGCGTCGTTTGTCGTGTTCAGATATGTCAAATCAAACGAACGTCAGGACACCGTAGCACTCCATCGCTACAACAAAAAAGGCGCACCGTCCTCCGGGGAACTGAAAGACGGAAGCTGTTTCGACGTCTGTCATATTCCTCAGTTTGAATCCGGCGGAAGATGGCTGCTCGCGACGGCTGAACAGCAAGATCTGTTGTCGGACTTTGAACGTTCCTGCACACGGGAGACCGACACTCTGTTTCGTGATGAGCCGGCGATATATCGCATAGGAGATTTTTGTGACATAGGCAACGGAATGGTGTCGGGACTCGACAAGGCATTCAATGTCTCGAAGCTTGATACACTTAACTCCCGCGAACTCGACAATGTGATAAATGTCTTGAAATCAAAGGATTTGGACTATTATTTCGAGTCTTCGGAAAGCAGGTATTTCTTTATGCGGGAAAGAATCGACGAAGACACATTCGCAAGTACGATGCCCAACATTTATCGGCAGATTGTACCATACAAAAAGGAACTTGAAAGCCGTTATGACTATGGAAAAGACACGAAGTATTGGGAATTTGTGTTCCCACGCAATTTGTCACTGTTCAGCAGGAAGGCCAAACGAATACTGGTACCCTGCAAGGAGAGGATTTCCAATAAGGATCATTTCCGGTTTGTTCTTGCCGACGAAGGGGTCTATCCATTGCAGGATGTGACTGGAATATTGCTGAAGCCGAATTGCCGGGAAAGTATAGAATATGTCACTGCGTTTCTGAATAATCGGAGAGTATATGAGTGGCTTGGGTTCAATGGCATCGTAAAGGGATATATCGTCGAATTTTCCGAGGCTCCGATAGCGAGCATACCATATCGCCCGATTGACTGGGACAATCCGGAAGAGGTAAAAGCTCACGACACAATCACGCGGGCGGTCAAGGACTACATCCGGTTCAGGAAACCGGAAACGCTTGACTCTATAGATAATAACTTTAATAAATTGTTGTCATGAATATCATTGATTATGATTCTTTGATTGAGGAACTTGTCGGGCTGGTCGTGGAGCGTCCCAACAAGGCGGACAACGGGACTCTGTCCGGTCATGCTGCGGGGGAGCCGTTTGAGAAACTGACTTATCATCTTCTGAAGGACAAATATGCAGGTAAAATTTTTAAGCAGTTTGAGTATCTTAATGACCTGTATTTGAAGAATCCTCGAAATATCAGTGTCGAGGCTCGAAAGGCGTTGTTTGAATCTCCTGTGGCACTGTTTCTTCTGAGCCGCAGCGACAAGGCTACGAGGGATTGGAATCCGGAAAATGTTTTTGCGGAGAAACAGGATGACACTGCGGACATTCTGTGGTATGATGACGGAAAATTCGATCTTATTGACGTCAAGACGCGTAATATGTCGAAGAGGGCAATGGCTCCCAACATAATTTCTGCCTATAAACTCGTTCAGGCCTGCGCCCTGATGATTGACAACAACGACTTTTCCTCTGTCGGAATCCATTATATGGAGGTCGAATGGCTTGAAGAACAGGACAGTTTGAGGTGCATCAACGCCCATTGGAGAAATCTGTTCCGGTGTAATCCGTCTTCGCTGTATATAAACTGGGCTGCTGCTATGCAGATACAGTTCCATGTCAGTGAGCTTGACCAATCCTTTAACGGAACTGTCGAGCAATGGGCGAGGGCGTATATACGTGAATTTGTCAGAAGTGCTGAGGCGAGGTGCGATAAAATGTACAGGACCTATGTCCTTCCGTTCAAGAAATATATAGAATAATTGTCCTCCTTTAGGGCAGCAAAGGAATGAAAAAAAAGAAAAAAAGGCAAGGGAATCTGTTTGTAGGCATTTCGGCGGGGGTGCTGATGCTTGCGGCGGCGGGGCTGCTCCTGCTGTCCTATGTCTCCATTGTCGCGGATCCGGCGAAGGTCTGGTTCTTCTCCATTTTCGGGCTGCTGTTTTTCCCGGCGCTGCTTCTGAATATTGTCCTGATGGTCTGGGCCGGGGTACGGCGCTCCCGACTTTTCCTGATTCCGCTGCTTGCCATCCTGCCTTCGCTGCTCTTCGTCGGGCGCTATGTCCGTTTCGGCAGTTCCGGAGCACAGGAGGAGGTTGCACAGGAGGAGGTTGCACAGGGAGGAGTCGCAGTTCCCGCTGCGAGGGGTGGTGTTTCAAAGCTGAGGCTCCTGACCTACAATGTCGATAGGTTCGCCTACCGGAGGGACCGGATGTCGCGTGAGGAGTGCATGGATTCGGTTTTTGCCTACCTGAGCCGTCAGGATGCGGACATAATCTGCCTTCAGGAATATATCACCGACAATCCTGCCGCGCTGAAGTCTTTCGTCAGCTCCCGTATGCCGGGCTATAATGCTGAATACTATCTGCTTAAGGGACGCGGAGCCTACTGCGGGAACATGACCCTGAGCCGCCTGCCGGTCGCGGGGAAGGGAAAGGTTCTGTTTGAGGACAGCAGCAATCTCGCACTCTGGTCCGACTATGTGTCCGGAGGTCGTAAGTTCCGGATATACAATTGTCATTTCGAGAGTTACGCCATATCCATGACGAACATATGGAAATCGATTACCGGAGACAGGGAAACCTTGCAGAAAACCGAGCGGAAATACAGGAAGTCCATCGTGCGTCGTCCGAAGCAGGTCAATGATGTACTCGCCCACATTGAGGACAGTCCTGTGGAGGCTCTTGTGTGCGGGGATTTCAACGACAATCCGATGTCATATACCTACCACCGCATGAGCCGCGGCCGCAAGGACACTTTCGTGGAGGCAGGACGGGGTTTCGGGGCGAGCTATTCCGCGTTCTGGCCCATGCTGCGCATCGACTATGTGTTCATTCCGGATGAATGGACGCCGACCGCGCACAGGACCGACCGGGTTCGTTTCTCGGATCATTTTCCTGTCGTGGCGGATTTTGTCGTGAAAAATGACTGACATGGCGTGACCGGGTATGGAGACGAAATCATAAGCTTTGGGCAACACATTGAGAGATAAGAATATAAAAATACATGAACATGAATGACTATAAGGAAGAACTGAAGAGGACGCTTGATGTCCTTCGCGGGGGCGGGATTATTCTATATCCTACCGACACCGTCTGGGGGCTTGGCTGCGACGCCACCGACCCCGAGGCCGTGGCAAAAATCTATGCTCTGAAACATCGTTCCGACAGCAAGTCGCTGGTGCTGCTCGCTTCGGATGTGGACATGATTTGCCGCTATGTCCGGGAAATCCCGGAGATGGCCGTGCAGCTGATTGAGGTCAATGACAAGCCGATGACAATAATCTACCCTGGAGCGGTTCATGGCGAGGAGGGACAGCCGGCGGAGCGTCATCGTCTGGCTTATAATGTCGTGGCGGCGGACGGGACGGTGGGAATCCGTATTCCGATGATGGATTTCTGCCGGGAACTTGTCGCGGCGCTCGGCCGGCCCCTGGTTTCCACTTCGGCGAACATTTCCGGAGAGCCGACCCCTAAGATCTTCTCTGAAATCACGAAGCCGGTGCTTGACGGGGTTGACTATGTCGTTGACCGGGCTCTTGAAGGCGGGGCTACGGGGCAGGCGTCGTCAATCATAAAGGTCGGGCTTGACGCTTCGGTCGAGATAATCAGGAAATAGCGAAACGCAGTGAAATCGAGGAATCTTTGTGCGTGGAAAATGCTGTGGGAGAACTTTGAGTAAAGAGAAAACATAATGGAGCTGTTTTATTCAAATAATATCGATGGGGAAATTGTCCGTCTCGACGAGGAGGAGTCCGGTCACTGCGTCCGGGTCCTGAGACATCGTGCCGGGGATGAAATCAGTGTCATTGACGGCCGCGGGGCGCTGTTGCAATGCCGCATAACGTCCGACAGGCCGAAGGCTGTTGAGGCCGAGGTGATTTCCCGCATCGAGGGATGGAACGCGCACCCGTACCGTCTGACCATGGCAGTGTGTCCGACGAAGAATATGGACCGCTACGAGTGGTTCGTCGAAAAGGCGACCGAGATGGGCGTGGGCTCGATTATACCTGTGATAGGTGAACATTCCGAACGTCGTGTCGTCAAGACTCAGAGGCTTGAGAAGATAGTCCTTTCGGCTGCCAAGCAGTCACTCAAGGGCGCAATCCCCGAAATAGCTGAACCTGTGAGCGTCAAGGACTTCATCATGGCAGGCGGTGAAGCCTCACCGGATGTGCCGGACGCCCTCTCCGGATATGTTCCTGCAGATGCCGGCATGGAAGCGTCCAACGCTCCTCTCAGGCTGATTGCCTGCTGTTTCGAGGATGCCGAACACCCGCGCAAGTCCGTGAAGGAGTCACTTGTGGAATGGCTCGGGGCTAATTTCCCCGCCTTTGCAGGAAAAAGGGTTGAGGCATACGAAGAGAACACGATGCGCGATGGTCGGCTTCCTGACACCGATATTCCTGAAATCACGGTTCTCATAGGCCCGGAAGGCGATTTCTCCGCGGACGAACTGCACATGGCCATGGAGCACGGCTACATTCCGGTTCACCTCGGCCCCTCCCGCCTGCGCACTGAGACGGCCGCCCTGCTATGCGTGGCGGAGGTCTATTCGGCCTTGGCGCTGTGAACCGCAGCGGGTTACGGTCGCCCGGATACACCGGAAAAATTGACTGTCCGGTGGATGATTATTTGTTTATGGTCAGAATAATATGGGAACGGTATTGAGCTCCATATATGCGCTGCTGATTGCGGCTATTATCTACATCCTGCTGAAGGAACGGCGCGACCCCGCCGAGACTCTGGCATGGATACTGATTATACTTGTCATCCCGGTCGGCGGTATGCTCGCCTATATGCTTTTCGGCCGCAGCTGGCGCAAGAGCCGGCAGTTCAGCTACGATGACGACACCGTGTCGAAGAAGCTCCGCGCCATATGTTCCGAACAGCTGAAGGAAATCTCCAAGCCGGAGTATGCGGAACTTGTAGGCCGCAACTTCGTCACCCTTCTTCTCAACAACGGAGATGCTGCGCTCACCCTCGGAAACCGTCTGAAGATTCTCAACAACGGCTGCGAGTGCTTCCCCGCGATGTTCGCCGACCTCAGGAACGCGAGCCGGTTCATTCACATAGAAATCTTCGGCATCGAGAGCGGGGAACTCTTCGAGCAGCTGCTTGCCATACTTTCGGAGCGTGCCGCATCCGGCGTGGAGGTCCGCGTGATTTTCGACAGCGTGGGCAGCCGTGCCCTGAAGCTGCGCGACGTGGAGCGCATGCGGGCGGCGGGAATCGAAGCCTACAGCTATATGCCCGTCTGGCTGCCTCATTTCGCCAACAAGTTCAACTACCGCAACCACCGCAAGATTGTCGTGATTGACGGCGAGGTAGGCTACACCGGAGGGATGAACATCGCCGACCGATACCTCCACGGCACGAAGCGCGGCGTGTGGCGGGACACCCAGATTCGCCTTGAGGGCGGTTCGGTCACCATGCTCAACGCCGTCTTCATCAACGACTGGTCGTTCGTGACCGACGGGGAACTGCTCTACGACATGAAGTATTTCCCGATGCCTGATGTCCCGCAGACCCTCCCGATTCAGATTGCGACCTCCGGACCGGACTCCCCGCACGCGACCATTATGCAGGCCTATTTCGCCGCCATCGGAAACGCCAGGCGCTACATCTACCTCTCCACCCCGTATCTGCTTCCTAACCAGCCTATTGTGACGGCTCTGAAGGTCGCGGCGATGAGCGGGGTCGATGTGCGGATTCTCATCCCCGTGCGAGGGGACAACATGGTCGTGGCCTGGGCCGGATATTCCAATATAGACACGCTGCTCGACTCCGGCGTGTCGGTTTATCTCTACAAAAAAGGGTTCAATCATTCGAAATTCCTCGTCATCGACGACGAATTCTGTTCCATAGGCTCCGCGAACCTCGACTACCGAAGCTTCGACACGGACTTCGAGGTCCAGGCATATATCTACGCCCCGGAAATCAGCCGCGAGCTGAAGGGATATTTCCTCGCCGACCTTAACGACAGCGAACTGGTTACCCGAGAAAAATGGGAGCACCGTTCCCGCGTCAGCAAAATCATGGAACCAGTCGCCCGCCTCTTCGGCTCGCTGTTCTAATCTTTTAATTTTATGTTTATAGGACTTATTTCTGATACTCACGGGGTGTTTGACGCCCCTTTCAGGGAATTTCTCGCTCCGGTGGATGAAATCTGGCACGCCGGAGACTTCGGCGGGGGATTCGAGACGGCGGCGGAGATTGCCGCCTTCAAGCCGCTGGTCGGGGTCTGCGGGAACTGCGACAACTATGACCTGCGCTACGACTACCCCATGCACCGTTTCTGGGAGTGCGAGGGGATGAAGGTGCTGATGACCCACATAGGCGGCTACCCCGGAAAGTATGACCGCAATGCCTACGCGCTGCTGATGCGCTACCGGCCGGACATCTTCGTCTGCGGCCATTCGCACATCCTCCGGGTGGTCTATGACAAAAATTTCAAGATGATGGTGCTGAACCCGGGCGCTGCCGGACTCCAGGGCTTCCACATAGTCCGCACCGCCCTGCGCTTCCACATCGACGAGGGCAGGATTCACGACATGGAGGTGTTCAGGCTTGACCGCGAGCAGCCGGCGCTGAGGCAATAATGCCCCGGATTGCGGCACGGAACTACTTTTTTAGAGGCATGAATGAAAATTCAGGCTATTTTATGAAGGTTTCTTGGTGCGGTTGGTGGGGAATTGAAGAGGAAATGAGTAAAAAAGTTGAGAAAAATATTTGCGGATTTATAAATTATGTGTATTTTCGCGGCTTGGTAGAAAAACGGTAATCTTGCAGTTAGTGTTTTGTTCTACTGTGGTATTTGTTTAATTAAATCATTTTTCAGTATTATGAAAAAGGTATTTATGTCTTTGGCAGTTGTAGCTCTTATGCTCGCTACCGTGTCTTGCGCCTGCAACAACAATCAGAAGAAGGCTGAGGCTACTGAGGAAGCTGCAAAAACAGAGTGCTGCGATTCTTGCTGCGCCGCTGCTGACACAACTTGCACGGCCTGCGACAGCACAGTCGTTGCCGAGTAATTCGGTTCTCAACTGCAAAAGCGTCCCCGGACGCTTCAAAGATATTGTCCGCAAAGGAACAATATCTTTTTTTGTTCGTCTTTATTCCTTTTCTGACAAATATCACGAGTAAAAGGTTCAGAGGGAAAGCAAGAAGCCCCAATAGGCTGTCAGCTTAAGCTGATTCTACTTGCGAGTTCCCCAGCCTGCACGAAGGTGCTCTTTGACGAACTCGAATCGTCCATTGCGGAAACTCCGGTAAGCGTTTACATGGACAGACTTTTCGCTTTCAATAAAGCGAATTTGGTCGAATGAGTTATCCTTTATCATATAAATATTTGATTAGCAAAGTGGAAAGGATACCATTGCCCCATATTCACACTACGTCCTCTGAACCTGTAGCAAAAAACAAAGAGACACATTTCCATCTTGCAACAGATAAAAATATGTCTCTTTTTCGTTTGCTAATCTTTATATGATGTCGCGAAGGTACAATGATTTTTTATATAAACAAACATTTGCGGTAGATTTATTAAATTTGCTGCTCGGAATTTAACGGAGCTGATGATATATGGCGACAAAGATTAAGACGGCGTGGTTCTGTACGTCATGCGGAAACGAGAGCCCTAAGTGGATGGGACGGTGCCCTGCGTGCGGGGAATGGAACACTATGGTCGAGGAGACGGTGGCGACGGGGAAGAAGCCTGTCGGCGCGGCTGGCGTGAACTCCGTGGGGACGGCGTCGAAGCCCCAGCCGCTTTCGGCCGTGGAGACCGGGGGCGAGGCGCGTGTGTCGCTGAACAACGCGGAACTTGACCGCATACTCGGAGGGGGAATGGTTGAGGGCTCGCTTGTGCTTGTGGGCGGTGAGCCAGGCATCGGAAAGTCAACTCTCTCTCTTCAGATTCCTCTGCACTGTCCGAATCTCAGGACGCTCTATGTCACGGGAGAGGAGTCTGCCAAGCAGGTGAAGCTGCGGGCGGAACGGCTTGCGGCCGGTATGGGAGAGGGTGCTTCCGATTTTTCCAACTGCCTGATCTACAGCGAGACCCTGATGGAAAACGTGATTGCTGAGGCTCGTGCTCTGATGCCGGACCTCATGGTCGTCGACTCGGTGCAGACCATGTATTCGCAGGCCGTCGAGTCATCTCCAGGCTCAGTCTCGCAGATTAAGGAGACCGCGGCCATGCTGCTCCGCTTCGCCAAGGAGACCGGCGTTCCTGTCATTCTCATCGGTCACATCACGAAGGAGGGGAGCATAGCCGGACCGAAGATTCTTGAACACATCGTCGATGTCGTGCTTCAGTTCGAGGGCGACAACCGGGGGGCGTACAGGCTTCTGCGCAGCATAAAGAACCGTTTTGGCTCCACTTCGGAGATTGCGGTGTTCAAGATGACCGGCACCGGGCTTGTCGAGGTTCCAAATCCGTCCGAGCTGCTGATTCCCATGCACGCGGACAATCTGAGCGGCATCGCCGTCGGCGCGGTTCTCGACGGGACACGTCCGTTCCTGATTGAGGTCCAGGCGCTTGTGAGCACGGCTGCCTACGGAACTCCGCAGCGCTCGGCCACGGGCTTCGACACCCGCAGGCTGAATATGCTGCTTGCCGTGCTGGAAAAGCGCGCCGGCTTCAAGCTGAGCATAAAGGATGTCTTCCTGAACATGGCCGGAGGGCTCAAGATTACCGAGACCGCCTGCGACCTCGCCATTGTCAGCGCCGTGCTTTCCTCCAACATCGACTTCCCGATTCCTTCCGACGTCTGCTTCGCCGGCGAGGTGGGGCTGAGCGGGGAAATCCGTCCCGTGGCCCAGACCGAAAGGCGCATTGCTGAGGCGGCGCGTCTGAAATACCGCCGCATATTCATCTCCTCCTTCTCCAGCCTCGACTTCGGCGTCGGCGGCATCGAGGTAGTCCGCGTAGGCGACATTCCCGAACTCTGCCGCAGCCTTTTCAAGCCTGCGCGATAGATTGCGGGACTTCATCATAATTTCTGCTGCTGTTCAACAAGGCATAAAATCCGGGCCGCGATTCTCATCGGGGCCCGGAAGCGTTGTTGTATGTATATATGTAATCGGGTAGAACCCCGGATTACCTTGCTGAAATGGCTTGCCGGCAGTGTGCCGCAAGCCACGCGGGTGACTACAGCAAAAATTGTGCTCTAATTCACCCTGATGTCACGGACGCAGCGTACATAGTGGTGCACCTGCCTGTCTTCACGATTCACGAACTGCTTCCACGGCTTCCGTTTGGGTGCAGGGACCACGGGACGGGTGAAGGCCTCGTGAATCATTCCGTAATTGCGATAAAATTCTTAAATTTGAGCCTTTTCGATAATGATGAACATGAACTGCATATTGTCCTCCCGGCTGCACCTGACCATTTCTCATGGGCTCGCACCTGTGTGTGCAGCCTTGTGCCTTGGCCTGCTGCTCCCGGGTCTCGTCTCCTGCAACGGCTACGACGGCCGTCTGAAGGGGCTTGACGAGGCGATAGCCGGGCAGAACAAGTACCGTGACTCGATTGAAAACCGCATAGTCACGCTCGGGCATGTCTTCAATTCCGCTCCGACGGATTCGCTGAAATGGGAGGCGGCGCGGCGGGCCTATCAGAGCAGCATCCATTGGAGCCGCGACACAGTGTTCCGCTATCAGCATCTAATGGAGAAGCTCGCCTCTGACAGCCGTCAGACGCTGTTCTCGCGCATGGCCAAAGTCCGCATCCTGCTCGACAAAAACGAGAATGCCCTCGCGGAGGGGCTTTTCCTTGACACCGACACATCCGCCATAGGCTGCGAGAGAACGTTTCTTCTGGAGTGGCTGCGATGCCGGATGGTCCTCTACACGGAGCTTGCCTCGGACTCCGCCTCGGAAGCCAAGGGACGGGAGTACAGGGAAATCGTCTCGCAGACCCGGCGGCGCTACCTCGGCATCGACTCCACTTCTTTCTATGCCCGGCGCGTGAATGCCCAGATGCTTCGTGACGAGGGGGAGACGGCGGCGGCTCTTGAGGCCTTCGGCCGGCTTTATGAAGAGGAGGACATTCATCATTCCAAGGCGTCGGCCGCCTACAGCATCTCCAGGATATATGAGGCCGCCGGCGAGGATGAACTTCGCTTCGACTGGCTCGTGCGCAGCGCAGAACAGGATTTCAAGGCCGCAGAACGGGGTTATATGTCCCTCTACGAGCTTGCCCTGATGCTATACGACCGCAGGCAGTACCGACGGGCCGAGCGGTACATCAGCCAGAACCTGATGGATGTGACCGCCGGGAACTTCAGCAAGCGCCTGCTCAATTCGGGGAAGGCGAAACTCATTATCACCGAGGCCTCGCGCCGCGTCGAACGCAGCCGTTTTGTCTGGCTCACAATCGGGGCCGGCTTCGTGTCTTTGCTGCTGGTCGTCATCTTCATCCTCTTCCAGAGGGGAATCCGTCTGCAGCATGGGCTTGAGGAGACCAACAGGAAACTGACCGACGCGAACAAGATTAAGAACGGCTATGTCTTCCGTTACATGGATCTTGCCCTTCATTACATCGACCGCATAGGGGAGACCCGCAACGAACTCCGCGCTTTAGGCAAGTCTGAGGGCTATGAGGCGGTCATGAAGGCACTCCGCTCCCCTTCGGTGATGTACCGTGAGTATGAAGACTACTACCGTGCCTTCGACGAGACCTTTCTCGGTCTCTACCCTGACTTCGTCGAGAAAGTGAATGAACTCCTGTCTGAGGAATGCCGCTTTACCGTTTCTGAAAACGGCGCTCTTCCTACGGAACTGAGGATGCTCGCGGCCATCCGAATCGGAATAACCGGGAGCGGGCAGATTGCCAAGTTTCTAAAGTGCTCCCCGAACACCGTCTATACCTATCGCGCCAAGCTCAAGCGCGCCGCCCTCTGCCCTAAAGATGAGTTTGAGGCGAGAATCTTCGAAATTTAGTCCGAAAATCATAGGAATCGATGCCCGGCATCAGCCTGAATATAGACCTTAAAACCTCAAAAAAGGTTTAAGGAAATCTATATTCAAGTGGGGTGGTGTGGCTGTCGATGTGTTGTTGTATATTATTGTTTGATAGTAAGTTGTATTTTATTTAACAAAAATGCAACCCTGATTTAATCTATATTTGACAACCGCCCTATATCTTTTTTCTCGGGAAATCTCCAATTTTGCAGAAACCAATTTTGTGGGCTGCAGCCTGCGGAAAAACAACTAATAACATTTTCATTCCATGAAGATACGGTTAATTATTGTTTCAGTGATCGCTGTCCTTCTTTCCGCTGTTCCTTTCACGGGGGTGCACGCGCAGGATGAAGGGGAGCGTTTTTCTGTTTCGGGAACCGTCGTCGATGACGGCGGGGAACCTCTCACCGGCGCCTTCGTGATGGTTGTGGGGACCACGAACGGGACGACAACCGATGCGAAGGGCCGGTTTACCATCAATGATGTGCCCGCCGGCGCGAAGCTCGAAGTTCAGTTCCTCGGCTTTGCGAACAGTCAGGTGAATGCCGTAAAGGGCAAGAATGTCACCGTGGCGATGTTTCCGGACAGCAACCTCACTCTGAACGAGGCGGTGACCATCGCCTACGGTTCGGTACGCAGGCAGGACCTTACCGGTTCCGTCACCAACGTGAAGATGGCGGACATCAAGGACGCGCCTGTGCTCTCCGTCGATCAGGCTCTTCAGGGGCGCATCGCGGGAGCGGACATCATGTCCACCACCGGCGAGCCGGGAGCATCGACATCCATCCGCATCAGGGGAACTCGTTCGATTATCGCTTCAAACGAGCCTCTCATCGTCGTCGATGGCGTGATGGACGCGGTTTCTGACCTCGGCGACCTCAACTCCGCCGACATCGAGTCCATCTCCGTTCTCAAGGATGCCTCATCCACGGCCATTTACGGCTCCAAAGGCTCCAACGGCGTCATCATCGTCACGACCAAACAGGGAACGACCGGCGATCGTCCTCGCATCAACTTCAAGGCGGAGGCCGGAATCAGCCAGCTTCCGAGGGGACTGGACCTTATGAAGGCGTATGAATATGCCCAGTACCGCAACGACATAGCCTATTTCACCTCATCGAACGAGGAGGCCGTTGCCGGCGCTCCTCTTTCGAAATATCCCTACAAGGACCCTCTCTCGCTCGGGGAAGGGACGGACTGGATAAGTGAAATCATGCGGACCGCTGTCTATCAGAACTATAACCTCTCCGTCAGCGGGGGAGCGAAGGGCAGCAGCTACTACGCCTCATTCGGCTACAACGACACTCAGGGTATCGTGAAGAACACCGGCCAGAGGCGCTACACGGGGCGAATCAACCTCGACCGTAAGCTCTACAAGTGGCTGAAGGCCGGCTACAAGGGTTCGTTCACCTATCGCCATCAGGACAAGAACGTCGCGTCCATCGGCGGCACTAGCATCCGTTCCACGATGTACCTCAGCCCGCTGCTGAAAACCACGGACTACAGCATCATGGATGATGAGAACGGCGTATCCTCGACATATAACCCTCCTACGGCGCTCATCGCGCTCAAGACCAGCTATATAAACAAGGTTTCCCAAAACCATTCCGTATATCTCGAAATTGAGCCGGTGAAAGATCTCAAGCTGCGCAGCAGCAACTCATACTACGGCTACCAGTCGCACAATTTCGTCTATAGCCCGAGCTCTCTTCCTGCAAAGAATCCGGGCGAGGGCGGTGACGCCACGAGAACCGAACGCGACGACATTACGCTTTCGTCGGAGAACACGATTACCTATAACCTTAAAAGGGGAGGGCATAAATTTGACGTTCTCGGAGGATTCACCGCCTACCGCTATGTCTCCAACACCCTAGGACTCACGGGTTCGGGCTATCTCGTCGATTCCGTAAAGTGGAACAACATGGCCGGAGTGACTGACAAGAACACCCTCGTGCCGTCCTCATCGACGCTCAAGACCACAAAGATGTCAGTGCTTGCCCGCGCCAACTGGAACTGGCGCTCGCGCTACTACATCACCGTGACGGGTCGTGCCGACGGCGCGTCAAACTTCGCGGCGAACAACAAATGGGGATTCTTCCCTTCGGCGGCCCTCAAGTGGAACGTCAAGAACGAGAAGTTCCTAAAGAGGGTGAGGTGGATTGATGACCTCGCAGTCCGTTTCAGCGCCGGACGCACCGGAAACGACGCGGTCGATGCCTACAGGAGTCTCGAAAGGCTTACCACGACCTCCAAGGGATACATCTTCGGAGGCAGTCAGGAGGCTGCCTACTATCGCGGTCAGCTTCCGAGCCCGGACCTTACATGGGAGAAGACCGACCTCTACAACCTCGCTGTCGATATGTCTTTCTTCAACAGCCGTCTCAACATCACGGCCGAGGGCTACATATCCAAGACCCGTGACCTTCTCATGGAGGTGCAGGTGGCAGACCAGACAGGCTTCAGCTCGCATTTCGTGAACCTCGGAAACACATCCAACTACGGGGCCGAACTTTCCATCGAGAGCCGCAACATCGTGCGCCGCAACTTCACATGGACCACGAACCTCACCTTCTCGCACAACACCCAGACCGTCGATGACATCGGAACTTCCGAGTACATCTCGGTGGCCGACTCCGGCGGAAACAACCCGTTCATGATGCACGGCTTCGTGAAGGGATATCCGCTCAACTCCCTCTGGGGCTTCCGCTATGCGGGTGTCTGGCACAATCTCGACGAATTCAAGCGCAACGAAGTAAGCCACGCCTACACGTCGGCATCCGTCCTGACCGAGGCAAACTACGCCTCCTATCTCGGAACGCCTCGCTACCATGACATCAACGGCGACGGCACCCTTGACCAGGACGACCTCGTCTATCTCGGCAACGCCGACCCGTGGCTCTACGGCGGCTTCCAGAACACGTTCACTTTCTTCGGCAACCTCAAGCTCGGAGTCTATATCGCCTACTCCTTCGGAGGCAAGCTCTACAATTTCTCCGAACTCTATATGGCCGGCGGAAACAACACCAACCAGTACCGCTATATGGTGAACTCCTGGCATCCTGTCCGCAACCCGGACTCAGACCTTCCGCGTGCCGGAGGTTCGATGAGCAAGGATGTGCCGAGCGACAGGATGGTCTATGACGCATCCTACATAAGGCTCAAGAACGTCTCCCTCGGCTACACCTTCGACCTTTCGGAACGGGTCAAGTGGATGAGGGACATCACCCTGAGCGTCAGCGGCGAGAACCTGCTTCTGTGGAAGAAATATAACGGATTCGACCCGGATGTTTCCTATTCCGGCTCAGACAGCGAGTCTTCAACCCTGAGGCGTCTCGACATGGGCGCATATCCTAAGGCGCGCACCATAGTCTTCAGCATTCAGGCAAGATTCTAAGATTGGGAAAGACTATAAAATAGACAGATTATGAAATTGAAAAATATCATATTGCCATTGTTGGCGGTCTCCCTTCTTCCTTCGTGCAGTCTGAAGGAGGACGACTCGACCTTCGCCACCTCCGGGAACTTCTACAAGAACTCGCAGCAGTGCCGGGCGGCCCTGAACACTTGCTACATCCCGATGGAGGACATATATTCCTACAAGATGCTGATTGCCACCGAGTGCGTCACCGACCTCGCCTACTCGCGCTCATCGACCCAGGACGCCTTCCTCGACATCTCACCGGCCAATCCGCGTTTCGGAGCCGATGTCTGGAAATACGGCTATCAGGGCGTGCGCTGGTGCAACGGGGCCATCGCCGGCATCGAGGGTTCGTCCCTCGCCGATGACGTGAAGGCTCCGCTCGTGGCCGAAGGCAAGATTATGAGGGCATTTTATTATTGGATTCTCACCTGCTTTTTCGGGGACGTGCCTTTCTACACGGAGGACGTCGCCGACGAGGCCACGCTCGCAAAGGTGGCAAAGCTTCCGAGGATGTCGGCCGTTGAGACCCGTGACTGGCTTATAGAAGACCTTCAGGGCTGTCTTCCGTCCCTTTCCAAGGTTCGTTCAAGCGAAATTTCCGACAACAGGGTCGGAGCGGCAGTCGGATATGTGCTGCTCTCGAAGCTCGCCCAATGGAATGAGCGCTGGGACGTGTCGCTTGCGGCCTGCAAGGAGATAGAGGCCATCTACGGCAACCTCGACCAGTACCCTCTCTCCGACATCCCGTTCCGCATGAAGAACACTCCGGAGTCCATACTTGAAGTCCAGCACACCTATTCTGCGGCCGGGCTGAGCTACACCTCCAATGTGGCCTGTCTCTGTATGCCGTACAAGCGCAGCGGCAACAAGTATGACGGCGTGGTCATCGAGGAACTCGGTTCCAACGCCACAGCATACGCCCCGGCGCAGGCGAACGGCTACACCGTCAGCACAGTCTATCCCCTCGACGAGGCCAATCCGTCCGCGACGGACAAGAGGCGGGCGATGACCATAGTTCAGGAGTGGAACGGTCAGGAGTTCAACTCCATAAACACGAAATCTACTACCGCCTTCTTCGGCCCGAAGTTCTGGTGTCCGAATATGCAGACCAACCACGATTCGAACAATTACAAGATTTTCCGCTATGCCGACGTCATTCTCATGATGGCCGAGGCCCACTGTATGCTTCAGGACGACATGGACGAGGCTCTGCGCTACCTGAATATGCCTAAGAAGCGCGCCGGCATCAGGGAATACACGCGCCGTGACTGGAAGCGCATCCTGGAGGAAGTCAAGGTCGAGAGGGGGCGTGAGCTCTTCGGCGAGTTCCAGAGAAAGTTCGACCTCGTGCGCTGGGGAACATGGTACGAGGTGACGGAGTCCCAGACCCGTTCGACCAGAATCAAGGAGAACATACTCCCGTGCCACCGCTACTATCCGATTCCCGCCGTGCAGGTCTCCTACTCCGGCGGTGCGCTCGACAACAACGAATACGCGCAGTACGGAAGATGAGGGTGTGATGATAGAAATTGATTATACACTGCATAATTGAATATATGAATATGAAACCAGTTTTAAGAAAATGTCTCGCGGCAACTGCCTTCGCTTCCGCGCTGCTTGCCGCATCCTGCCAGAAGGAGACCGAGTCTCCGACAACCATGACTCTGGCCGTGAACGACAACACCATAAACCTCGAAGCCAAGTCCGGCAAGGAGCATGTGCTCGTCTATGCCAAAGGGCAGTGGAACGCGGAATTCAAGGAAGCCGTGGAGTGGGCTGCCATTGAGGAAGGCAGCGGAAAGGGAAACGGGGAGTTCATTCTCACTTATAAGAAGAACCCTGACATCCTCCGCAGGGCGGAGATTCTGATCACCGCAGCTGGAGTCGACAAGACCATAACCGTCACCGTTAATCAGGAGGGCGAGAAGGGGACTCCGAAGCTCGCGTTCGCCGAAAACGAGAAGGCCTACATCGCATGGGAGGTGAAGGACGCGATTGCGGTCGAGTCCAACATTGACCAGAGCCTGATTAAGGCAGAATCATCGGCGGAGTGGATCGGAGGCCTTGAGCTCAAGGACGGACAGCTCTCGTTCACCGTCGCCGAGAACACGACCGGCGAGTCTCGCAAGGGCACGCTCACTGTTTCCTACACCGATATTGACGAGGCAGTCTATCGCGCGGTGGCCGAAATCACTCAAGGCTCCGAGCCGGGACACCTTACGCTGAACGAGACAGAGATGGCAATCGAGGCCTTCGCCGGCACAAAGACCGTCTATTGGGACTGTGTTCTCGGGACGTTCATGCCTGAGCTTGTTTCGAACGTCACCTACGAGGGCAGCCAGAAGGACTGGATAAGCAATGTGACGCCGACCGTGGAGTCTCTCTCTTTCGACGTGACTGACAATGAGACCAAGGAGGCCCGCACGGCCGTCATCAAGGTTGAGCTTGCATCGAAGGGCATAGCCGTCAATCTCAAGATCACTCAGGGCGTCAAGACCAAGCAGTACAGCTTCGAGGAACTCCGCGCGCTTCTTACTGCTGCCGGAGAGCAGACATTTGACGGCGACTACTTCGAGGGAGTGATTGTCGCTGACGGCGGTCAGAAAAACATGGAGACCAATCCGATGACATCTGCAACCTCTTACAACGATAACGAGTCCGCCATCACGAACTATGTCCAGTCTCTTGACGGCAACTATGGTATGCGTCTCAAGTTCACCACGGCTGCGGACAACACCTTCAAGAAGGGCGACAAGGTGAAGATTTCCCTCAACGGGACAACTCTCGTCCGCGAGGACAACCCTGTACGTTACACTCTCAAGGGAGTCACCGCCAACACCGTGACCGTGGAGGAGAACATTTCGCTCCCGGCTCGTCAGAAGACGATTTCGGAACTGACTGATGAGGATATCTATACTTGGACAACGCTCAAGGATGTCGAGATTGCGTTCAGCTATGGAAGCTACAATAATGTCGGAACAACAGTGAAGGATGCTTCTGATTGGATTAAGAACAAGAAGCAGAATATGGATTACAGGATTCTTTCGGATGCGTCTTGCAGCACGATAAATATGCTTGTCAACAGCGATGTTGAATGGCTCAGGACTCAAAACGGCGTGCCGCAGGGCTCCGGGGACATTTCTGGTATTATAGTGAACACGGAAAACGGATATTTTCAGAATGCCGAACTTCTTGGCGGGTATCAGATTCGTCCGATGGAACTTTCTGACATTGCCCTCGGAGAGACCGGATTCAGTGAAAAAGTCGTTGAATGGTATTGGCCGGAAGGGAAAGGTAAAGCACCCGACCTCCACTATGATGGTCTTGCATGGAAACCGTCATTCGGCTCAGGCTCGTTCTTGGGGACAGGAAAACTCAATCAGACTTCCGGTTATATGGAAACGGGTGCAATTGCCGACCCTAAGGCTATGAGGTGGGATTCAGTTCTTTGGAATGTTGCGGACGGAACGGCCGGTGCAGGATTTACAATTTCATTTTCAACAGAAACCGTCGTGGCAAAGAAACTTGTTCTTGTATTCTCTGCTGCAGGTGGTTCCCAAAAAGAGGATGCGACAGGCCAGACTCCTGTAAATTGGAACATTTCGTATTCTGTCGGAGACGGAACTCCTGTCCAGTTCGAGAAGATTCTTATCCGCCCACTGCCTGCATCCGGTTCCACGGGAATGAAACTGCCTCTCACTCCTGACGAGTTTTATGTGGAACTTCCTACGGAACTGCTTGGCAAGGAGAAAGTTACTCTCAAGCTTCAGGCTGCGGACGACACCACCATAGATTTCTCTACTGGAGAATATACGGAAAAAGTCTCTGCCACAGCCGCCCAGACATTCCGTTTCGGCGCCGTTGTCGTGAAAAGCATAAAATAGTCATTATGAAACCAAGTTCAATCATAAAAATATCAGCTGTCGCGTCGATGGTGTGGGCTCTTGCGGCCTGCACCTCGATAGACAGGGAAAAGTTCGACTTCGTGGAATACGGCGTCTCCGAGACCGAGATTGAGTTTCCTGCGAAGGCCGAGTACAAGGACGGGAAGCCGGTGACCGAACTTCAGAAGGTCATCGACATCTACTCCAATCAGGACTGCGTCCTCAGCTATGCCGACTCGGAGGTTGACTGGATGCGTGTCCGCGACCTCGACTCGTGGCAGATATGCCGTCAGATAGCCTTCAGCGGCGACTGCTCCTTCCGCATCGAGTGCGACCAGAACGGCGACTACGCCCGCATGGTGAAGCTTGTCGTGAAGGGCGGACCCCGCACCGACACGATTTATGTCAAGCAGAACGGCAAACGCGTTCCGGAACTCGCCCTCGCCTCCTCGTCGGCTCTTCTCGACGGGGACAAGGAGAGCAAGTTCAGCGTCGACTACACCACCAATGTTTCCGACTGGAAGGACATCGTCTGCAAGGTAAGCTACAGCGGCGACGCGGC
>DJPQ01000101.1 GCA_002439805.1 Bacteroidales bacterium UBA6408
TTCGCGGCCAATGTGTCGGCGCGCCTGGGCGGCAACGACTGGGTGAAGGGTGTCTATTACCGCTCTTTCGCCTACTATCTCGGCGCGGAGAAGAAGTTCGGCGACGAGCACCGCCTGGCGTTCATGGCCTTCGCCACTCCGGGGCAGAGAGGTGCGCAGAATGCATCGACTCAGGAAGTCTATGACCTTATGGGCGACAATATGTACAACTCCAACTGGGGCTATCAGAACGGAAAGGTGCGCAACTCCCGCGTGCGCAGCACCCATGAGCCTGTGTTCGTTCTCAAATACACGGCCAATCCGCTCGAAAACCTCGAGGCCGGCGTGACTCTCCTCTACAGGACGGGAAAGAACGGCTACTCCGCCCTTGACTGGTACGATTCGGCCGACCCGCGCGCGGACTATTACCGCAATCTTCCGAGCTACTTCTATATGGCGGATGAGCAGTGGAACAGGAATGACCTCGACAAGTACATGTACGCCGAGTACGCATGGAAGAACGACGTGAACACCCGGCATCTCGACTGGGACCGTCTCTACAACATCAACTACAACGCCGCCGACGGCCGCTCCAAGTATGTTCAGGAGGAGCGTCGTGTGGATCAGAACGACATCAACCTTGCCGCGACCGTGAAATGGAACGCCAACAGCTGGTTCACTCTCAACGGCGGTCTGAGCGGCAAGATTAACCGTTCCGAGTACTACAAGAAGGTCAAGGACCTGCTCGGAGGCGAGTACTATCTCAACACCGACAACTTCGCGGAGCGCGACTTCGCCTTCTCCGAGGCCATGATTCAGAACGACCTCGACTACTGGCTCGCGAACGGCGAGGCTCAGAAAATCATTAAGGGCGGCAAGTACGGCTACGACTACTACGCCCAGGTGCGCAACGGCAACATCTGGGCTGACGGACGCTTCGGCCTCGGCAACTTCAAGGCGAACGTCGGCGGAGAAATCGGCTTCTCCTCATTCTGGAGGGAAGGCCTCGTGCGAAAGGGACTATTCGCCGGTCTGGATGACAACGGAAATGAAATCACCACCGAGGACATCAACGGCAAGACTATGACCCTGACGACATACGACCCGATTACGGGCGATGTCATAACCTCGAAGGGTAAGTCGGCGGTTTCCACATTCCTCACATATTCGGCGAAGGCCCATGCGGAATATGTCCTCACCGGCGGCCACCGCTTCTTCGCGAACGTCGGCTATTTCAACGACGCGCCGACATTCAACCAGTCTTTCCTTTCACCGAGGACACGCAACTCGCTGATTCCTAATCTCACGACGACGAAGACCGTGTCCGCCGACATCAACTACCAGCTCAGCAACAACGGCTACGACCTCCGTCTCACCGGGTTCTACACCAAGATTATGGATCAGTCCGTGATGAAGTCCTTCTACGATGATTCCCAGCGCTCGTTCACCAACTTCGCGATGACCGGCATCGACCAGCGTCACATGGGTATCGAGCTCGGATTCAAGATCCCGCTCTTCGTGACCGGACTCAGCCTTCAGGGCGCACTCAGCTGGGGCGAGTACATCTACACCTCGACTCCGACGATGTATCAGACCGTCGATAACAGTTCCGAGATTGTCGAGGATTCCTACGGCAAGCCTGTGACCTACTGGGCAAGCAGCCCGATTTATAAGGTCAGGGCGGACGCGACAGTTGAGAAAAACGCTACAATTGTTCCGGCGGACTGCTTTGAGCAGGATGCGGACGGCTACTATGTCGTGGAGAAGGTGCAGAAGCATCATGTCCCTTCAACCCCGCAGCTCGCGGCAAACCTCGCGCTCAACTACAGGACCCGTTCATACTGGTTCTTCACTCTCGGCGCGAATGTCTATGCGAACTCCTACCTCGACATGAACCCGCTCTACCGGACCATCAAGGCTGCGGCAGGACCGTACAACAAGCTGACGTCCGAACAGATAGAAGCACATTCCGGCAGCTGGCTGCTCAACTCGGACCTTGTCGATGCCGGTCTCACTCCGGGCGAGATCAACTACATGACCTCTCAGGAGAAATTTGACCCGGCGGTGGTGATGAACCTGAGCGTGGGCAAGTCGTGGTATATCCGCAGGACCTACAATTTCGGATTCTCCCTCGAGGTGAAGAACCTGCTGAACGACCGGAACATCAAGACCGGTGGCTACGAGCAGACCCGTCTCATCAGGAGCAAGAAGTATGACAACTACTTCAAGTTCGATTCCAAGTATTTCTATATGCAGGGAATTAACTATATGTTGAACCTTTATTTCAGATTCTAAGGAGGTAACGGACTATGAAGAAGATAATTATAGCTTTTGCGGCGGCTGCCGCGCTTTTCACGGCCTGCGAGGAATTTCAGCCGGTCTTCACCGGAAAATATCAGGAGCCGGAGGCATACGCTCCGTTTGACCCGGAGGAAGGCGTCACCGGGACCGTTCTCACGATAAAGGAACTTTCTCAGAGATTCATCTCCGAAGCTGCCAAGGCCGGTAAGTCAACCGCGCTCAAGATATGGTGCTGGGAGGTCGATGAGGACATCTGGGTGAAAGGGCGCGTCACCACATCCGACAAGTCCGGGAATTTCTACAAGTCATTCTACATTCAGGACGACGCGAACGGCCCGGGTCTTGAAATAAAAATCGGGCGCACGAGCCTTCACAATGACTACAAGGTCGGTCAGGAAGTCTATGTCAGCCTTGACGGACTTGCCGTCGGGGAATACGGCTACACGGATAGAAATTACGGCGGACAGGGGACCGTTCAGGTCGGTCTCAAGGATCCGTTGGCAGAGGGGGCTGATAATAAGAAGTATTCAACCACATATATGGAGAGTCAGTTCATAATAGACCAGCACGTGTTCCGCTGCGACGTGAATGACCTCCAGCCGATTGCTCCGCGTCAGATAACCTCCCTGCCGTCGAAGAACGACTGTCAGGCGACTTCCGATGCTGTGGGTGCGCTGGTAACCATAAAGGGGCTAAAATACGGCAACGAGGTCTTCGCGCTCCTGTACATCAGCGGCGACGAGGACAATTCACAGCCTTCAAACCGTATCTTCCTTTCGGACGACACCTGGGGAATCACGACTTGGGCGATGTCAAAGAGCAAGTTCCTCGAGTATCTTGAGACCGGTCGCTGGGATTCCGCAGCGGTCGGGAATTCAGGATGGGGCGACACGCGCAAGCTCGCGGACGTCAAGGATGAACTCAGGAACAATGCCAACGCCTACTCCGTGAGCCAGTACTTCACCGGAGCCGGCGGCACGGTCCAGATTCGTACCAGCGGCTACTCCAAGTTCGCCGACCTTGAGATTGACCCTGCTGTCCTCAGCGGCGGCAAGACAATCACCGCCACGGGCATACTCACGATGTATCAGGGCAGCGTACAGCTTGTCCTCCGCGACCAGAACGACATAGTCATAGAGTAGGCTCGGTTCAATCCGAGATTCTTCGGGTCGGATGCACATAATTGGCATCCGACCCGATTTGTTTTATTCCAGTGCTTTTTGTATCTTTGTATCAAGAGATATGATAGTAGCTTTTAATTGCGAAAATCGCCAACAAGAGATATAATAGTATGCTTTATTCTTTGTATTCTGAACCAGTTGAGTCGGTTATGGCGCAGCTTGCGGAGTCATTTCGGAAACGGCGTCTGGAAAAAGGGCTGTCCCGTAAGGCCGTGGCCGGACAGTCGGGAGTTCCCGTTCCGACAATAGCAAGATTCGAGGCGGAGCATAGGATTTCACTTGAGTCATACGCTGCGCTCTGCAAGGCTTTGGGATATGCTGAAAGTCTCAAGGCGGTGATGGCCGAACCCAAATACTCCACGATGTCGGAATTGGAGACGATAAATGCTAACCGCAACAGGAAAAGAGGGACGACAAAATGAAGATTGCTGACACTTTGAGCGTGACATATAGGGGCATGGCTGTCGGACGTCTCACGATGACTCCCGACGGCAGACGATGTGCTTTCCAATATGACAAGGCATGGTTGAGCGGAGGCTTTTCCATATCTCCTCTCTATCTTCCATTGAAGGATGAACTCTTCATTGCGGACGAGGCCCCGTTTGCCGGGAACTTCGGAATCTTTGACGACAGCATTCCGGACGGATATGGACGTTATCTTATACATAAGATTCTGAAGCAGCGTGGGCTGAACTCGCTGAGACTTTCTCCTGTGCAGTACCTGAGCATAGTTGGGAGTTCGGGGATGGGAGCCCTGTGCTATGTCCCGGAATCATTCGTCGGTGAGGATAAATCCCTGCCTGAACTTGATGAGCTGCAGAAAATGGCATTTGATGTCTTGACCGAGAAGTCTGATGCGGATGCCGACGTGCTTTACTTTAACAGCGGGAATTCCGGCGGATGCCGTCCCAAGTGTCTGCTTAAGGACAAGGAGGGCGAATGGCTCGTGAAGTTCAGGAATGTTTCAGATCCGGCGGATATGGGCGTGATGGAATACCGTTACAACATGGCGGCCCGAAAGGCAGGCATAACGGTTCCGGACTTCAGGCTGATTGACGGACGATATTTTGCTTCCCGACGGTTTGATGTGGAGAATGGTCTGCGTCTTCATGTGGCGACTGCCGGTGCCCTGATGAATGAATCCATTCATTTCCCGAAACTTGACTACACGAATCTGCTTCATCTGACAGGGTATCTTACACAGGATTCCCTGCAGGTTGAGGAAATGTTCCGTCGGATGGCTTTCAATGTGCTTGCGGGCAACAAGGATGACCATGCGAAGAATTTTGCCTACATTTGCCGTGGCGGAGAGTGGGAACTTGCTCCGGCGTATGATCTTACGAGCTGCGAGGAGGGGTACAACGGGGAACATGCCACGTCTGTGAACGGGGCCGGAAATCCTTCTGTTGAGGATATGGTTTCCGTTGGGATGGAAATACATATTCCGGAGCCCAAATGTTCTGAAATCATTGACGAGGTCCGTGAGACTATAGCGGATATTATAAAATAGTTATACAATGAAAAAGACAATTATGATTATGGCTGCTGCATTGGCTTTGGCCGGGTGCCGCGAGAATCCGTTCCTTGCGGAATGGGACACGCCTTACGGGATTCCGCCGTTCGAGAAGATTAAGACAGGGGATTATATCCCCGCGATAGAGGAGGGAATACGCCGGCAGAACGAGGAGATTGAGGCAATCGTGAACTGCGCCGAGTCTCCGACGTTCGAGAACACCGTCGCCGCCCTGGACTGGTCCGGAGAGTTTCTGGACAAGGTGCAGGGCGTGCTCTTCAACCTCTCCGAGACTGACGGGACTCCGGAGCTTCAGAAAGTCGTGGAGCAGGCTATTCCGATGATTTCGGACCATTCGAGCAACATCTTCCTTAACGCCGCACTTTTCGAGAGGGTGCAGAAGGTCTATGCCGACGCGGCTTTCGCCGAGGACAGCGGCTGTTCGGGCGGATGCGGGGTGTCTCTCGGACGTGAGCAGAAGATGCTCTTGGACAAGATTTACCGCTCGTTTGTCGTGAACGGAGTGGCGCTCGACTCTCTCGGGCAGGACAGGATGAGGCAGATAAATGCCGAGCTTGCCGCCCTTGAGCAGACGTTCGGGACCAACCTGCTTGCGGAGAACAACGCCTTCGCCTCCGAGTTCGGAATAAGCGTCTCCGAGTACGCCGCGACGATGGGCAGCTGCACCAACCGCGAACTCCGTGAAAAGATGTTCCGGGCATATTCGTCCCGAGGCGCGAACGGCGGGGCGACCGACAACCGGCAGCTAATAATGAAGATTCTCCGTCTCCGTCAGGAAAAGGCCCGGCTTCTCGGCTACGACACTCCGGCTGCGTTCATCCTCTCGGACAAGATGGCCGGAAATCCGGAGACAGTTGATTCGTTCCTTGAGACAATCATCACTCCTGCCGTCGCCAAGGCACGCGAGGAACTCGTTGACTTGCAGGCCGCCATGGACAAGGATGCCGCTGAAGGGCTCGTTCCGGAGGGCAGCCGCATCGAGCCTTGGGACTGGGCATATTACTCGGAGCGCGTGAGAAAGGAAAAGTTCGACCTTGACGAGGAGCAGACAAGGCCATATTTCAAGATGGAGAATGTCCGCGCCGGCGTGTTCGCTACGGCTTCGAAGCTCTATGGAATCAGCATCGAACCGGTGTCCGACGCTCCGAAATATCACCCGGACGTGGAGGTGTTCAAGGTCACTGACGCTGCGGACGGCAGCCTTCTGGGCATACTCACGACCGACTACTATCCTCGCGACACGAAGCGCGGGGGAGCGTGGATGAACAACATCCGCAACCAGTGGGTCGCTCCGGACGGCACTGACATCCGTCCTATAATCGTGAATGTGGGCAATTTCAGCAAGCCTTCCGAGGGAAAGCCGTCGCTGCTCACGATTGACGAGGTGGGCACGATGTTCCACGAGTTCGGCCACGCGCTTCACGGACTGCTCACAAAGTGCCACTACAAGAGCGTCAGCGGCACATCGGTCGCCCGCGATTTTGTGGAACTTCCGTCGCAGATTAACGAGAATTGGGCTTTTCAGCCAGAAGTGCTCGCGACATACGCATTCCATTATGAGACCGGAGAGGTGATTCCTTCCGCCCTCGTCGCGAAGATTGTCGCCGCAGGCACTTTCAATCAGGGCTTCATGACCACCGAGCTTGCCGCCGCCTCGATTCTTGACATGAAATGGCACGAGCTTGCCACTGTCTGCGTCCCTGCGGACTCTCCGCTCGCTTCGGAGACCGACTGCCCGGACAGGGACGGAAAACTGATTGACATCGTGAAGTTTGAGGCCAAGGTCTGCAAGGAGATGGGACTGATTGACGAGATCATCCCGCGCTACCGCACCTCCTATTTCAACCACATCTTCAACAGCGGCTACAGCGCCGGCTACTACAGCTACCTCTGGGCCGAGGTCCTCGACAAGGACGCTTTCGAACTCTTCCGTGAGAAGGGCGTCTTCGACCCTGCCACCGCCGCTTCCTTCAAGCACAACATCCTTGAGGCCGGCGGCTCCGAAGAGCCGATGGTTCTCTACGAGCGCTTCCGGGGCGCGGCTCCGGATCCGAAGTGGCTCCTGAAGGCGCGAGGGTTGAAATGACGGGGCGAAGAAAAAGCGGTCTGCATCCCATCTTTTTCTTCATCCCCTCTCTCTAAGTTATTTATAACAAACAAGGCTGACCGGAAGAAGAATTCGGCCGGTCTGCTTGTTTAATGTTTTTTTGTTTTGCTCTTTTTCAGTTCGTATCAATTTATGTATCTTTGTTGCCAATTGATACCTATCTTATAGAACAAATTGGACGATGAAAGAGATAAGTAATAAAAAGAAGACAGGTGCAACATTTACTCCTCCTGCCTTAGCAGATTTATACTATGATTTTTGAAGTGCTAATTCTAGTGCTTCAGTCGAGTCAAGGACGTCGTATTCTATATTTGGCTTTTATTTTTCTCTTCGATAAATGATTTTTTTAGAGTTTAACGATACAATTGTCTCTATAATACATGGCAAAGTTGCAAATTATTTTCTTGAAAAGCACACAAATATTTATTAAATTCAGATTGTCTTATTGATTCTTTTGTCCGAGCCTAAGAAATCCTTGATGTGGATGCACTGTATTCCGTCGTAGGCTCCATGCACTGCGATTTCATCCATGCAGACAACCATCTTCGGAAAGTTGTCCTTTATCTTGCGCAGATTGCCGAACTCCCGTTCTATGGTATCATCGCTTTCCAGCAGATAGCAGACCTGAATATAGAGTCGTTGCCCGTCTTTCTCCGCGACAAAATCTATTTCGGCATTTTGCAGCTGTCCGATAAATACTTTGTAACCATATTTCTTTAAGTGGAGATATACCGCATTCTCCAAAATTTTCTCAATGTCTCTGCGCAGGTTTATGCCAGCAAGCGAATTTCGGAGTCCAATGTCTTCAAAGTAGTATTTCTCGTTTGTGTCAAATATCTTGCGCCCATATATGTCGTAGCGTTTCACTTGGTTGATAATGAAAGCATTGGATAAAAATCCAAGATAATTTGAAACAAGAGCCGGAGAGACGGTCATTCCTTGAGAACGCATGAATTTGCAGATACTGTTGGCGGAGATGTTCTTTCCTATGTTGTCGCTTACGAAATGTGCCATATCCTCCAGAAAGCGCACATTGCGTATGTTCTCCCGCGAAATGACGTCCTTCATCATCACTGTGTTATAGACATCTCCGAGATAGTCGAGAATCATTTGACGATTGTTCAGACCGATATGTGCCAGTTGCGGTAAGCCTCCGAAGGTAAAGTATTTCAACAGCGAGTCCTGAGTGTCTTTAAGCTTGTGAAATTCAAGAAATTCAGTGTAGTCGAGACTTTGGATATGTATTTCTATGTAACGTCCTGAGAGATATGTGGCAAGCTCACTTGACAGCATTGTGGCATTGCTGCCGGTAACAATAATGTCGCAGGATTGTTTTGCCTGATAGTTTCGTAGCGAGTTCTCGAAGCCCTGAATGTCCTGGACCTCATCAATGAACAGGAAATTTTTCCTTCCGGCCTGCAACTGACCATCAACATATTGGTTGAGTTCAATGTCCGTGTTTATGTCGCGGAACTCGGCGTATTCCTTATTGATATATATAGTGTTGGCATCGGCATTCTGCTTTTTGATTCTGCCGCTGACACTCTGCAATATACAGCTTTTACCCACTCTTCTTTGTCCGGTGAGCACCACTATAAGTCCTTTGCCCAAATATCTTTGGACTTTCTCAATGTAGTATTCTCGATTGAACAGATTCATGTATAAATGAAATTTCTACAAAGTTACCACAGTTTTTCATATATACAATAAATTTCTGCTATAATTGCAATGTTTTTAATGTATAAATTGAGGATGTGGTAAAATTGTGTCAAATTTCATTTATACGTGAACAATTTTGCCCACTATGCTTTTGATAGCACAGCGGGCAATATTGCTTTATAGACTGCTGAGAGTGCGGTTATATAAGCG
>DJPQ01000017.1 GCA_002439805.1 Bacteroidales bacterium UBA6408
ACTTTTTTCAGTTCAAGTCACTCCAGCTTTTGTGCTATACTTGTGAGTCAAATTGTATGTCCACAGTTTCTCAGGACCGGAAAAAACAAGAACTTCTGTCAAGAGTCTACGACAGCGCACTTTCTGACCGGCAAAGTAAGAGTCATAGGTATCCTGACGATTCAAGTCGTAAGAAAAGTAGAGATGGCAAAACTCCGAGGAAGCATTGCTTTTGCACTGAAGATACGCCGGGTAGTACATTCCATAGTCGTTATCCTGGATATAACTTACCGTCATCATATTTCCGTGCAGATTCGTAAGTTCCGTCAGAGGATAGGATATTCGTGCGGACGTATTATCCTTGAAGCCATACACCGCCCTTGATCCGTTCGGGAATAATGCTTCAAAGTATTTCACGGCACTCCCCTCCTTCACGGCCTTGACCAGAATATGCCCTGTTGCCGTCTCGTATGGATAATCTGCCGCCAAAGCAGCCACCGAAGTCTTCACAATCCTCACGCCGTCCAACGCGAAAACAGGTGAACTGCTGTCAAGCGACGGACTTTCCACGACAGTGTCGTAGTAGAGGTTCTTGTCCGCGAGAGAAATCGACGACAGCCCCGAAAGACTCCAGCCGAAGCCCGCCACGCCGTTTCCTGCCTGACTGTTGTAGGTCAGTGCTAGGTTCGGAGCGAGTTCCGCATCGGGAACGGTGTTTATCGGGACGGTGTAGGTGCGGCCTCCGGTCGGGGTGATGTCCGAAGTGTAGGGAATCTGCCCGGCATCGGTGTTAGGCTCGGCAGCCTTTGTCGGAATCGAGAGCGGGTGCAGGGACGCTGCGGAGGTTTGTGCGGGCTGCACAGCGAGCGGTCCTGCGGAGGCGGAGTTCAGCAGGGGGTCTGAGGTGAACTTGTCGGGGCGATACTCCGGAGCGGGAGAGGGTCTGTAGTCTCCGACTGGAGCGGGAATGTAGGTTGTGGTGACACTGCCGTCGGGGTTCGTCACGACGACGCTGTCGCAAGGAGGCATGGAGGCCTGCTTTTCCGGAACATCCTGCCAGGTCCGGGCATAGGCAGGAGAAACTGACATCCCCACGATGAGGAATGCCAGAACATACAACGCTATTTTTAACGGCTCTTTCATAGCCAAAAGGTTTTTACCTTATGCTGAATGTCCCTTCTCCATAAAAGTACGGAGACCAGATTACCAAGGTGTAGTTGCCCGCGGTCTCCGGAACTCCAAAGGTAACAAAATTATTGTCGCCGTCCACCTCTTCCTGATAAATAATCCGGCCGAAGGAATCAAATACATAGACCGTCGTCGGCCCGAGTTCGAAAAGCTGGAGTTCAATCAGCTTCCGGGACGGGAGAATGTAGGCCTGAGCATCAGGAAAGAGGTCGCGCCTTATCGGCTGCGTCGGCAAGTCCTTAACAATGCGGATGGGTTTCTTTGGAGTGTCGTCAGACTTGTTCCCTGACATGGCATTCCCTGCGAGACCAATCATGGCCGCAAGAAGAATTAAAAGAAATCTTTTCATCATATTATTGTGTGTTTCAGGCCGCAAAGCTATATAGCAGAATTCAATTCTCCAAAACTAATGTTTCACCATTCAAATCTTTATGTATCAACACAATACCCCCCCCCGAGAACATTTTTCAAAATCGTAAATTTCACTATTTTTGTCACCGTAACACACTGCTTGCCAATAGTTTGAGCACTAATTTCCCACTCCAAAACGACATGAATGTCAAAATCAGTCCATTTCTGCCATCCTTTTACATAAGAAAGTATATATGCTGCCCTTCTCTACCTTCAGCTTGACACGAATCTTGCTGACATCATTATTAAAAGACGGTCGTTTAAGGTAATGCTTGATTTCCTTGTTGTTCAAACCAATGCAGAACAGGCAGCAACAACCCACCTCCCATTCAGAGAGCCGCGACTTCTTCAAATATCTGATAAAGTTCTTATGAGAAACTTTGAAAGCATTGCTTAAAAGCCTAAAAAAGTTTTTCTGGTCGTCCATCAAAGCAGCAAGTTCCGCAGATGCGACATCATTGAAGGTCTCGGAGACATGAGCCATAAAAAATTTGTTCAGAACCCCAAGAAGCTGCTCAACAGCCTCGCGGACATTCTTGTCAAGCCGAGCTTCTTTTCTGATTCGCTCCAGCAAGGCAATCCGGTCCAATGCCTCGCGATGCAATCGCTCATAATTGAGTTTCTCATTTTCGAGCCGTATTTTCTCGGCTTCGGCAAGTTCCATTTCCATCCGATGTTTCTCCTGTTCCATATCCCGATCCTTGCGACTACGGATGAGACGTTCCGTTATGAAGCCCACGACAAGAACCGCTATCACGAAAAGCAGGAACGCAATGATGATTGTATATTTTTGATTACTTATTTTCCGTTCGGACGCGGCGCGTTCCTCGATGAACTTTGTGTCACTTTCAAATATGTCGATGTCTTTATTACCGTCTTCAGTTATATACTTACGATATGACTTCGCGGCAGCGGAATAATCTCCCAAGGCCTCGGAAACAAGCCCGTTCACCCATTGATACGCCAATTCATGACTGTCATCGTACTTGATGTATGCATCCAAGGCGCGGCGGGAATCCTTATACTTTCCTTCGGAACGATAGGCATCAGCGACAATTATCCAATGTATGAGAGAGCTGTCGGACACTGCGGAAAGATACTCTTCAATCATGGGACAGACCGAACCATCGTGCCGTTCCGACTCCGCGGATATGTTTATCGCATAATAAGAACTTTTCTGAGGCTCTGAAAGCATATCGAAGTTGTCATACAAGACTTCAAGACATGTACGCAAAACGGCTGTGTCCTGTATCTCATTGCATTCCGTAGCAATATTTATGACCGAATCAAAATATCCGGCACTGTCCCCGGCCGCCAGAAAGCACTCGCCGGCCTTTTTCTCTTCCCGGATTACAGACTCAGAATCGAACAGATGGTTATAGACCGCGCTTTTCGCCCCGTGCAGCCGTCCGAGACACATCATGTCGTGCGAAGATTTCCCGCACCGTTCCGCCTTGACAAACCATTCCATCGCCGCCTCATAATCCCCGGCATTCATGGCGATGCGTCCACGGTAGTAGTTCATCAGCAGCCTTTCGTCCGCGCTCCCGTGCCTGCGATACCAAGACACTGCCGGAGCGATGACGCTGTCAGTCATGTCATCAATCCAGTTCTTGTCCCGCGCCATTGCAAGGAGCAGGGAATGACGCGCCCTGAGCGACTTCGTTTTCAGACGCTCACGCCCCATCGTGTCCAGAATCGCCATCGCGCTGTCCGGCCGCTCCTCGATGAACGAGGCTACATCCTCCAGCGTCCGCGCCGTCTCCTGCTCATTCTCAGAACAGGACAGCATCAAAACGGCAGCCCCGCAAACCACCGCCAGCATCCGAAACACACATTTACTTTCCATCATATCCGTGCCATAGTTTCAAGGCCTGCAAATATAGCCTTTTCAGCAGAAGAATCCGTGTTTTTTCTTTATAGTTTCACACAAAGCGGGCGAAAAATTATACGAACCCAACGACCACCTATTCTCATCGAATATCATGCAACTGCGGACAATTTGAGATGTAAGAAACAAATATTCGAAATTATACTTCAAAATATTTCCGAGATATTCGTAAGTATAGTTTCAAATATTGTTCGTAACCTACGGCTTCAGAAGGTTTATCGGCACGACATAGACTCCGTCTTCGCGTCTGTAGGCACTGCCGACTGCCGTAAGAACCATAAGGAAGGACGGGGTCTTTTCTTCGCTCTTGGAGTCAATCTTTGCCTTCAGCAGTTTCAACGAGTTCGCTCCGGCCTCAATCAAGTCATCACCGCCCAGCTTTATCTCAACCGCGCCCCAGGAACCGTTCGCCATATGGATGACCGCATCGCATTCCAGACCGGCATTATCACGGTAATGCATGACTTCCCCGCCATACACGCCGGCATATATCCTCAGGTCGCGGACAGCCATATCCTCAAAGAACAGCCCGAAACTCTCAAGGTCGCGCAGCAGGTCGTCAGGTTCCACGCCCAAGGCCCGGCACGCAATGGAAGTGTCCGTGAAATGCCTTGTAGGCGTCGAGCGAATGGAGGTCTTGGAACGGATGTTCGGATTCCACGCAGGCATATCCTCTATGACATACAAGTCCTTCAATGCCTCCATATAGTCGTCGAATGTCTTGGCGTCCATTGTCCGTTCGTTGCTCTGCCGCACATCGGCAATTATGGTCGAGACGGCCGCCTCGGTCGAGATGTGGCGGGCATAGCTGCGAAGAATCATCCTGAGAATCTCAGGGTTCTTGTTGCGGAAGCGCTCGTTCTCACAGTCCTCAAACACAAAAAGCCCATTGTAATAGTTCTTCGTTATCTCCAGCGCAATGTCCTTTTTGGCAAGCACGGAAATCGGCCAGCCTCCGCGACATATCAGGCGTGCAACTTCTCCAAGAGTGAAATCCTCATTCATATCCCAAGGCTCCTCCCCTTTCCCCGCGAACAAATCGCCGAGAGAAACAGTTCCCTTGGACTCCTTCGATTCCCACAGGCTCATCGGGCGCATTCTGACAGGAGTGATTCTCCCCGCGCCGCTATGATGAACCTCAGTCTTGTCCGCAGGCGTAGAACTGCCGGTAAGGATATATTTTCCGAACTCATATTTGAAGTCAAGGTCATCCTTTATCTGATTCCATATATCAGGAGCCTTCTGCCACTCGTCAATAAGCCTCGGATTCTCCCCCGCCAGAACAGCCTTCGGATTCATCCTCACCATCGCAATCGCCTGCCTCGTGTTCAGTTTGACAAAACTCTTCTGAAACCTCATGCAAGTCGTGGTCTTCCCACAGAATTTCGGCCCGGCCACGACAATCGCTCCTGAAGTCCTGAGTTTCAGTTCAATCTCTTTCTCTACCAGTCTTTCGTAATACATACGCATCAGTTTTATGACGGCAAAGTTAGATAAATTCCCATGATTTTCAATAGAAAATTCCCATGATTTTCAATGAAAAATTCCCATGATTTTCAATTCGGGCAGAAATAGCGGAAGGGAATCAGTTGAGTCTCAAGCCGATGCGGTTGCGGTCCAAATCCACGGAGACAACAGTGACGCTGACCTTCTGGTGGAGGCGGACAAGCCTTGAGGGGTCGGTGACTTTCTGACGGCGGCCGTCGGGCCCGGAGGTGCTCATCTGAGAAATGCACGGTGAGGGTCAGGGGTGGAGTTGTTCCACATCTTGTCGGCAAGAGGCTCATATCCGGCTTCCCTGGCCGCTGTCGCCCTTGTGCGCCGTTTAGGACGGTAAGGAAGATAGAGGTCCTCCAGAACGTCAGGCTCGATGCACTCCTCAATCTGAGCCCGGAGTTCATCGGTCAGCGCACCGGCTGCGGAGATGGTCTCAAGTATGCCGGCCTTGCGCTTTTCCATCGCGTCAAA
>DJPQ01000001.1:0-15124 GCA_002439805.1 Bacteroidales bacterium UBA6408
ACGAGGTCGGCTGAGTACATCACGAGAAGCTGTGGCTTGCCGTCGAACTCATAGGCCGCGAGAACGGCGAGGTTCTCCGCCTCCTTCTGGAGCATGAACGCGGCGTTCTTGAGCATCGCGGGGTCGTCGCTCTTGCGCAGAACCACGGTGCGGATGCCGTTGATGTCCTTCGCCTCGTCGAGAAGCACCTGCTTGAACGCGGCGGCCTTCTCCTTGGCCACGTTCTCGATTTCCTTCCTGAAGCCGTCGTTCTCGTCGATGAGCTTCCTTATCGCGAGCGCGAGGTCAGGGGCGTTGTTGAACAGTGCCCTTGCGCTGCGCAGGGTGTTCTCCATCATGTCGACGATGTTCTCCGCAGCGAGTCCGGTCCGTGCCTCGATTCTTCTGATTCCGGCAGCGATTGCGCTTTCGGAGACAATCTTGAAGAAGCCGATGTTGCCGGTCGCCGAGGTGTGGCATCCGCCGCAGAGTTCAACAGAATCTCCGAAGCGAACGATGCGGACGCGGTCTCCGTATTTCTCTCCGAACAGCGCCATCGCTCCCATGGCCTTCGCGTCCTCCATAGTTCCGTTCCTCTTCTCGATGAGAGGGAAGTTGCAGCGAATCAGCTCATTGACCCTCTTCTCAACCTTGTCGATCTGCTCGTCGCTCATCTTCTCGAAATGCGAGAAGTCGAAGCGGAAATAGTCCGGAGTCACGAACGAGCCTTTCTGCTCGACGTGCGTTCCGAGAATCTCGCGGAGCGCCTGATGGAGAAGATGCGTACAGCTGTGGTTGTTCTCGATGCAGTGCCTGCGCGCGGCATCGACCACGAGGCGGAAGCTGCCGGTGCAGTCTGAAGGAAGTTTCTCCGCAATGTGAATCGTGAGGTTATTCTCCTTCACCGTATCGAGAATTTTTATCCTCTCTCCGTCTTCCGACTCGATGTATCCGGTGTCGCCTACCTGTCCGCCCATCTCGCCGTAGAAAGGAGTGCGGTCGAACACGAGCTGAATCATCTCCCTGTTCTTCTGTTTCACTGTCCTGTGGCGCGTGAGCCTTGCCCCGTCAATCTCCGTGAAATCGTAGCCGAGGAACTCTACGTTGTCGCAGTGGTGGAACTCAACCCAGTCGCCGAACTCGTTCGCCGTGGCGTTGCGGGCCCTGTCCTTCTGTTTCTTGAGCTCAACCTCAAACCCTTCGAGGTCGATGGTATATCCCTTTTCAGACGCGATGAGCTCGCTCAGGTCAATCGGGAACCCGAAGGTGTCATAGAGCGTGAAAGCGTCCTCTCCCGTGATGACCTTTGTGTCGGAGCATTTCTCCATAATGCTGTCAATCAGCCTGATGCCCCTGTCGAGAGTGCGGAGGAAAGCAAGTTCCTCTTCCTTGATGACCTTCTCGATGAGAGTCTGCTGGAGGGCGATTTCAGGATAATGCTCTCCCATGTCGCTCACTAGTTGTTCCACCAGGCGACAGAGGAAAGGCTCGTTGAACCCGAGGAAAGTGTAGCCGTAGCGTACGGCGCGGCGAAGGATGCGGCGGATGACATAGCCTGCCTTCACGTTTGAAGGGAGCTGTCCGTCGGCGATGGCGAATGCGATCGCGCGGATGTGATCCGCGACTACCCTCATCGCGATGTCCGTATTCTCATCAGATCCGTATTTCTTACCTGAAAGTTCCTCGATCTTGTGGATCATCCCCGTGAACACGTCCGTGTCGTAGCTGCTCAGCTTGCCCTGAAGCGTCATGCAGAGACGCTCGAAGCCCATTCCCGTATCCACGTTCCTGTGAGGCAGGAGCTCAAGCGAGCCGTCTGCCTTGCGGTTGTACTGCATGAACACGAGGTTCCAGATTTCAATCACGAGATGGTGTCCCTTGTTCACGAGTTCGGCTCCCGGAACTGCCTTGCGCTCCTCGTCGCTTCTCAAATCCACATGAATCTCCGAGCATGGGCCGCACGGGCCGGTGTCTCCCATTTCCCAGAAGTTGTCATGCTTGTTGCCGAGCAGCACCCTGTCCGCAGGGAGGTGCGTGAGCCAGCGGTCGCGCGCCTCCGTGTCGAGCGATGTCCCGTCTTCCGCAGAACCCTCGAAGACCGTCGCGTAAAGCCTGTCCTTGTCAATCTTATAGACCTCCGTCAGAAGTTCCCAGGCCCAGTCGATAGCCTCGTTCTTGAAATAGTCCCCGAAGCTCCAGTTCCCCAGCATCTCGAACATCGTGTGGTGATAGGTGTCGTGTCCCACCTCCTCAAGGTCGTTGTGCTTCCCGCTGACTCTCAGACATTTCTGACTGTCCGTGGCGCGGGGGAACGGCGCGGGGCTGTTGCCGAGAAGCCAGTCCTTGAACTGGTTCATTCCGGCGTTTGTGAACATTAGGGTAGGGTCGTTCTTCACGACCATAGGCGCTGACGGCACGATTGTGTGCCCCTTTGAGGCAAAGAAGTCGAGATAGGCCTTGCGGATCTCTTTTGATGTCATCATAATATCTTCAGTCTTTTATTTCACACTTGCGTAAAGCGTTTTCCGAGATGCGTCCGTTGAGTTTGAACTCCTTCCCGGAAAACATTTTAACCTGCAAAAGTACAATAAATTTGGCAAAAAGCATTATATTTGCGGAATGTCGGGGTTCAAAAAATATGTTTTCAACTCGGAGACGCTCTCTTACGAAGTGGATAAAGGCTACGCTAAGAGGAGGGCTTTCCGTGTCGTTTCCCTGATTGCCCTGAGCAGCCTTATGGCGTTCTTCAACCTTTGGATTCTGACCGGAGTGCTGGACGTGGAACTGCCCAAGACAACGCTGCTCAAAAAGAAAAACGCAGCGCTGCTCTCGCAGGTCGAGGTGCTGGGGACGGGAATACGGGAATATGACGAGAGGCTCACCGCCCTCCAGATGCGGGACAACGACATCTACCGCACTGTGCTGGGAATGAGCCGCATAGCCCCCGAGGTGAGGAACGCCGGATTTTCCGGGGCGAACCGCTACCTATGGCTTGACGATTCCGACTACAACGCGGGATTCCGTGCGGCGGTCGTGCGCACTGACGTGCTCCTGAAGAAGGCCTACATCCAGTCCAAGTCCTACGACGAGGTGGAGCGTCTGGCGAAACAGGCGGGGAATATGGCCTCGTGCGTCCCGATAATACCGCCGATTAATCCGGACAGGAGAAAATATCACCTGTCGAGCCGCTTCGGACGGAGAATCGACCCGAAGTATCACCGTCCGGCCTTCCATCACGGACTGGATTTCGCGGCGAAGGTCGGCTACCCGGTCTATGCCACCGGAGACGGGGTCGTGGAATACGTAGGCCTCAGCATGTATGGCTACGGCAACCAGATAGTCATCGACCACGGCTTCGGCTACAAGACGCGCTATGCCCACCTTAGCTTCGTGAACGTCGCCGAGGGAATGAGGGTCAGGAGGGGGGAGAACATCGGCAATGTAGGGAACTCCGGCAAATCGACGGGCGCTCATCTCCATTATGAGGTGATATACAAGGGCCGTCCGACCAACCCGATGAACTATATGGACCTCGACATGACTACGGAGGAATATGCCACTATGGCCCAGGTCTCCGAGTCCGCCTCACGGCGTGTCGTAATACACCCAACACATAGAAACAGGAGGTAGAATATGGAGGATAAAAGGCGCTTGAGCGCCGTGCGAAGAACAACGATAAAATGAAAAAACGGTACGAATTTGACAAGGACAGCCTCAGCATGAGGAAGGAACGCCTGACTTTCAAGAAGTTCGGCGGCAGGTTCCTGTCGTTTGTCCTGCTCTCGCTCTCGCTGACAGTGGCGTTCTACCTCGTGTTCTCGCTCTGCTTCAACACAAAGACCGAGGCCGCCCTGAAGGAACAGAACCGGGCCTATGAGTCACAGCTTCCTGCCCTTCAGGAGAAGGCCGCAATGCTTTCCGCTGAAATACAGCGCCTTTCCGGGCGCGACAACCGGATTTACCGGGAGATTTTCCTCACCGATTCCCCGGAACTGGACCTGAGTTCATCGCTGGCCTTTCTGAGCGGTCTCGACACGGTTCCCGACACGGACATCGAGAAATACGCCGCGGTCAAGGCGGACACCCTCTGCGCGAAGGCTGCCCGCATCGAGGACAACATGAAGCGGGCGCTCGCGGCCGTCTCCGGGGAAGGGGCGGTCATCCCTCCGATGCACGCGCCGATAGAGCCTCTGTCCTACGCTCAGACCGGGGCTTCAGTCGGCGCCAAGATAAATCCCTACTACAAGGTCGAGACTCCTCACGCCGGTCTGGACATCATTTCCGAGGCCGACGTCCCGGTGCTTGCCGCCGCCGACGGAACGGTGACCGAGGTCGTGCGCTCGATGAAGGGGCAGGGCAATATGGTGGAAATCACCCATGACGGCGGCTACACGACGAGGTATGCCCACCTTGCCGCAATCAATGTCCGCAAGGGCGCGAGGGTTCGCCGTGCTGCGGTCATCGGCCGCGTCGGAATCTCCGGCAACGCCTACGCTCCTCACCTGCACTACGAAGTCCGGCGCGACACCGTGGTTCTTAACCCGGTGAACCATTTTTTCGCGTCCGTCGGCCCGGAGGAATATTTCAATATGATGATAGTCTCCACAAACACCAAACAGTCAATGGATTAACCTGTCATCTCGAGCAAAGCGAGAAATCTTTTAACAATAAGAGAAAATCTTTCAGATAATGGAAAAAATATGCTACACGATAGGCGAGGTTGCCAAAGAACTCAGGGAGAACACCTCCACCGTCAGGTTCTGGAGTGACTCGTTCCCTAAGTTCCTGCGTCCTCTGCGCAACGCCAAGGGCAACAGGATTTATAGGCCGGAGGACATCGGGACCCTGCGCCTGATTCAGTTCCTCCTCAAGACTGAGCGGCTGACCATCGAGGGAGCCGCGAAGCGCATGATTGAGGACAAGAAGGGCGCTGAGAGAAAGTTCCGTGTCGTGGAGTCGCTCCTGTCCATAAGGGAACAGCTGGTGGAGATTGCAAAGGGGATGTGACCTGCCTTGACGGGAAACGCAGCATTTAACGGGATATTACGACAGTGTCTATATATAAGGTATGGCGACAATGAATGACAACGAAAGACCGGTCCGCGTCCGCGACGTGATTGACGTGATTCGCGGCTTCGCGCCCGAAGGCGTGCAGGAGAGCTGGGACAACAGCGGGCTCAGCGTCGGGGACGAGAATGCGGAGGTGACGGGCGTGCTTGTGGGCTTCGACTGCACTCCGGAACTCGTCGATGAGGCGGCGGGATGCGGTGCGAACCTCATCGTGACGCACCATCCGCTGATATTCGGCGGACTGAAGAGGATAACTCCGGACGACTCTGTCGGGCTGGCCGTGATGAAGGCAATACGAGGGGGAATCTCGATTTATTCCGCCCACACGAGCGCAGACAAGGTCGTCGGGGGAGTCAGCTGGGCTATGGCGCGGAGGATGTCCCTTGAGGACGTCACGATTCTCGACCCCGACATGACGGTTTCCGTTCCGGGGAGGGAGTACGGGCTCGGGGCGGTCGGCAATCTTCCCGACCCGATGCCTGCGGAGGAAGCCGTGAAGGTCGTGAAGGAGGCATTCCGCGTTCCGGTGGTGAAGTCTTCGAGGCTGTGGCCGGGACTCGTGGTGAAGCGTGTGGCTGTCTGCGGCGGTTCGGGCTCGTCGCTGATTGCGAAGGCCCGCTCGGCGGGCGCACAGCTCTATCTCTGCGGCGACATATCATATCACCATTTCTTCACTCCCGAAGGCTTCGTCGTAATGGATGTGGGCCATTATGAGAGCGAAGTCGATATTGTTGAAATTTTATTTTCCTTGATTCGGAAAAATTTTCATACCTTTGCAGTTCGCGTTACGCGACTTGATTACACCAATCCGATATATTATTTCTAAGCGATATGGCTACAACAAAGAAAACTAAGAAAATCGAGACCCCGATTGACCGCCACGAGACTTTCGTGTCAATCCAGAAGAACTTCGCGGACTCGGACATCAGCGTCGAGGAGAAGCTGAAGGCTCTCTATGACCTCCAGCAGACCGACTGCGCCATTGACAGGATTGTCCAGCTCCGGGGCGAGCTTCCTATGGAGGTCGAGAGGCTTGAGAATGAGATTGCCGACCTTAAGGCCAAGTCCGCCCACATCTCGGCGATGATTGAGGAGTTCACGAGGGGCATTGCGGAGAACAAGCACAATATCGTGGAGTGCGATATGCAGATTGAGAAGTACCGTTCGCAGCTCGACAACATTTCCAACAGCCGCGAGTACGACTCCATCAATAAGGAGATAGAGAATCAGGACCTGCTCCGCCAGATTGCCGAGAAGAACATCGGCGAGGCGAAGGAGAGGATTGCCGACAAGAAGGCCGACCTTGAGGTCATCAAGGAGAGGATTTCCGTCCGCAACGACGACCTCGCCGCAAAGAAGGAGGAACTTGCCTCCATCGTGGAGTCCACCGCCAAGGACGAGGCCGCTCTTCAGGCAAGGAGGGAGGCCTGCGCTGCCAAGATTGACGCGAGGACGATGAGCGCATACGAGCGCATCCGCGAGAGCAGCCACAACCACCTCGCCGTGGTGGGGATTTACAACGGAAACTCATGCGGCGGATGTTTCAACACCATAGCTCCGCAGAAGCTGATTGACATCGCCTCCAACAAGAAGCTCATCATCTGCGAGTATTGCGGAAGGATTCTGGTGAACCCGGATTTTGAACAGTAGTATTTTACAGTTAAGACCTGCACAACATGGCTGAAGAGCGGAAACCGAGAACTGGCAGACGCAAGGCTTCAGACATCAATCTTGACAATTTAGGGCTTGAGATGGGAAACAAACCGCCTCAAGCTCTTGATGTCGAGGAGGCTGTCCTCGGAGCGCTGCTGATTGAACCGAACTGTGTCGATGAGGCTATGGGGGAACTGACCCCGGAGTGCTTCTATTCCAAGAAGAACAGGATGATTTTTGAGGCGATGACCGCTCTTGTGAACGAGCACGTCACGATTGACGTGATTTCCGTCTCGCAGAAGCTCAGGTTTCAGGAGAACTTCGACGCCGTCGGCGGAGCGCCGGCTCTTGTACAGCTTTCCATGAGGGTAGCCTCGGCGGCCAACATCGAGTACAACATCAAGGTACTCAAGGAGAAGAACATCCAGCGCGAGCTGATTACGGCCGCCTACAAGGTGCTCCAGAATGCCTACAAGGAGTCTGTCAATGTCGAGGACCTTATGGACATGGCTCAGACCGAGGTGTTCAAGGCCATCCAGAACAATGTAAAGAAGGAGGCTCAGCTCATCGGCAGCGCCATCAACGAGGCTATGGAGGCTCTCCAGAATGCCCAGGAACATCCGGGACTCAGCGGCGTGCCTTCCGGCTTTGCCTCTCTGGACCGGGTTACGCAGGGCTGGCAGCCTTCGGACCTCATCATCCTTGCGGCTCGTCCATCTGTCGGTAAGACGGCGTTCGTGCTGAATGTGGCGCGCAACGCTTCGGTGCAGTTCCATGTCCCTGTGGCTATTTTCTCCCTTGAGATGCCTACGATTCAGCTTGCAAAGCGTCTCATGACCTCCGAATCGCGCATTGACGCGGCGAAAATCAAGGGCGGCGTGCGGCTCGAACCCTATGAATGGACCCAGCTTGAGACTCAGCTCGCCGAGCTTGCCAAGGCTCCGCTCTACATAGACGACACCCCGTCGCTCCCGGTCAATGAGTTCCGCTCCAAGGTGAAGCGGCTCGTGAACCAGAAGGGCGTGAAGCTGGTCATCGTCGATTACCTCCAGCTGATGCAGGGGCCTGCCGAACTGCGCGGAATGCGCGAGCAGGAGGTGGCGGCAATCTCGCGAACCCTCAAGGCCACGGCCAAGGAGATGCAGATTCCCATCATAGCCCTTTCGCAGCTTTCCCGCCAGTCCGAGATGAGGGACGGAAGCCGGCGGCGACCTCAGTTGAGCGACCTGCGAGAGTCCGGCTCAATCGAGCAGGACGCGGATATGGTGCTTTTCATCCATCGTCTTGACTATCAGGGTATGGCGGCTTCGGCCGAGGAGGTGGGAATGACCCAGCTCATCATCGCCAAGCACCGTAACGGCGAAATCTGCGACATTCCTCTTCGCTTCCGCCACGAGGAGGTGCGCTTCGTCGATGAGAGCGACAGCACCTACAACCTTGCGGACAGCGTCGGCTCGGCGATGAACAGCGAGGCGGCTCCCGGCGGCTTCCCGCCGCAGACACCTTCCGGCGGCTACGCTCAGCAGGGAGGCTTCTCCGGTTCCGGGATGTCGGGCGGCTTTGACGGCGGTAACCCTTTTGACGGCGGAAGCGATTTCGGAATCTGACTCGAAGCGCTTGATGATGTTTGATTCCATGCACTTTATAATAGCGGAGAATACTCTTTGAGGGCGGCACTTCATATCTTCGGACTTTTTTTCCTCGCTTCGGCGGCTTTTCTGCCACTGCGGACTCCGGTGTCTTATGGGACTTGTCCCTCCGTGCCTGCGGAGGTTTCGGGTGCGTCTGACGCGACATTGACAAGCGTTTCTGACAGCAGTTCAGCTGCGGCGGGCCGCACGGGCTGCATTCCGGTGGGAAGCCTCGCGCAGGACAGCCTCGCCTTCAGGGCGGGGGAGACTATGTCCTTTGTGCTGCACTACAACTGGGGCATAATAAACTCCGATGTGGGCACCGCGACGGTGAAGCTGGAAGAGGTCGATTTCAACGGAGTCCCTGCGTTCCATTGTGACGTCTCCGGTCGCACGACCCGGCTCTACGACCTCGTATTTCGTGTCCGCGAGCAGTTCGACTCATGGTTCACCCGCGACGGCCTCCGCCCCCTCAAGTTCACCCGTGACACCCACGAGGGCAAGTATGACGCGCTCAACACCTACATCTATGACCGGGAACGCTCGGTAATCGTCGCGGACGTCTATTCCACGTCGAGCGGACAGCGCAGCCTTGAGCTTCCCCTAGACCGCTGCACCTACGACCTTCCGTCCCTCTTCTTCCTTGCGCGGAACATGAACATGGACGTCGTCACTCCGGAGGTCCGCTATCCGATGACCTTCGCCATCGACGACGACGTGTATAACGTCCATTTCATACTCCACGGGCGTGAGACCATCGACGTAAAGGGACTCGGACGCATAAACACGATAAAGTTCAGCGCAAGGCTTCTCGCGGGCGAGGTCTTCAGGAGCGACACCGACATGACGATATACATTTCCGACGACGCGAACAGGCTTCCGGTCTATTTCGAGGCCCCGCTTCTCGTCGGCAAGGCAACCGGGCGGATGACCTCATGCTCGAACCTGGCGCATCCCTTTTCGTCGATGGTGCGCAGAGCACGATGAATCAACAGACATTTGAATGAGGAAAAGTATGGACAGGAAAAAGGAAATATACCATGACGGCCGCATAGTGGAGATAACTCCGGACTTCACCTCCGTCGAGATAATCAGCTCTTCCGCGTGTTCGCAGTGCCATGCCAAGGGACTCTGCGGATTTTCGGAGGAGGAGAGCAAGGTCGTGATGCTTCCGACCGACCCCTACACGGAACGCAAGGTCGGCGACAGGGTCAACATCGCCCTCAGGCAGACGATGGGGTTGAAAGCCGTGTGGATATCTTATGTGATTCCTTTGATAATCTTAATGATTTTAGTGTTATCTTTGTCAGCCGTTATCGATAACGAGGCGCTGACGGGGCTTGCCGCGATTGCGAGCGTGGCTCTCTACTACTTGGTTATCTGGTTGTTACGGGACAAGTTGAGGAATGAATTTGTCTTTTACATAAAGGACTGATTCGTTTTTCCCTATGTGATAAGGAAAGTTTAAAGTTATATATATAATTTATGGTAAACACGATTATTTGGACCATTGCCGTCATCACCGCCCTCGGTCTGCTGCTTTCGGTCTCAATCTATCTTGTGGCGAAGAAGTTCAAGGTGGAGGAAGACCCGAGGATAGACGAGGTTGAGGCCGTGATGCCGGGCGCGAACTGCGGCGGCTGCGGGTTTGCAGGCTGCCGGGCGTTTGCAGCATCCTGTGTCGGGGCCGAGAACCTCGACAACAACTATTGTCCTGTCGGCGGGAACGAGACCATGAAGAAGGTCGCCGCCATTCTCGGAATGACCGTGGCGGAGAAGGCTCCCATGGTGGCAGTCGTCCGCTGCAACGGCTCATGCGTGAACCGTCCGAGGACTTCAATTTATGACGGGGCTCAGTCCTGCCGTGTGAAGGCGTCCCTCTACAGCGGCGACACCGGCTGCTCCTACGGCTGCCTCGGCTGCGGCGACTGCGTCGCCGCCTGCCAGTTCGACGCGATTCACATGAATCCGGAGACCGGCCTTCCGGAGGTCGATCAGGACAAGTGCACTGCCTGCGGCGCGTGTGCGAAGGCCTGCCCGAAAAGCATCATTGAGCTCCGTAACAAGGGACCGCGCAATATGCGCGTGTTCGTCTCATGCGTCAACAAGGACAAGGGCGCGGTCGCGCGCAAGGCCTGCAAGGCTGCCTGCATCGGCTGCGGAAAGTGCTTCAAGGTCTGCCCGCACGGGGCAATCACTGTTGAGAACAATCTCGCCTACATCGACTTCACCAAGTGCAGGCTGTGCCGCAAATGCGTCCTTGAGTGCCCTACGGGCGCCATCCATGACGTCAATTTTCCTAAGCCTGCGGTGAAGCCTGCGCCTAAGCCTGCGGCTTCTGCGGCTGCCCCGGCTGCCACGCCTGCGGCAAAGCCGGTCGCTGAGCCTGCGGCAAAGCCGGTCGAGGCCGCTCCGGTGAACCGGACTGAGAACAAAACAGCAAAGGAGGAGGAAAAGTGATGAAAAAGAAGACATTCAAGATAGGTGGAACACACCCTGCTGACAGCAAGATTTCGGCATCTTGCAAGATAGAGGTTCTTCCTCTTCCCAAGACCGTCTATGTCTCCATGGCGCAGCATCTCGGCGCTCCGGCCAAGCCGGTGGTCGAGGTCGGCGCGGAGGTGAAGACCGGACAGGTGATAGCCGAGCCGGGCGGATTCATCTCCGCTTTCGTGCATTCTCCGGTGACGGGAACCGTCAAGGCAATCGCGCCTCGTCAGGACCTTGCCGGCAACTGGATGACACACATAGAGATAGCCGTTGCCGAGACGGAAGTCTGGGCAGACGGAATCGACATAACGAAAGACATTGTCACGGCGATTCCCGCTGACAATGCGTTCATCATCGACCGCATCAAGTCAAACGGCGTGGTGGGCCTCGGCGGCGCGACCTTCCCGACTCATGTGAAGCTCTGCCCGCCTCCGGGAAAGAAGGCCGACTGCCTGATTCTCAACGGAGCGGAGTGCGAGCCCTACCTCACCTCTGACAACCGCATCATGATTGAGCGCAGCCGCGAGATTGTCATCGGCGCGGCCCTCATGAAGAAGGTGCTCGGAGGCTGCCCGGCAGTCATCGGCATAGAGGAGAACAAGCCTGAGGCAATCGCGGCCATGACCGCCGCCGTAGCCGGGCTCGCGGCGTCATCCGCAGACTACCGGGGCATTCAGGTTCAGGTCCTCAAGAAGAAATACCCGCAGGGCGGTGAGAAGCAGCTCATCGCGGCCGTGATGGGACGCGAGGTGAAGTCGATGGGACTTCCTATTGACGTCGGGGCCGTTGTTCAGAACGTCGCAACATCCCTGGCCGTCTATGAGGCCGTTCAGAAGAATATGCCTCTGATTACCAACACGATGACCATCACCGGCGACTGCCTCGGCAAGGAAGGCCAGCATAATTACCTGTTCCGTATAGGTATGCCGCTCTCCTACATCGCCGAATATGCCGGAGGCGTTCCGGAACAGGCCGCGAAGATTGTTTCCGGCGGCCCGATGATGGGCAAGGCAATCGCCAATCTCGATGCCTGCACAGTGAAGGGCTCGTCTTCGCTTCTCTATCTCACACGGGAGCAGACCGAAAGAAAGCCGGAGTCCAACTGCATCCGCTGCGGAAAGTGCGCCGACGCCTGCCCTATGGGTCTCGAACCGTTCCTTCTCAACAGGCTTGCAAGGCACGGGATGACGGACGAGCTGGAGGCTAACGCCGTTCAGGACTGCATCGAGTGCGGATGCTGCCTCTACACATGTCCTGCGAACATACCCCTTCTTGACGTCATTCGTCTTGCCAAGGGCGATGTAATAAAGATTATCCGCGGACGCGCCGCTGCCGCAGCCGCCGCAAAGAAATAAATATGAATCTAAATAGAATATGAACAAGATAGTTTCGCCATCACCTCACATCCACAGCGAGCTTTCCACCAGAAGGCTCATGCTGGACGTGATCATTGCGCTGATGCCTGCGGTGATTCTCTCCTGCCTCCTCTACGGCTGGAAGGAACTTCTTCTGCTCGCGGTCAGCGTCGTTTCCTGTGTCGGCATCGAGTATCTCATCAACAGGTTCCTGCTGAAGAAGCCCCTTTCGATAACCGACCTTTCCGCCGTGGTTACGGGTATTCTCCTCGCTCTCAACGTTCCGGTCTCCTGCCCTTGGTGGGTGCTCGTAATCGGCGCCGTGATTGCAATCGGCGTCGTCAAGATGACGTTCGGAGGACTCGGACAGAACATCTTCAACCCGGCAATCGCGGCCCGCGTCTTTCTTCTCCTCTCGTTCCCGGTCTATATGACCGACTGGGCGTACACCCCGACGGGAGTATTCGGAGGCACTGACGCCGTCTCCGGCCCGACGCTCCTCGGTGTTCTCAACGAACAGGGCATCTCTGCTCTCGGCACTCTCGACTGGAAGACGCTTCTGATAAACACCTGCGGCGGTTCAACTGGAGAGCTCTCCGCAATCGCGCTCCTTGCCGGCTTTGTCTATCTCCTCTGCCGCAAGGTCATCAAGCCGTGGATTACCCTTTCCATTCTCGGCACCGTGGCAGTCTTCGCTCTCGTTCTCGGGCTCGTTACTGACCCTACTATGGGCGTGGGCAACTTCATCGTCTTCAACCTTCTCACCGGCGGTCTGCTCCTCGGCTCCATATTCATGGCGACCGACTACGTGACCTCGCCTATGAGCAGCTGGGGCGGAGTCGTCTATGGCGTCGGCATCGGTCTTCTTACGATGCTCATCCGCTACTACGGTGCATATCCGGAGGGCGTTTCCTTCGCCATCCTCATCATGAACATGACGGTTCCCCTCATCAACAGGGCGTTCCATCAGAGAAAATACGGGAGGAAATAGGCTATGGCAATGAAATCTACATTCAGGAATATGGTGGTCTGCCTGACGCTCATCTGCATTATATGCTCCGCGCTTCTGGCAGGCGTCTATGCGCTCACCAAGGCTCCTATCGAGCAGGCGAACGCCGACAAGCTCAGCGGAGCGATTTCCGAGGTGCTTCCTGCATTCGCGACGCTTTCGGAAGAGAAGAGCGTGGCCCTCGACGGCAAGACATACTCATACTATGAGGTTGCGGACAGCACGGGAGCCGTTCTCGGCTATGCGATAAAGTCGTCTGTCGGCGGATTCGGCGGCCCGGTAAGCCTTATGGTGGGCGTTCTCCCGGACGGCACGGTCTATAACACCAAGACCCTTTCCCACAGCGAGACTCCCGGTCTCGGGGCGAAGTGCACCGAACCGGCGTTCGCCGACCAGTTCAGAAACCTCGACCCGTCGGTGAAGAAGCTTTCCGTGAAGAAGGACGGCGGCGACATCGACGCGATTACCGCCGCCACGATCACCTCTCGTGCCTACACCGAGGCGGTGGCTCTTGCGGTCTCAATCTCGAAGGCAATCAAAGGTGATGATGCCGACGCGGCTGAAGGTGTGGAATCAGTAAAGAATGGAGGAACGAAAAATGAGTAAGCTGAAATATATAGTTAATGGTCTCGTCAAGGAGAACCCTACATTCGTGCTCCTTCTCGGAATGTGCCCGACGCTGGCGACGACCACCTCTGCAATCAACGGAATGAGCATGGGACTTGCCACGATGTTCGTTCTCATACTTTCCAACATGGCGATTTCCGCCGTTGCCCGCTTCATTCCGGACAAGGTGCGCATCCCGTCATACATCGTCATCATCGCGACGTTCGTGACCCTGCTCCAGTTCCTGATGCAGGCCTATGTCCCCGCAATCTATGAGACCCTCGGGCTGTTCATCCCGCTCATCGTGGTGAACTGCATCGTTCTCGGACGTGCCGAGGCCTTCGCCAACAAGCACAATGTGGCCGAGTCCGCCTGTGACGGAATAGGCATCGGCCTCGGATTCACCGTAGCGCTCACCATCCTCGGGCTCATCCGCGAGATTCTCGGGAACGGTTCCGCATTCGGCTGGAAGTTCATTCCGGGCGACGGCATCCTCGTCTTCGTCCTGGCTCCGGGAGCGTTCATGGTGCTGGGCTATCTCATCGTGCTTTTCAGAAAACTCACCGCTAAAAAATAGGGGAGAACGTAATTATGGAATATTTAATCATCATCATATCCGCGATATTCGTCAATAATATCCTGCTTTCGCAGTTCCTCGGAATCTGCCCCTTCCTCGGAGTCTCCAACAAGCTCTCGACGGCGGTGGGAATGTCCGGCGCGGTCTGCTTCGTGATTACCCTCTCGACGCTCGTGACCTATCTTCTTCAGGTCTATGTGCTTGCGCCGCTCCACATCGAGTTCCTTCAGACCATCGCGTTCATTCTCGTGATTGCGGCGCTCGTGCAGATGGTCGAGATCGTGCTCAAGAAGGTGAGCCCGTCGCTCTACTCCGCTCTCGGAATTTTCCTTCCGCTCATCACGACCAACTGCGCCGTCCTCGGCGTCGCCCTGATCGTGGTCACCAAGGAGTTCACTTTCGGCGGCGAACCTCATATGCTGAACCTCGCGGAATCTCTCGTCTATGCATTCTCGACGTCTCTCGGCTACGGCCTCGCGATGATTCTCTTCGCCGGCATCCGCGAGAATCTCGCGCTGAATGATGTGCCGAAATCTTTCCGGGGCATCCCGATTGCGCTCATCACGGCCAGTATTATGGCGATGGCGTTTATGGGCTTTTCAGGATTGGTGTAAAAGGCGAAGAAAAAGCGTTCTGCTTCGTTGCACGGTTTGCCAAAATCCTCACAACCATAAGGTTGCTGCGGTATTTGGCTTCACCGTGCGCCTTGCATCCCATCTTTTTCTTCATCCTTTTACTCTCAGGTTCGCTCCCG
>DJPQ01000001.1:15160-21865 GCA_002439805.1 Bacteroidales bacterium UBA6408
AGGTTCGCTCCCGGGTTTGCTCTCAGGTTCGCTTGGTGTCTTACCTGACGCTTTGTTTTCAGGTTTGCCCGGTGGTTTACTCTCAGATTTCCCTACAGCAGCCCCAGCAGCCGGCTGCGGGAGAGCATGCAGGCTCCCACCGGGCCGCCCTTCTTGCCGAGCTTCGAGAACTTGATTGCCGTGTCCTTGCTGACGATGATGAGCGAGTGCTTGTTGATGGCGCTCTTTATCGGGAGCATCAGGTAGTCCTTGGCGATGGCGAGGCGGCCTCCGATGACGACAAGTTCCGGGTTGAAGATGTTGATGAGACCGGCGATGGCGCGTCCGAGCACGCCTCCTATTTCCTCCACGCACTCGATGGCTAGCATATCCTCCTCCATCAGCGCCTCAAGGATGTCCTCGATGTCGATGTCCTCCGGATTCGGGAACCTCGTCGAGAGAGACGACACCTTCCCCTCCTTAATCTTCTCGATGAAAATACGGTGAAGCGCCGAGCCTGACGCACCCGTTTCGAGACAGCCGATTTTCCCGCACTGGCAAATCTGCCCGTTGTCCATCATCGGGAAATGCCCTATCTCGCCCGAAAATCCGGACTTGCCATAGGAAAGCTTCCCGTCGATGATCATCCCCATGCCGAGCCCCCAGCTCAGGTTGATGAAAAGCATGTCCTTCTCGTTGTTCGCCTCGCCGCAGATGTATTCTCCGTAGGCCATGGCCCGCGAGTCGTTCTCGATGAACACCGGTGCTCCGAGCACATTCTCAAGTACCTGTGACAGAGGCTTGTCCTCGCCGAGGAAATAGGAGAAACTGTAGCCTGTCTCGTGGTTCACGCGGCCGGTGAGGTTTATTCCGTAGGCCAGCACCTTGTCCTGCGCTATTCCGAGCGAGGCCACATGCTCCAGAAGCATCTTCGCGAGACTGCGCAGCGACCCTTCAGTCCCTTCGAGGACGAACGGTATGTCCTCGTGGTAATCGACAATCTTTCCCTTGAAGTTCGTCACGGCCACGCTGACATGATGCCGCCTCACGTCCGTTCCCACGAAATATCCAGCCGACTGGCTAAGCCCGAATATGCTCGGCCGCCTCCCGCCTGAGGTCCCGGTCTTTCCAAGATCCTCAATGAATCCGTCCTCAATCAGCTCCCCGATGAGCCTCGTGACTGTCGGAATGCTCGCGTTCAGTTCCTTGCTGAGCTCGGCTATGCTGAAATCCCCGTCATTGATGCAGAGTCCCAGAATCTTCTGCTTCATGACCCCGCTCTTGCCTTCTATATTATCGAGAAATGTGTTCATGTCGTTTGTTGCGTCCTTTTTGTTATACTTGTCTTCGCCGGGGGCGATATATCCGGATCCGGATATGCCGATGACAAATATAGCGTTTTTTTGTCATTCCGTTTGAACTTTTCGCATGATATGTATATAAAATGCCGTTGATTGAAAAATTTTTAATAAATTCGCGATAGTTAATAAAATTTTGTATTTTTGTGGTCTATATGTGACGTCGAATCGTGTGACAACGGAAATCTGGGCGTGGGATATGATGCGACGGAATATATGATACTGAAAAATATAAACGATAAAGAATATGACAAAGGTTGATTTCGGAAATGTTGATTTCAGACAAATAGCCCTGCGCTATGAGAAGGAACTTCGAGGGAATTGTCTTCCGTTCTGGCTTGAGCACTCTCAGGACCGGGAGTTCGGAGGCTATTTCAGCTGCCTTGACCGTGACGGAAGCGTCTATGACACGGACAAGTTCATCTGGCTTCAGGGCAGGGAGGTGTGGATGTTCGCGATGCTCTACAACAATGTTGAGAAGAATCCGGAGTGGCTCGACTGCGCTGTTCAGGGGGCCGAGTTTCTGAAGAAATACGGACACGACGACAATTGGGACTTCTATTTCTCGCTCAACCGCGAGGGGCAGCCGCTCGTGCAGCCTTACAACATCTTCTCCAACACCTTTGCCTGCATGGCTTTCGCGCAGCTCGCCAAGGCAACGGGCAGCGAGGAATACGCTCAGATTGCCCGCAGGCTCTTCTCGCGCATACTTGAGCGCCGCGCGAACCCCAAGGGACAGTGGTGCAAGGCCTATCCGGGAACGCGCCCGATGAAGGACTTCGCCCTTCCGATGATTATCTGCAACATGGCGCTTGAGGTCGAGGACATACTTGAGGACAAGGATTTCCTTGAGCAGACCATCGACACCTGCCTCCATGAGATTCTGGACGTGTTCTACCGGCCGGAGCTGGGCTGTATGCTTGAGAACGTCTCTTCCATTGACGGAAAGCCGCTCGACTGTTTCGAGGGACGCGAAATCAATCCGGGGCACGACCTTGAGGCTCTCTGGTTCATGATGAACCTCGGAATCCGTCGCAATGACAGGGCGCTGATTGACAAGTGCGTGGAGATTTCCCTGCGCGTCATCGAGCGCGGATGGGACAAGCAGTACGGCGGCATCTTCTACTTCCTCGACGCCAAGGGCGCTCCGCAGCAGAAGCTCGAATGGGACCAGAAGCTCTGGTGGGTGCACATCGAGTCGGCTATCGCGATGCTCAAGGGCTACCGCCTGACGGGCAACGAACAGTGTCTTGAGTGGTTTCTCAGGCTCGACGAGTATATGTGGAACAACTTTAAGGACAAAGAGTTCCCTGAGTGGTTCGGTTATCTGAACCGCTGCGGCGAGGTGCTTCTGCCTCTGAAGGGGGGCAAGTGGAAGGGCTGCTTCCATGTGCCGAGAGGCCTTTACCAGATATGGACTTTGGCGACTGAGTGTGCCGGACGGGGCGAATAAGGCGGGGCGAATAAAAGGCAATCTGCTTCTTATCCTTTTCTTCATCCCCTTTCTTTATGCTTTTTGTTAAAGTGATGATTCGGTAATACCTAAGAAATTCGATAATATTAAGAAAATAATTATTATGACTGATAGACGAGGTTTTTTGAAAACTGTGGCGGCGGCGGCTTCGGCGGCGGCCGTCTCGTCGGTCTTGCCGACAGCGTGCGGACGGACCGATGAAAATGATGTGTGCGCCGGGGCTTCGGGTTCCGGGCTCATAGTTCCCAAGGCTCAGGGACTTCGCATCACCGGGACTTTCCTTGACGAGATTTCCCACGATATCCCGCACCAGAATTGGGGCGAGAAGGAATGGGACAGGGATTTCCGCTATATGAAATCCATTGGTATAGATACGGTTATATGCATTCGCTCAGGCTACCGCAAGTTCATAACCTATCCGTCGCCGTATCTCCTGAAAAAGGGGTGCTATATGCCTTCGGTGGACCTTATCGACATGTTCCTGCGTCTTGCGCAGAAGTATGGGATGAAGTTCTGGTTCGGGCTTTATGATTCCGGAAAGTATTGGGACACCGGGGATATGTCTTCGGAAATCGAGATGAACAAATATGTCATCGACGAGGTGTGGAATATGTACGGGCAGAAGTACGACAGCTTCGGCGGGTGGTACATCAGCACCGAAATCAGCCGCAAGACCAAGGGCGCCATTGACGCCTTTCATGCGATGGGCCGGCAGTGCAAGGATGTTTCCGGAGGGCTTCCGACATTCATCTCGCCTTGGATTGACGGGAAGAAGGCCGTGATGGGCACGAACCTCAAGACCCGCGAGGACGCGGTTTCCGTCGAGGAGCACGAACGCGAGTGGAACGAGATTTTTGACGGCATACATGACGTCGTCGATGCCGTGGCGTTTCAGGACGGACACATCGACTACGATGAGCTTGACGCCTTCTTCTCCGTGAACAAGAAGCTCGCGGACAAGTACGGGATGCAGTGCTGGACGAACGCCGAGACCTTCGACCGCGATATGCCGATTCATTTCCTGCCGATTAAGTTCGACAAGCTGCGCATGAAGCTGGAGGCGGCGGCCCGCTGCGGCTACGACAAGGCCATCACCTTCGAGTTCTCGCACTTTATGTCGCCGCAGTCGGCGTATCTTCAGGCGGGGCATCTGTATGACCGCTATTGCGAATACTTTGAGTTACGGGGCGAATAAAAAGCGGTATGCTGCGTTGCACGACTTGCCAAAATCCTCACAACCATAAGGTTGCTGCGGTATTTGGCTTCACCGTGCGCCTTGCATCCCATCTTTTTCTTCATCCCCTTTCCCCAAGTCTTTGTGCTGTAGGGGCTTCGGACGAGTCTTTCTCATGTCATTCCGAGCGGAGCGAGGTGGAGTCGAGGAATCTTTATTTGGCTTGAGCCGTGTGGGAGTGGTTGCACGAAGATTTCTCACTGCATTCGAAATGACAGGGAAGCGTTCGAAATTACAGGGAATTGTATATGAAATGAGAATAAAACGAAAAATATGAAAAAAGAAAATGTCGGATATGTGATATTCCTTTCGGTTGTCGCTGCAATCGGAGGAATACTTTTCGGTTATGACACGGCCGTGATCTCTGGCACGACGACCAAGGTTGCGGAGCAGTTCGGCCTCGACACCATGCAGCTCGGGTGGTATGTCGGCTGTGCGCTCATCGGCTCCATCATAGGAGTCGCCTCCGCAGGCGTACTCAGCGACCGCTTCGGACGCAAGAAGGCGATGCTCTTCTCTGCCTTCATGTTCAGCCTGTCGGCAATAGGCTGCGCGGTCTGCAATAGTTTCACGGGACTTGTCGCCTACCGGATAATCGGCGGCGTGGGCATCGGAATCGTGTCCATCGTCTCGCCGATTTACATCTCCGAGGTGGCGATGGCCGAGAAGCGCGGAACTCTCGTTTCGCTCTACCAGCTTGCCATAACCGTGGGCTTCCTCTTTGCCTATCTCATCAATTTCTGGATTCTCGGAATTGCCGAAGGAGCCGCTGCCGACCCGTCGCGGAGGTTCTCGTCCGAATTCATGAACAGGCTGATGGTCGATGAGTATTGGCGCGGGATGCTCGGCTCGGAGACCATCCCGGCCCTGCTGTTCTTCTTAATCATATTCCTGATTCCGGAGAGTCCACGCTGGCTCATCGTCAGGGGGCGCGGCGCGGAGGCCACGGCCGTGCTTCAGCGCATCTATGTGACGGCGGACGAGGCCGGACGCCAGAAGGCCGTCACGGAGAAATCCATCAGCGGAGAGGTCAAGTCGGAGTGGAAGGCCCTGCTTTCCCCGGGCATCATGAAGGCAGTTCTCATAGGCTCCGCAATCGCGATTCTCGGCCAGTTCATGGGCGTGAACGCCGTGCTCTACTATGGCCCGGAAATCTTCAAGGAGGCGGGACTCGCCTCAGGCGACGCGCTCTTTTCACAGGTTCTGGTCGGCGTGGTGAATATGCTCACGACAGTCATCGCCCTGCTCATCATCGACAAGGTGGGACGGAAGAAGCTCGTCTATTGGGGAGTCTCCGGCATGATACTGTCTCTGATTATGATAGGGTTCTACTTCATATTCCCGGAGCGGCTCGGAAGCATCTTCATGCTCGTGTTCTTCCTCTTCTATGTGTTCTGCTGCGCGATTTCCATCAGCGCCGTGGTGTTCGTCCTCCTTTCTGAGATGTATCCGAACAATGTCCGGGGCACGGCGATGTCCATAGCGGGGCTCGCCCTATGGGTCGGCACCTACCTCATCGGACAGCTCACCCCGTGGCTTCTCGCCAATGTCCCGCCGTTCGCCCCGGCCGGTACTTTCTTCCTCTTCGCCCTGATGTGCATCCCGTATCTCCTCATCATGTGGAAGCTGGTTCCGGAGACTACAGGCAAGTCCCTCGAAGAAATCGAGCGCTGGTGGACAGATAAATAAAAGCCTGCGGGACAGACTGTTACCACGAATTTCAGCAATCTCGAGTTCAAAATTTACCGTTTTCAGCTGTTGCTATATCCGCAATTATATATTACCTTTACCGCGTTTTACGACCATTCTCACCGGCATGCTAATGCCACGGTCTCCGGGTGGTCGTCCTCATCGGCTGACGTCGAAAAACAAGACTACAAAACGCAAGACAACAATTATTCGTAGAAAGGGATCAGACATGAAAAAGGGAATTATCATTTACAAATCTAAATATGGCGCTGCTCAGAAATATGCCCAATGGCTCCAGGGCATGACCGGCTTTCCATGCATAAAGACAAGCGATGCCGTGCTGAATGATATATTACAGTATGACACAATCATATTATGCAGCAGTATATATGCCTCCGGAATAGCGGGATTGCCTTTCCTGAAGAAGAATATAGAGAGTCTGAAAAATAAGAAGATAGCGATATTTTGCGTCGGAGCCTCTCCTTATGACGAGAGTGCGTTTGAAGAAATAAAAGCGCGCAATCTGACAGGAAACTTAAAGGGGATTCCGCTTTTTTACGGAAGAGGCGCCTGGGATTTGAGCAAGATGAGCTTTATGGACAGGACTATATGCAAAATGCTTCAAAGGTCGATAGCGAGGAAGGATCCTGATACATACGAGCCGTGGATGAAAGCGCTTATGTGCGCGGTAGGAAAAAGCTGCGATTGGACAGATAAAAAATATTTGCTTCCGTTATTAGACTACTTAGAAACCGTCAAGGAATAACCTGATTTCTGTTCCCGAAACTGCCATGCTATTTCTGAGGATATGAAACAAAAACACTTCGCTGAATTTCGTGGCGGTTCCGAATGCGCCTGCGCGGCCTTTCCGGCTAGAACCCTGACCGCCTTTCCCTCGTCGTAGCCCCTCTTCCCGTTCCGCGCCTCGCTGTAGAGCGTCCCGGTCTTTTTGCGGAAAAATAAGGCAATAT
>DJPQ01000088.1:0-14889 GCA_002439805.1 Bacteroidales bacterium UBA6408
TGAGCTCATCCTCGATTTGAAGGCAGGCTACGCCCACCAGCGCTATATGTTCAAAGAATGATTTGCTTATAGAAATCTTTGCTGACTTTGTGTGTTGGGTAAAGCATTGACGATTATGTTGTACCCGATTGGAATGCAGAGTTTCTCAGGCACCCGCGAGGGCGGGTATGTCTCTATATTGATCCGAGTTTTTCACTTTCTTGTACCCAAAAGTCACAAATATCTGAAAATAAATTCAAGTCACGGGCTTCATCGTAGGGTGACATTTTTTTATCCTTTCTTCCGCCTCCGCCATCTCAGCTTGCTGGAGCCGTTGGGGCAATCTGCTGCGTTGGACAACTTGATGAAAAGATTCTCCTGTCATCGGCTTAGTTGTTTCAAAATCGGAAATTTTTGATTTTGCCGGGCTCATGCGGTTTCATCTTCGGAAAAACAGGCGGTGTCCGGAGAAAATCGCTTGCGGGAAAGGAAAATCGGGTCTAATTTTGCCGAGGTTTGCAAAAACGGAAATGTATGTTTATTATTAGTGGCATCGTCAGTGCCGTTGTCGTATTCTCCCTCCGCAACCAGTGGGGGGGGGTATGTGATAGACGGCTAATCAGAGAGTTACGGCATTCTGCGCCCTCTCCTCGCGGGAGAATCGTCGGAATGCGCGTGGCTGGTCTGAAACATACTCTGCGGGGGATAATCTGCTTTCTTACCGCCTTTTTCAGTGCTTCACTGACCTGCGGCTCTCAGACTGCAGCGGTCAAATCCAATCTTCTATACGACTTCACCACGACATTCAACGCCGGTGCCGAGTTCCGTCTTGCCCCTAAATGGACTCTCGACATTTCCGGAAATCTCAATCCCTGGACATTCTCCGGGAATGCACGTGTCAAGCACTGGCTTGTTCAGCCCGAAGCCCGCTATTGGTTCTGCGACGCGTGGGCGGGCAGTTTTCTGGCGATGCATCTTGTCGGCGGGCAGTTCAACGCCGGAGGAATTGACACTTCGCTTAAGCTTCCCGGCACCGATTTCTCGTCCCTGCGCGACCGGCGCTATCAGGGCTGGCTTGTCGGGCTTGGGGCGGGCTACGGCCACGCCTTTGTCCTCGACGAACACTGGAACTTGGAGCTTGAGGGCGGAATCGGCTGGGTCTATGCCGGCTACGACACTTTCAGGTGCGCGGGATGCGGAAAGAAAATCGAAGAGAACCGGGGACACCACTATTTCGGACCCACGAAGTTCGCCGTCAGTTTAGTCTATCTCTTTTAAGCTTATTCCGACCATGAAGAACAGAATCATCGACATATTTCGGATAATCCTGCTGATGACGCTTCCGTCCGCCTCGCTTTCCGCCCGTGCGGGGAATCCGGTTTTTTGTACGGACAGCGTCGCCGTGCGCGGCGCGGCTGCAAAAGCGGCTTCCAAGGCGGTTGTGGAAGCTTCTTCGAGGGCGGACAGCCTGAGCGTGGAGCGGGACGGCAGCCGTCTCCGAGTGGGTATGCAGCTGCGACTTTCCGACCTTAATCTGAAAAGGTCACGTGCGGTTCTCTTCACGCCATGCCTTGTCGGGGAGACGGACTCCCTCGCGCTCCCTTCTGTCGGCATATATGGACGGCAGAGGTGGTTCTACTACCGCAGGATGGGCGACGGGATGATTTCCGGGCACGACGAGAAATCCCTCCGTGCGGGGCGCGGGCTTGCCGACTCTCTGCCATACATCGCGTGGGTAAGATATGAACCGTGGATGGACGGCTGCTCGCTTATGCTGCGGACACGGGAATATGCCTGCTGCGGCGAGGCTGTCTCCGAACGCATCGACAGCCTGGAACCTTCGCCGCTCCTTGCCGCGCATTCGGAAGAACCGGAATGCCGTGCGGACAGACGGGAGTCCATTCCGCAGCCTCAGGACACGACCCTGGGCGAAACTGCCCCGGAGGAGACGGAGGAATGGCGTGTCTATGCCATCAGCGGCCGTGCCGACATTGACTTCCGGCTCAACCGCACCGAAGTCGATCTGACCTACGGCAACAATTTCCGGGAAATGGAGAAGATACACTCCACCATAGACTCGCTTCGTGCCGGCGCGGGAGTCACCGTGACGAAAATCCGGATTACCGGCTACGCCTCTCCCGAAGGCGGCTACAGACGCAATGCCGACCTTGCCGAAAGACGTACCGCCACCATCCGCGACTATGTGAGGACGCTCTTCGATTTCGCTCCGGGAGTCGTCGTCTCCTCTTCCGTCCCTGAGGATTGGGACGGCTTCATCTCTTGGCTGGAGGCCTGCGGACTGCCTCATGCGGAGGAAATCCTTGCCGTGGCGCGAGACGAGGGCCTGTCTCCGGACGCGAAGGAAAAGCTGATTCGCAGGAACTGGCCGGAGGATGCGCGATTTATCATAGAGAATGTCTTCCCGAAGCTGCGGAGGACGGAATATAGGGTTGAGTATGTCGTCGGGCGGGTTGAGATAGTCCGGGCACATTGAATCGGAAAATTCGGGACAATAAACACAATATAATTTAAACATATTTTATGAAAACAGACAGAATCATTCTGGCAGGACTTGCGCTCACTGCGCTTGTCTCCTGCAACAAGGAGGCGGCTCCGGCTGACGGCGGCGTTTTCCGTACCGACGAGGCGTACATGAACATCCGCATAGCATACGCCGACAAGGGACTGACCACGAGGGCGGTCGGTGACGACACAAATCCGTTCTACTACGGCACGGCGGACGAGCAGGTCGTAAACTCGGCGGATTTCTTTTTCTACAATGCCGACGGTTCATATGTCACTCATGTGTCGCAGTCCGCATCAGGAACATCTTCCGGCACCGGCATCGGAACTTCAGACGACGTTGAGTGGAAAGGGAACTCGACAGTCGTGCTCAAGGGGCTCAAATCGAAAAACTATCCCAAGCTCATGGTCGTGATTCTCAATGGAGGCGCATTTGCTAATAATCTCGAGAGAAAGCCGTTGAAAGACGTGTCGGCGGAGATTGTCGAGGCTATTGCGTCAGTCGGCACGAACTCGCAGGCCGATTGGACGAATTTCGTTATGACCTCCTCCTCTTTTGCTGAGCCTGGGGTCACGCAGTTCTATACCACCGCGCTCGTGCCGGAGAATTTCCAGGACAGCGAAGAGGGCGCAGTTGCTCACCCGGTTGTTGCTTATGTCGAGCGTCTTGCCGCCAAAGTTCAGCTGAACCTCGGAACCGCGTTTGATGCTGAAAACAAGACGAGCATAGGCTCGTACCATATCAACGGAACATCGACCCCTACCGAACTTTACACGAAAGTAATAGGATGGGGGCTCAATGCTACGGCAAAGAATGAATACCTCTATAAGGTAATTCAGTCCGACTGGACATTCTCTCCATTTGAGTGGAATGACGCCGCTAATTTCCGAAGCTATTGGTGTAAGTCCACCAACTACGGCAATGGAACCTACCCTGACAGTTACCTTAACTCGACATCCACGCCGAGCAAAAATTATAATGCAGCCACAGCCACTTTGTCTTATGTCGGTTATGACGGCCTTTCTGTAGCTCCCGGGAAATCGGCCTATTGCCGTGAGAATACCAATGTGACAAGTGTGCTCAGCACAGAAAATGTCAATAGCACCGTTACCTGCGTGCTCCTCAAGACAATAGTCACCGATGCTTCAGGAAATGCCCAGTCTCTGGCGCTCTTCGACGGCACGCTGTACACAGAGGACAACTACAAGGATAGAGTGCTTGAGAAATATCATCTGGCCAATTCCGCAGCCTACATCCCTTGGGTGTCTTCTGACGGGGCTGCATTCCGTATGGTCACCAAGGAGTACTTCGTGGAGAACAATGCCGGTGACGGCAAGGCTTACCTTACCTTTAAGGACCTTTCCGGAACTACAGAGAAATACTATAGGCACACCGGTACAGGTACGTCAGCGGCGGATTTCACGGAAATCACAGTGGCCGTAGCCAACACTATGATTAACGGTACGGGACTTCGGCAGAACACACGCTGCTCATTATACAAAGACGGTATGATGTACTACAGTATCCCTATCGAACATCTGCGGAACTCCGGAAAAACCTATAAGGATGCCGGTTATCAATATCCTGAGGCAGACTACGGAATTGTCCGCAACCATTTCTATAATGTCACCATAAACAAAATCGAGCACATCGGAAATGCGGTGTTCGATCCTGACGAGGAAATCATTCCGAACGACGAGGACAACACCAACTACAATGTCGGCGCCCAGATTAACATCCTTTCATGGAAGGTCGTCAATCAGACTGTTGACCTCTAAACTTTAACGGATAATATGCCTCGGAATCAGGCTTATTATATATAATAATGGTTCGGCTGCCGGGGGCTGATTACCTCCGGCGGCTGCAAAGAAAAAGACTTACGGAATATGTTGTCCACAAGAAAGAGGAGAATATCGGGAATATGCGTCTGCTGGGCCTTGCTCTGCGGAATGCTCTCTTCGTGCGGTCTCATATTCGACCCGGAGGGCGACTGTTCCGTGCACTACAGGGTGAAATTCCGCTACGACATGAACCTCAGTCATGCGGATGCCTTCGCCCATGAGGTGCGGCGCGTGACGCTCAATGTCCTCGACGCCGACGGGAAAGTCGTCTGGTCGGGAAGCGAGAGCGGGGAGGCGCTTGCCGGGAAGGACTGGACTATGGGCGTTGACGTGCCTCCGGGAAGGTACGGCCTTCTCGCCTGGTGCGGCTCCGGGGACGGCGGCTCGTGGAAGCCCGGCGTCTCGAAAAGCCGGGACGGACTGGGCTGCGCGCTGAACAGCAGCGGGACAGACGGCTCTGGAACGGCATTCGTTGACGGTCGGCTCGACGCGCTTTACCACGGCTACGCCTCCGATGTCGATTTCACTGCGGACGAGGGTACCGTCGTGGCGGAGGTCGGGCTGACCAAGGATACGAAGAGCGTTAAGCTTGTGGTGCAGCAGATTGCTGATATGCCCATAGACGGGGCAGACTTTGACATATTCATCAGCTGTGACAACGGCCGTATGGACTGGGACAACAGCCTTGTTCCGGGCGGCGCGGTGGAGTACAGGGCGTGGTCGGTGGAGAACGGAACGGTCTCCTTAGCCGGGGTCTCAGTCGCTTCTGAAAGTTCCGTGCGGACCTCGGAGAGTTTCGTGAGGGCTTCGGAGAACTTCGGGCAGACTTCGGTGACAGGTTCGCCGGCGACAAGGGCTTCGGGGGAGAGGGGCATTGTGGTGGCCGAACTCGGCACCGGACGGATGGTGCTCGGGAACAGTCCGAGGCTGCATCTTAGGAAAAAGTCCGACGGCGCGGAGATTTTCTCCGTTCCCCTGATTGACTACGCGCTGCTTGTGCGCGGAGCCTCGGCTCGGGACATTCCCGAACAGGAGTTCCTTGACAGGCAGGACGAGATGGAGCTGGTGCTCTTTCTGAACGGGGATGACCGCTGGGAGAGCCTCCAGATAAACATCCTGTCGTGGAAGGTGGTGGTTCAGAATACGAGTCTCTGAAAATGCGGACGAACGATGATGAGGAGTGGCCCGGACGGAACCGGTGACTGGTCATTGAATGTGATGTGTGAAAATGTCATAGGATATGATGTATAGAAACGTGAAAAAATAAACTGCCTCAGATTTATAAAGTATTGAGTAGTGAGATGGTTTGGGGATAATATGGTGACGACGGGGGTCTTGGCCATGATTCGCGCCGGGTTGGCTGTCGCGGCTCTGGTTTTGAGCCTTGCCGCCTGCTCGCGTGGTCTGGACAGCGACGCAGGACAGCCGCAGCCGTCCCTTCCGCAGCTCAGCCTCCACATTGCCGCCACCTTCAATGATTCAGCCGTCACCCGTGCCGTCTCATGCACCGGCGGGGGCGCCGCACTCCCTACCGCCACCCGTGCCATAGTCGAGACTGATGAGGACGGCTCCGGAGGAGAAAACTACATAGATGTCCGGAACGGGCTCCACATCCTCTTCTTCGGACTTGACGACCGCTTCATGTTCGAGTTCGTGCCAGAGGAGGTTCTTCCTGTCTCGGGCAGCCTCTATCCTCAGGAATGGACTCTGCGCGGCCCGATTGCCTCTCCGCCGACGACAGGCTTTAAGGTCGTGGTGCTCGCCAACTGGCCGTCCGCTCCGTCCGGTCTTGAGGAGGGCGTGACGACCATCGACGACGTCTGCCGCGCGGACTGGTCCATGTACCGCTACAGCGCTCCGTTCACGCCGTCTGAAACCACGCCGATTCCGATGTACGGCATACGCACCTACAGCGTGCCGCTCTTCTTCAGCGCGGGCGTCGCCGCCTATCTCGGACGCATAGACCTGCTCCGCTCGATTTCAAAGGTCATCGTCCGCGGCGGCGCCATGCTGGAGGAGAGCATATCCTCAGTTTCCCTCGTCCGCTATAACCGCTATGGGGCGGCCGCTCCGCTGGATATGCTCGATGACACGAAGAACTGGAGTCATGACCATTCCACGCATCTCTACAACAATTCCGAGGACAACGACTCTCCCGACGACGGCTCCCTTCCGCTCCTGCCTGACGAGTCCGGCGCCCAATGGTGCATTTATGTCCCGGAGTACAGGAATATGGACACTTACGGATATGCCCGCACCGACTGCGCCGCCATCGCCGTGAAGTTCGGCGGCATCGACCGGACATACACCATCAATTTCCGGGACTATTCCGTCGCCGACACCGGGCTGCGCTTCAATCTCCTGCGGAATCACGTCTATCGCTACACCATCGACAGCGTAAACGGGCATGAATTGTCCCTGAACCTTGTGGCGCAGCCGTGGAGCGTCAGCGAGTTCGACTACGACTACACAAAGTCCGTCGGCATAAGCTCGAAGATTGTCTGGACAGACGACAACCACGTCCTTTCGGGGAAGAGGGTGATTGCCCGCACGGCCGGAGACCTCGTGTGCAGCTTCACCATCGCGACCCCTCTCGGCGCGAAATGGTATGCCGTGTTCGAGGAAAAGAGCGGCGACCTGGACCATTTCAAGTTCCGTCATGCGGACGGCACGCTGGCGGACTATGCGGAAGGCATAGTCGATGGAGCTCCGGTCACGCTCAGCATCGCCCAGGCCCCCGGCACGGTGGGCACTGCTAAGGTCGTCATATATGCCTCATACGGAAATGTGAACCTCGCGGCAACCGACGCGCTCGGAGGGCCGTACATATTGGTTAAGGATTAGAAGAAAGCCGGGATATGAATGTTCATATGAAGAACATACTTGTGTTGCTCGCTGTTGCGGTGGTATTCGCCTCTTGTGTGAAGGAGACGGATGGCTCTGCGTATGCGGACGATTACGAGTTTGTTCTTTCCATGGGCACGGGCGACTTCGGGCAGACCAAGGCCACGGAATACGGTGAGGACAGATGGAACGAGAACCGCATCGACAGCTTCAGACTCTATTTCTACGCCGCAGACTCCGGCGACGACGCTCCCGCGCTTTTTGCCTGGCCGACGGATTCTTATGCGAGCGCGGCCAATTCCGGCGCGGTGACCGGGGGAACGCAGGGACTGGTCGCCGACCCTCTCGCCGGCAAGGTCTCGGTGCGCTTTTCCATGAGCCGGCTTTTGGTGCGGACGCTTTTCCCGACGATGAGCAGCTGCCGTGTCTGTGCCGTCGCGAACATTTCCGGCTCTGACGCTTCGGGCGGTTCCGATGACGCCGATCTGTCCCTGCCTTCGGCTCCGACTGTGAACGACCTGCGTCAGACCGTCATAAGCGCGGACTTCGGACCGGCCGGGGACTCGGAGCCTTATGGGAATGTTCCTGAGTGCTTCGCCATGTTCGGAGAGGGGAAAGTCGTGCGGAACGATGCCCTCGGGACGCTTTCCGGCGGGGATGTACAGATGTTCCGTTCGGCCTCCAAGATTTCGTTCTATGTCAGCTCTGTGAACAACGCCGACATAGAGGACAAGAACTGGACTCCGGACACGGAGAATATGTACGCGGCCTTCGTGAACGGTGTGAACAGGGGCTTCCTTGCCTCCGACATGAGCTACGGCGACAGGCGCGGCAGCGGGTTCAGCTATGTCGGCCGCCCGCGCCGCCTGCTGCCCGCGACGGAGGGCGGTGTCAGCGTCGGATGGACTCACGAGATGCCGTGGTGGTCCCTTTTCAGCGAGTGGGCCTCCGAAGAGGATGGCGACGCTCCGTACATCCTCCTCTCCGTCCCTTGGCGGCACACGGACGAAGGGGGAGTGCAGGACAGGATTTTCACCTGCTACTATGCCGTCCCGTTCAACTCCGTTGCGCGGCGGCTCGACCGCAACGCATGGTACCGCATACGCCTTTCCGTGAGCATACTCGGCAGCGGGGATCCGGAGCGTCCTACTGAGATAACCCCGTCATACACAATCCTTCCATGGGGAAACGAGACCGTGCGTACCGAGGCCGAGCTGCTGCGCTACCGCTACCTCATGGTCGATCGCAACGCCTACGGGATGCATAACACCAACTCCATTTCCATCCCGTATTTCACGTCCCATCCGGTCAGGATTGTCTCCGCGTCGCTGACCACCACCAACCTCGCGCCGACCGCGGGCTATGTCCCGGAAGGCAATGTGGTCGTGTCCCCGTCCAAGTACAGCGTTGTCAATGATTCGGAAAACAGCCGCGTGGTCTTTACCCACGAACTCATCAATGACTACAGGGCGGACTATGATGTCTCGGCCTACGAACTGAGTTTCACCATCCAGCACGAGGACGACCCCGATTTCGAGGAAACTCTGACCGTCATTCAGTATCCCGCGCTTTATGTCGTCGCCGACCTCAATTCCGGCACGGGAAATCCTAACGGCGGGACGAGCGGGAACAGCAGCTACGGCGGCGACAACGGGTATGTTATTATCAACGGGAATCAGGGATACTATGGGCAGTCACACGACTGGAAATATGTCTATCAGGGTGAATACACCGACACCAATCAGGATCCGTATATGTATGTGGTGACGGTCAGTTCGCTTCCTGCCGGCTCCAATTATATAATAGGAGACCCGAGGACGGATAACATCTCGGTCCCGACATTCTCCGGCTGGGGCTGGAACCGTGAGTCGTGGACAACGGTCACGGCCACCGACGGCACGCGCAGGCAGCTCCGCTACTACTACCCGGCTGACAACAACGGGACAAGGGTTAACAACATGATTGCGCCGTCTTTCCGCATAGCCTCGTCCTACGGGGTAAGCTTCACCCTGTCCTACTCCGACGCCCAGAAGCGCTGCGCCGGCTATCAGGAGGACGGTTACCCGGCCGGGCGATGGCGGATTCCGACCAAGGCCGAGATTGAATACATGGTGATGCTCGCGGACGGCGGCAAGATTCCGGTACTGCTGACTTCCACGAGTTACTATTGGGCAAGCGACGGCCGTGCCTACAGTCCGGGAGGCAATTCCACGACTTCAAACAGCCCTGTCCGCTGCGTCTATGACGAATGGTACTGGACGGACCGCTGCGGCAAGACGACGTTCACATGGGGAGACAGTGCACGATGAAAGAATACACGCTGAGAGGATATATGTTCATATCACATTATATGATAAGGAAACTCCGTCATTATATGAGGGGACTCCGTCGGAGCGTATTTCCCCTCTTTATGATTTTCGTCGTTCTCGGATGTTCCGAAAGACTCGATTTCCCGGAAACGAAGAATCGTGGAGGCGGACTGGTGTTTTCAGTCAGTGTCCTCGAGGCGGATGTTCTGAGGACACGTTCCTTTTCGTCCGAAGGCATATCCTCGCTTCATCTGCTGGTCTTCGACGAACAGGGGTTTTTCGTCGAATGCAGGGAGGCGGAACCTGTAGAACCGGATGCGTTCGGCACGGACATGAACACCGAGTACCGTTTCCGGGCGACGCTTCAGGCAAGCCCGAATCCGAGGATAATCCACCTTGTCGCGAACTATGACTTCGATTCCAGTCCCGTCTCCTACGGCACCGAGTACTATGTCATGCGTCAGCTTACGGTCTCTGACGGACAGGATGCGTACTGGCAGAGAATCGTGCTTGAAGACGGCATACCGGAGAGCCTTGACGAGATGTCGGAGGAGGGGCTTTCGCGCATTACGAAGATTCCGCTCGTGAGAAATTTCGCGCGGGTCGATGTTTCTTCACGGACGGATGACTTCGAGATTTCGGGATATGCCCTCTGGAATGTTCCGGACCGGGGCTGCGTTGCCCCGTGCGTGATGAGCGTGAACTCGTTCGCGGCCTACGAAACCACGGATTCAGCAGGGGACGGCTTCGGGAACAATCCTTGGGCAAGCCGCTCATATGCGGAGCTTTCCTCCTCCTACGACGGGGTGTCGGATGTGGGATTCGGCGGCTTCCTGCCGGCAGGGACTCAGATTGTCGCCACTGACGCTGCCTCGCTGACCTACGATATGAGCGTGAAGCATCTCTATGAGCGGCCGTTCTCCAACGACGAGACAAACACCGCGATAATCGTCCGGGGCAGCTATGCCGGCCATCCGGACACCTACTATAAGATTGACTTCGTGCGCTCGGGGACCGCCGGGGTTGCCGAGTACTACAACATCCTACGCAATTTCATCTACAGCGCCAGCATCATCTCCTGCACTTCCGACGGCTACCCCACGGCAGCCGAGGCGGCGGCCGCGCCCGCGTCGAACAACTTCATCTCTTCGGTGGTGACTCAGGACATCATAAACATTTCCGACGGTTCGAGCCGTCTCTATGTCAGCTACACCGACACGACGGTCGTCTCTTCGTCGGATTTCAGCTTCCGCTACAGATACATCCCCGACTGGCGTGACGCCCCGACAGTCGCCGACAACGGCGATATTCTGACTTTCGACCGCTCCACGGAACGCCCGCTCACCGCCGGCGGAACGGTGATAAGGTCGTGGACATCGGAGGATTCGTCGGACGGATGGAGGCACGTCACCATAAGCCCGCAGCTCCCGGAGGATGAGGAAAAGTCACAGACGGTCATCTTTTACGACCCGGGGTCGAACATGAACGTGAAGATTGCCCGCAGCGTCACTTTCCGTGTCCGCAACCCCTACACTTTCCGTTTCCGGTGCCCCGCCACCGTCCAGTCCGGTCTTTCGCGGCAGTTCACTCTGAACATCCTCCTGCCCACGGGTCTGCGCGAGTCCCTGTTCCCGCTCGATTTCCGGATAGAGTCGGAGGACAACAGCATCGCCCCGAATGCGTCCCTTTCTGGCGATGAATGGCGCAGCGGCTATATGTCCACATGGTACGGCGAGTCCATGATAAACTCCGGGAAGCGTTCCTTCGGATTCACGAAATCCCTCACCTACGGGGACTATATGTCCATGGCTTCCACCTCCGACAATTCCCACAAGATTGTTCCCTGCGCCTTCCTCACGACCAAGTCCGCCTCCGCGACCACCGTCTGGGTTCAGAACAAATATTTCGAGTTCGGCGACGGGCTCTCAACCGTCACCTTCTCCAACTGATTTCGCTCTCGGGGGGGGCTACGGTAATGCCCTGACGGACTTTCTCGAAACGGGGACACCGCCCTCCATCCCGGCCAATTTGTCTTAGGGCATGGAATTTGCGCCGCCGAAAGATTGTAGTGTAAACCACATAATCTTATGAAACACAAAACTTTAGCCATTATGTTGGCCGCAGCGGCCGCAGTGGCGTTTTCTGCACGGAGTTCCGCCTGCACGGGCATCACGCTCAAGGCTGCGGACGGAAGCACGGTGACGGCCCGGACAATAGAATGGGCCGTGAATGACAACCACAACCGCTATGTCATCGTTCCACGGAATCACGTCTGGCATTCCATCGTGCCGGGAGGAGGGCAGGGGAGAGCCTTCTCCGGACAGTATGGTTATGTGGGCTTCGCCGTCGAGCAGGCGGAGTTCATCGTTGAGGGACTGAACGAGGAGGGGCTTTCCGCAGGACTTTTCTATTTCCCGGGATATGGGAAATATGAGGATTATTGTCCTTCGCTGAAAGAATCGAGCATCGCGGATCTTCAGCTTGTTCCGTATATCCTCGGCTGCTGCTCAACGGTGGATGAGGTCATCAAGGCCGTGGAGGCGGTTCACGTCCACAACATCGACCCTCGCGCCTCCACTGCCCACTGGAGATTCGCGGACCCGTCCGGCCGTCAGGTCGTGCTGGAAATCATCGGCGAAAAATGCGTGTTCTATGAAAACACGCTCGGAGTCCTCACTAACTCCCCTTCGTTTGACTGGCAGCTCACGAACCTGAACAACTATGTGAACCTCAAGTCCGGTGCCGTCACGGAAAACACCGTCGGCAGCCTTGAACTCCACTCCTTCGGCGGCGGCAGCGGAATGCTCGGACTTCCGGGCGACTTCACGCCTCCGTCCCGCTTTGTCCGCGCAGCATTCTTCCAGACCACTGCCCCGAAGCTCCCCGATGCCGACAGAACCGTCATCCAGGCCTTCCATATCCTGAACAACTTTGACCTCCCGATAGGCGTCCAGACAGCCGCCGGCGTCACCCCTCCGGACATCCCGTCCGCGACCCAGTTCACCACCGCCACCGACCTGAGCGGACGCAAGATCTACATCCGCACGATGTTCAACAGCCACATCCGCGTGGTGGATCTGAACAAACTCAACTTCGCCCGCCTCAAGTTCCGCTCCGAACTCCTCGACCCCGACCACCGCGAACCTGTGGAGCCGCTGTTCTGACAGCGTGTCATTTCGAGCGAACAAAGTAAAGCGAGAAATCTTTGCGCTATGATGTCGCGCAAGAGGATTTCTCGCTTTTTATCAGCGTTCAAAATAAACTGAAACTAAGCAGCTGAAACTAGGGGATGAAGCCCCGTACTACCAGATGATGACCCGCTCGGACACCGGTCTCCACATCGGGTCGCCCTCCTTGATGTCAAAGGCGTCGAAGAAGGTGTCGAGGTTGCGGAGCGTCACATTCACGCGGTTGCGGCCGAGCGAGTGCACGTCGAGTTTGGTGCGGCGGGCAATCTCCTCATCGGTGATGTTGTCGGCCCAGACCTTGGCGTAGGCGAGGTAGAACCTCTGTTCGGCGGTGAATCCGTCAATCGGAGCGGGATGATGCCCCTTGAACGAGTTCTGGAGCGCCGTGTATGAAATGCGGAGTCCGCCGTGGTCGGCGATGTTCTCTCCGAGGGAAAGCGCCCCGTTGGCATGAACGCCGGGCAGAACCTCTACCTCGTCAAACTGCTTCACAAGCACCGCAGTCTTGGCCTTGAATGCTTCTGCGTCTTCCGCAGTCCACCAGTCGGCCATGTTTCCGTCCTTGTCGAACAGACGTCCCTGGTCGTCGAATCCGTGAGTCATCTCGTGGCTAATCACCACTCCGATTGCCCCGTAGTTCACCGCGTCGTCGGCGTCCGGGTTGTAGAACGGAGGCTGGAGAATCGCTGCCGGGAAGCAGATTTCATTCGTCGCCGGGTTGTAGTAGGCGTTCACGGTCTGCGGGCTCATGAGCCACTCGGACTTATCGACCGGTTTCCCGAGACGGGTGAGATTGTCCTGCACGGACCACAGCGCGGCCTGGCGGATGTTCTCATAATAGCTTGCTGACGGGTCGACCTCAAGCGATGAATAATCCTTCCATTTGTCGGGATAGCCGATTTTCACGGTGAAGGCGTTCAGCTTCTCGTGTGCCTTGGCCTTGGTCTCGTCGCTCATCCAGTCGAGCGAGTCGATGTGCTCGGCAAGCGCGGCCTGAATGTTGGCCACCATCTTCGCCATCCTTTCCTTGTCCTTCGCGGGGAAATATTTCTTCACATACATTTCGCCCACGGCTTCCGAAAGCAGGGAATTCGGAACGGACATCGCCCTTTTCCAGCGCGGCCTCTGCTGCTGTACGCCTGCCATCTGACGGGAGAAGAAGTCGAAGCTCGCGTTGTAGAAGTCGTCGCTCAGAGCGCCGCAGGCTCCCTGAACCAGCTGGGCGAGCAGGTAGTTTTTCAGCACCTCGACATTCTCGGACGCGAAAATTCCGTCAAGAGCCTTGAAGAATGACGGCTGCGTGACGACGATCTTGCCCTCCGGCTTCACTCCGAGAGCCTCGAAATAGCCGGCGAGGTTGAGGTTCGGATATTCTGCGTCGAGTTCCGTGAATGTGGTCGGGTTGTACTGCTTCTCCATGTCCCTGCACTCCACGCTCGTCCACGAGGCCTCCGCGAGGGCATCCTCGACCTTCATAGCGTCGCCGGCACGTCCCTCCGCGTTGTCAAGCCTTGCGAGTTCAAGAACCTTGGTAAGGAATGCCAGATAGCCGGCCTTCAGCTTCGGGTCGCAGCCATTGACATAGTAGTCACGGTCGCCCATACCAAGTCCGGACTGGCTCATGTAGAGGATGTTGCTGTCGCTGTCGGTCATGTCCGCCATCACATAAGTTCCGAAAAACGGGCTGTCTGACGCGAGGTGCATCGCCGCAATCTCCCGGACGAGCGCATCTTTGTCCGCGATGGCGAGAATCCCGTCGATGTAGGGCATAAGCGGAGCCGCGCCCTCCTCATTCCTTCTGAGCGAGTCGAGCCCCATCTTGTAGAGGTCTGAAATCTTCTGCTCGACCGTGCCGTGAGCCGCCTTGAGCGAACTCATGGACTGGAACAGCTCGTTGAGCCTCTTCTCGTTGTTTTCGCCGAGGATGTCGAACGAGCCGTACCGGGCATACTCGGGCTTCAGCGGGTGGTTCTTCTGCCATCCTCCCGTGGCATATTTGTAAAAATCCACCTTCGGAGAAACGCTTTCGTCGAGGTCCGCGAGGTCAATCCCCGGCACCGCAGGCCTGCTCTGTCCGCACCCGCACAACGCAAGAACCGGAATCATCAGTGTCAAAATCTTTTTCATTATAAAATAATATGATAAAAACGGCGCAAAGATAAGCAATTATTCAATAAATTGAGCCGACTGGGGGTAGGAGGTCG
>DJPQ01000088.1:14926-15075 GCA_002439805.1 Bacteroidales bacterium UBA6408
AGCTTGCCCTTTTTTGCCGACAAGGCGGCAAGAGCCGCCGCGACGCATTGACGGAGTGTAACGGAGGAATGGAGTCGCCGGCCGCAATGAAATGTAGGCCGTGTGCCCCCGGGGGCTGTCGGCGAAAGCCGACTGGGGGTAGGAGGTCG
>DJPQ01000088.1:15109-36683 GCA_002439805.1 Bacteroidales bacterium UBA6408
AGCTTGCCCTTTTTTGCCGACAAAAAAGGGTAAGCTACATACATCGCACCGCTACAACCTCCTGCTCTTGCTGCCTTCCGGCCCTGGGAGAATTCAGAGGGAGCTGGTCGTGCATGACTTACCCGATGCAAAGGTACTAAAATAAATCGTTACGCAAAAACTTTTTACATAAATCTTCCCGTCATGCTGTCGGGGCAGTCGCGGACCTCGGCCGGGGTGCCGGAGATGACAATGGAGCCGCCTTCGGCGCCGCCGCCCGGGCCTATGTCGATGATGTAGTCTGCGCTGCGGATGACGTCGAGGTCGTGTTCTATGACGATGACCGTGGCTCCTCGGGCGATTAGCCTGCGGAACACGCCGAGAAGCGTCTGAACGTCGGCCGGATGCAGGCCTATGGTCGGCTCGTCGAAGACAAAGACCGAATCTTCCTGACCGCGTCCCATCTCGCTCGCCAGCTTGAGCCGCTGAGCCTCGCCTCCTGAAAGGCTCGGTGTCTCCTCTCCGAGAGTGAGATAGCCAAGACCCAAATCCTTCAGCACATTCAGCCTCTGGCTCACAATCTTGAGGTCCGCGCAGGCATCGATTGCATGATTGATGTCCATGTCCATAAGCTCCGGAAGCGAGAGCCTTTCTCCGGCGGCGTTCTCTCGGTGCACGAGTCCGGCCTGCCTTGAGTACCGTGACCCCCGGCAGTCGGGGCAGGGGATGTTCACGTCCGGAAGAAACTGGACGTCAAGGCTGATGACTCCCGTCCCGTCGCAGGTCGGGCAGCGCAGCTTGCCGGTGTTGTAGGAGAAGTCGCCGTCCTTGTAGCCGCATTTCTTCGCGTCCGGAGTCTTGGCGAAGACCTTGCGGAGCTCGTCATGGACATTGGCGTAGGTCGCCACTGTGGAACGGACGTTGATTCCTATAGGGGAGGCGTCAATCAGCTTTACTTGCCTTATTCCGTCTGCCGCGATGTCAAGGACATGGTCCGGAAGTTTGGCTCCGCCGATTTTTGCCTGAAGCCCCGGAATGAGGCTTTCCAGCACCATAGTCGTCTTTCCCGAGCCTGAAACTCCGGTCACGACCGTCAGCCTGCCTTTGGGGATCCGCACCTCAAGCGGCTTCACCGTGTGAATCGCGGCCGTACGCATCGCGATTGTGCCCTTGGCGAAGAGGTCATTGTTACCAGTATTGTGCAAGCCACTTTTCTCGGCATTAGCTCCGCAGACGCTTTTTATGGCTCCTGATAAATGGTCGTTTTGTGCAGTTCCGGTTCCCGCCGTACACTCATTTCCGACCGTCACCGATGCGGCTCCCGAAAGGAACGGCCCTATCCGCGAGACCGGGCTGCTCTCTATCTCCTCAACCGTTCCCTGCGCAATCACCTGACCGCCGTCGGCGCCGGCTCCGGGCCCCATCTCAATCATCCAGTCGGATTCCTTGAGAATCTGCGTGTCATGATCAACGAGCACGACAGAATTCCCGTCTGCAATCAGGTCGTTCATCACGCCGGTGAGTCCCACGATGTTGGCCGGATGCAGTCCGATGGACGGCTCGTCAAGCACATAGAGCACTCCGGTCGTCCTGTTGCGGACAGCCCTCGCGAGCTGCATCCGCTGCCTTTCTCCGGTGGAGAGCGTGGCGGCGCTGCGGTCGAGCGTCAGGTAGCCGATTCCGAGGTCGAGCAGCCTCTTTGCCGTGTCGAGGAGGGACTCGCAGATGCTTTCTGCCATCGGTCTCATTTCCTCGGGCAATGAATCCGGCACCCCGCGCACCCATCCCGCGAGTTCCGTGAGCGTCATCGTGCATGCCTCAGCCAGTGAAATCCCGCGCAGCCTCGGGGCACGCGCCGCGTCCGAGAGTCTTGTCCCGCCGCAGTCCGGGCAGACATCAGTGCGGAGGAATTTCTCCACCCTCTTCATCCCCTTCTCGTCCTTGACCTTGGCGAGGGCGTTCTCGACGGTATAGACGGCGTTGTAGTAGGTGAAGTCCAGCTCGCCGGCCTGATTGCTGTTCTTCGAGTGGTAGAATATGTGCTTCTTCTCGGCCGGCCCATGAAAGACAATGTCCCTTTCCTTCGGTGTCAAGTCCTTGAAAGGCACATCGGTGCGCACTCCCATCTCACGGCATACATCGGTCATCAACGACCACATCAGCGTGTTCCACGGAGCGACCGCCCCTTCATCAATAGTGAGGTTTTCGTCCGGCACAAGCGTGCTCTCATCGACTGTCCGCACCGTTCCGGTACCGTCGCAGGTCCGGCAGGCTCCCTGACTGTTGAACGACAGTTCCTCCGCAGACGGTGCATAGAAATGCTCCCCGCACACCGGACAGATGAGTTCCTGCCCGGCGGCCACTTTCAGCGACGGCTCAAGATAGTGCCCGTTCGGACAGCGGTGACTTGCAAGCCGTGAGAACATAAGCCTCAGGCTGTTCAGCAGTTCCGTTCCGGTGCCGAAAGTGCTTCTTATGCCGGGAATCCCCGGTCTCTGGTGCATAGCAAGCGCCGCCGGGACATAGAGAACCTCATCGACGAGCGCCTTTGATGCCTGAGTCATGCGCCTGCGCGTGTAGGTCGAGAGCGATTCAAGGTAGCGCCGCGACCCTTCAGCGTACAGCACCCCGAGTGCCAGCGATGATTTCCCCGACCCGGAAACGCCGGCGATTCCGACAATTCTGTTCAGCGGTACATCGACATCTATATTTTTGAGATTGTGCACTCTCGCGCCTCTCACCTCAATCTTCCGTGGAATGTCCCTTTCCTTCATACCCTTGCGCGCATTATTGTTTGCCTTTGCGGCTTACCATATTTGACATATTTTCCTGCCTTGACATATTTTCCGCCCCGGCGCCGCTCCCTGTTTCCGCTTTCATCAAACCGACGGCTCCGAGCCAAATCAGCATCTGTCCGAGATAGTAAGGAACCATAATCAGCCATTTCTCACCTGTGACCGGCCCGACAAACTTGTTCCATGAAAGAATCATGTCCGAAATGAGGAACAGCGCGGCTCCGACGGCGAAAAGCGGCGAACGCTGCATCAGCGAAAGCCAGAACATCGCGGCAATCAGAACTGCATAGACACCGCACCCGATTTGCAGCGCAGCCTCCGGAACATTGGGAATGACTAGCGCGAACGCAAATGCCAATACCGCCGCAACAGTCAGTCCGACAAGTGTTTTCCAGCTCCGGGAGTTCCAAAAGTCATCCGCGCCGCCGTTTTGGGAAGTCGCCCCTTTCTTGCCCGTGATTTTTCCGGCGACTTCCTTGCGGCCTTTCCACAGCCTTTCGGCAAACGCCCCAATCAGCATGACGTGAGCCGCCGCAAAATATCCCATCTGACCGAAGAAACTCCCGTAGGCTCCCATCGCGTCTCCCGTGCAGGAGAAAAGGAACGCCAGCACGAACTTCCATCCCATGCCGAGATAAGCTCCCAAAAGAGCAAGCGCTGCAACCGGGTAGGCGATCCTGAACCTGACGACCTTTTCCGGGAGAGTCTGTCCGAGCGCCGAGGCGGGCATAAAGTACATCGCCGCCAGCACTATGAATATCAGAGAGACATAGATGATTTTCCTCTTCTCGTCTCTATGTTGTTTCGTTGCCATATTTTGGATATTTCTGCAAAATTAGCGTAATTTTCAAAATACATTTTGAAAAATTGCATCCAAGTTCAGAATGACGCTTTGAAATGTCATCTCTCCGAAAAAACAGCCCGCATCACTGCGAGCTGTTTCGGTTAGTAGTGTAGTGTTTTAATTATTAGTGGTCAGCAAGCTCTCCACAACGGCGGAAGTCATAAGCGACGTCAACGATGTGCCGCTCGGACACATGGATATTTGTCAGTGGTGACATCCCGCAAATCATGAAGAGATGAGTGGCCTTAAACGTACGTCTCGTTTAAGACATTGCAAATATAGGGTTTATTTTCTAATAACAAAATTTTATTGAGGTTTTTATTCCGAAAATGGCGGAAATATCTAAAAATCCGCACATTTCGCAAAAAAACTGTTTGAATTTCGGACAACGGTTGTTTTGAGAATCGGTTTTTGAAGATTTCTTCATTAGTCCCGCGTTTTTGAGACAGATTCTCATTTCTCAAGAAGATGCGGGCGAAGCCGCCGTGTCCTTTCAAGCGCCTGTTCGTCCTGCCAGGCCTGAATCTTCTTCGGGTCGCCGCAGAGGAGGATGTCCGGGACCTTCCATCCGTTGAACTCGGCCGGACGGGTGTAAATAGGAGGGGAGAGCAGGTCGTCCTGAAAGCAGTCGCTCAGGGCTGAGGTCTCGTCGGAGATGGCTCCGGGGATGAGGCGTACAATGGCGTCGGCGAGTATGGCGGCGGGAATCTCGCCCCCGCTGAGGACATAGTCCCCCACGGAGATTTCCCTTGTCACGAGATGGTCGCGGACGCGCTGGTCGATGCCCTTGTAGTGGCCGCAGAGCAGAATGATGTTGCCCTTGAGAGACAGTTCGTTGGCGATTCCCTGCGTCAGCACCTCGCCGTCGGGGGACATATATATTATATCGTCATATTCCCTTTCGGCGCGAAGTTCCTCAATCATCCGGAAAATCGGCTCGACCATCATCACCATGCCCGCGTCGGGCCCGTAGTTGTAGTCATCGACCCTCCTGTGAGCGCCGAGTCCGTATTTCCTGATGTCATGGACATATATTTCCACGATTCCCTTCTTTCTCGCGCGTCCCACGATTGAATGGCTCAGCGGACTGTCCAGAAGTTCGGGGACGACGGTGAGTATGTCGATTCTCATAATGTATTCAGTTTTTTGCGTTTCTCTTTTTCCGGAAATGATCCCCAATGTCGGGGCAGATTATTTTTTTTCATATTTCTGAGGCACAAAAATAACATATTTTACTCAAATATTCATATATTTGCAGAATGGACGCGCGTGAACGCGAGGGTTCGCCGTGTCCATGGGTATAAACTTAATTCTCTAAATTATGAGTGAAGAGATCATTCCCGAGGCAATCGCCCCGGATGTAGAGCCTGAGGTTCAGGAAAATGCCGCTGTGGAACAGCCCGTTCAGGAGAAGCCCGCAGAGGATGTCGCGGAGACCGGGACGGGTGCAGAGGAGACTCCTCAGACACAGGAGACCGTTGATGAGGAAACTCCCGACTATCAGAACATGACGCTTGCGGAACTTGTTTCCGAACTTCAGAAGACGGTCACGAGCGACCTGAAGATGACGATGTCGAAGAACGTCGAGATGATTAAGACGGCATTCTACAAGAAGCTCGGCAAGGAAAAGGCCGATGCGATGCAGAAATTGTCCGATGTCGCCGACGCTGCCGTCGAGACCGTAGAGAGTCCGTTCGCGGCAATCGAGGAAGGGTTCAAGTCCGCCTATAACGAATATAAGAAGGAACGCGCGGAGTTCAACGAGAAGCAGGAGAAGGAGCGCGAGCACAATCTGGAGCTCAAGCAGAAGGTCATCGAAGACCTGAAGGCCCTGCTGGAGAAGCAGGAGGACGTGAATGCCACCTTCCCGGCATTCAGGGAAATCCAGAACCGCTGGAGGGAAATCGGGCCTGTGCCGGCCACCGCGTTCCGCAATCTTAACGAGACCTACCAGCTCTATGTCGAGCAGTTCTATGACATGGTGCAGATTAACCGCGAGCTCCGCGACCTCGACTTCAGGAAGAACCTTGAGGTGAAGGAGAAGTTCTGCGAGGCGGCGGAGAAACTGGCGGAGAACGAGAATGTAGTGGAGGCGTTCAAGGAACTTCAGAAGCTGCATGAGCAGTGGAAGGAGTATGGGCCTGTAGCCAAGGAGTACAGGGATGACATATGGAACCGTTTCAAGGCCGCCACGTCTGTAATCAACAAGAAATATCAGGGCTTCTACGAGGACATCAAGAAGAAGCAGGAGGAGAACCTTGCCGCCAAGACCGCTCTCTGTGAGAAGGTTGAGGAGATTGCCGCGAGGGAGGCGGGCAGCTCCAACGAGTGGAATGCCTTTTCCAAGGAAATCGAGGAAATCCAGCAGGAGTGGAGGAAGATAGGCTTCGCTTCGAAGAAGGAGAATCAGAAGATATATGACCGCTTCCGCGCCGCCTGTGATGCGTTCTATGCGAAGAAGAGGGAATATTACTCCAATTTCAAGGACGGTCTGAACGCCAATCTTGAGAAGAAGATTTCTCTCTGTGAGGCTGCCGAGGCTCTTAAGTCAAGCACCGAGTGGAAGAAGGCTTCCGAGCAGTTTATCGAGCTTCAGAAGCAGTGGAAGGAAATAGGAGCGGTGCCTCACAAGAAGTCCGAGCAGATTTGGAAGCGTTTCCGTGCCGCCTGTGACGAGTTCTTTGCCGAGAGGGACAAGAATAATGTCCGGCCTGACGACTACCACAGGAATCTCCGACTGAAGCAGGCCATAATAAAGGAGATTGAGGCATATCAGAACGTGGATGTCGACACCGACGCGAAGGCGCTCGCCGACTTCCGGCAGAAATGGCAGGAAATCGGATTCGTCCCGTTCAAGGAGAAGGAAAAGGTTGCCGAGGCGTACAAGGCTGCCGTCAAGGCTAAGTTCGGCGTCGAGCCTGCCGCGGAGAAGCGCGGCGTGCGCGGCGGAAGGCCTCAGCGTTCGGAGAAGGAGATGCTGATTGACAAGTTCACCAAGCTTCAGCAGGACATCGCCACCTGCGAGAACAACATCGGCTTCTTCACGGCCGGCAAGAACTCCGGCGGGCTGATCGACCAGATGCGCGCCCGCATCGACGACGCGAAGGCGGAACTTGCGAAGCTTGCCGATAAAATCAGAAATCTGGACACGACACAGGAGTGAGCCGCAGGGAACCGCAGTAAAGAACGGCATTTAGGAACAATATAAAGAAACAGTAGAAAGATAGGGGATGCATAAAAAGATGGGATGCAAGGCGGATGGTGAAGTCAAATACCGCAGCAACCTAATGGTTGTGAGGATTTTGACAAGACATTCAACGCCGCAGGCCGCTTTTTAGACGCCCCGTAATATGGAAATATGACATCAGAAACTAAAAATACAATCATCGGCTTCGTCCTGATAGGCGTGATTATGTTCGGCTTCACATGGTACCAGTCGCGTCAGTACAAGAAGCAGATGGAGTATCAGGCGCAGCTGGATTCGATTGCAAGGGCCGAGAGGCTTGAGGCAATGGCGCTGGACTCCTTGAACCGCATCGCTTCGGGGGACACTCTCGGCACCGCGACTACAGTGACATTGAGCACGACGAAGCCGGCCTTGAAGCCCTACAAGGACGAGAACCTTACCAAGGCACGCGAGGCCGAGTCCTCGCTGGTGACTCTCGCGAACGACAAGTTTGAAATTGTCTTCACGACAAGGGGTGCGCAGCCGTATTCGGTGAAGCTCACCGACTATGTGAAGTATGACAGCTCCTCACTCTATCTAATTCCTCCGCAGGCCAGCGAGTTCAACGTGAACGTGTTCGCCGGAGAGTCCGTGGATACGAAGGAGTTTGTCTTCGACGTAGCGGAGGTTACGGATTCTTCCGTGGTGATGCGCCTTCCGTTCGCGAAGGGAGGATATATCCAGCAGAAATACGTCCTTTCGCAGGGCAGCTATATGGTTCACAACGAACTCTCGTTCGTCGGGATGGACGACGTGATTCCGAGTCGGGTCTCATCGGTTGATGTGAACTGGAAGACCATAGTCCCTCGCCTTGAAAAGGGCTATAAGAATGAGAAGCAGTACTCCAAGATTGACTACTATGTCCCGGATGAGAAGTCTCCGGAGGAGATAGGCAAGGGCAAGAACGACGGCAAGCGGCTCGACGCGAAGTTCGAGTGGGTGGCTTTCCAGCAGCAGTTCTTTTCCTCGATACTCACGGCTCCGCAGGGTTTCGAGTCGGGCGAATTCGCAGTGGAGTATTTTCCGGAGGATGACGCGGACCGCAATCTTATGCAGTGTTCCGCCCATGCGAGAGCAGGTGTTGATATGATGCAGTCCGGCGACAAGGCGATTCCTTTCGAGTTCTATTTCGGCCCGAACCACTATCATACGCTGAAGGAATACGACAGGAAATACGAGAAAATCATCCCTCTCGGGGGATGGCTCGTCGGCTGGATTTCGCGTTTCATCATCATCCCTTGCTTCGACTTCCTCGGACGGTTCATCAGCAATTACGGACTCATAATCCTGATTATGACCATACTCCTGAAGATTGTCATTTCTCCGCTTACAATCAAGTCCTATATGTCCTCCGCGAAGATGTCAGCGCTGAAACCGGAGATGGACAAGATTAACGAGAAATATCCTAAGCAGGAAGACGCGATGAAGAAGCAGCAGGCCACGATGGAACTCTATCAGAGAGCCGGCGTGAAGCCTCTGGGGGGATGCCTGCCGATGCTGCTCCAGTTCCCTATACTCTGGGCGATGTTCCGATTCTTCCCTGCATCCATCGAGCTTCGTCAGAAGTCCTTCCTCTGGGCTGACGACCTCAGCGCATACGATTCAATCTGGGACTTCGGCTTCAATATCCCGCTTTTCGGCGACCACCTGTCCCTGTTCGCGCTGCTGATGGCCGTGTCGATGTTCCTCTATTCGAAGATGAACTCAAGTCAGATGTCGAATGACCCGCAGATGGCAAGCATGAAGTTCATGAGCGTATGGCTGATGCCTATCATGATGCTGTTCATCTGCAACAATCTCTCATCCGGTCTTTCCTACTACTACTTCATCTCCAACCTGCTCACCATGCTCCAGACTTTCATCATCAAGAAATGGGTCGTGAAGCCGGAGAAGATTCTCGCGCAGGTGGAGGCCTCTAAGGGCAAGCCGCTTCCTAAGTCTAAGTGGCAGCAGAGGCTTGAGGAGGCGCAGAAGATGCAGCAGGCGCAGCTTAGGGAACAGCAGAAACGTCGGAAATGAGCGCATAAGAAGCGGACTGCTTCGTTGCCGCTCGCGGAAAATCCTCACAACCGATAAGGTTGCTCCGGTGTTTCCACTTCGCTTGCACCTTGCATTCCATCTTCTTCTGCACTCATTTCCCAAAGCTATTTGTTTCAGAAATGGATATTGAGCATAATATACAGAAAATAAAATCGGAACTGCCATCAGGAGTGAAACTGGTGGCAGTTTCAAAATTCCACCCGGTCGAGGCCCTTCGCGAGGCCTACGATGCCGGACAGAGACTCTTCGGGGAGAGCCGTCCTCAGGAAATGTATGCCAAGGTGCAGCAGATGCCGGAGGATGTGCGGTGGCATTTCATCGGGCATCTTCAGAAGAATAAGCTGAAACTTGTGCTGCCTTATGTCTCGATGCTGGAGTCTGTCGATTCCGTGGAACTGCTCGATGCGATTGAGCGGTGGTGTGCGGAACATAGCGGCTTCCGGGTGGATGTCCTTCTGGAGTGCCACATAGCGCGTGAGGAGACCAAGCAGGGATTTGCCCCGGAAGAGGCTTTGGCCGTGCTTACTGGGGCGGCACACTGGCCTCACATACGCTTCTGCGGACTTATGGGAATGGCGACAAACACGGACGATGAGTCCGTCATCCGCTCTGACTTCAACAAGCTGCTCGCGCTGAATGCAGCCCTGCAGCCGATGATAGGCATCTGCCCGAACCTCACGCCCGCCTTCCGCGAACTCTCTTTCGGAATGTCCGGCGACTACAGGATTGCCGCGTCTATGGGCGCGACCATTGTCCGCATCGGCACCGCCATATTTGGTGCCAGGGGCGAATAAAAAGCGGTCTACATCCCATCTTTTTCTTCATCCCCTGTCGGCTAAGCTTTTCCGACCAATTATCTATCACTACATTAGAGATGGCACTTGTTCAGTTTTGTTGGCTCGTTCGAGATGACACTGCTCAATAATGTCAGCGGCGACGGCGGCGGAGGCGCCGGAGCCCCCGAGGAGTGCGCGGATTTCGGCGTAGTCGGAGAGCATTTTCTGTCTGTAGGCCTTGTCTTCGATGAGGGCGCGGACCTCGGCGACGAGGGCTTCGGGATTGCAGTCGTTCTGGACGAACTCCTTGAATGCGAAGCGGTTCAGACACAGGTTGCCGAGACTGATGTACTTGACCTTGACAATCATCTTGGCTATGGCGTAGGTAAGCCTGCTGCCCATGATGAAGCCAACGACCTGAGGGGTTCCGAGCAGCACCGTTTCAAGTGAAGCCGTCCCGGAATTGACCACGGCCACCTCCGACTGCCGGACAATCGAGCGGGTCTCCCCGAAAAGCAGGCTGATGTATTCCTGACCGTGGAGGTGGGGGAGATAGTCCTCAGGAGAACGCCCCGGGGCACCGGCCACGACGAACTGCCACCCCGAGTATTGCGGCAGGGCGTGCATCCTGTCTGCAAATTCCGTGAGCACCGGCATCATTGTGCTGATTTCGCTCTTGCGCGAGCCTGCAAGCATGGCTATCATCGGCTTGTCCGGGAGACCGCAGCGGGAAAGGAAATCTCCGCGTGTCTCGCTCATCGCCCTGCAGCCGTCAATCGCATCGACCAGCGGATTGCCCTTATAGACGAAGGGAACGCCCTTCTTCTCGAAATAGGGGATTTCAAAAGGGAATATGATGTAGAGCCTGTCAACATATTTCTTCAGCTTGCGGATGCGTCCTTCCCTTGAGGCCCAGACCTTCGGCGCTATGTAGTAGAAGACTTTCAGACCGTGCCTGTGGGCAAATCCGGCGATTTTGAAGTTGAATCCCGGATAGTCTATGAGAATCACGCAGTCGGGGGCGAAGGTCAGAATGTCCTTCCTGCAGCGGCCGAGGTTGCCGAGCAGCTTGCCGGCCTTGGCAAGCACTTCGGCGAATCCCATGACGGCTCCTTCCTTGTAGTGCCGGACGAGTCCCCCTGTCCGCGTTCCGAAAGGGACTGTTGCAGGCTGTGCCTCCGCGGAACTTCCGTCCGGCCGTTCCACGCCCTGCGGAACGCCTTTCTGATGTTCCGCAAACACCCCGTTCATCAGGTCGCCGCCCCAGAAACGTATGACAGCCTGCGGGTCACTTTCATATATCCCGCGCATCAGGTTCGACCCGTGCAGGTCTCCCGACGCCTCTCCTGCGATAATGTAGTATCTCATAATTTTTCAGCACAAAGATTTACAAATGACTGCGATGCTTAGAATGCCACATCGCTCAATGCCTTAAGCTGTTCATAATCAGTGCTGTCAATGGTATGGGGAACTATGGAGACATAGCCGTTTTCGGTGAGGAGATGGTCGGCGTCGGCGCTGTTGTCCGCGTCGCTGCTGAAATCGCCCACGAGTTTGTACATCTTCACGGCCGGGTCTTCGTTCGGGTCTCCGGTCGGGGCGCCCGTGAGCGAGGCTGCGATTGCCTTCGCGTCGTCGAGGCTCCTGAACTCCTTGACCCAGCGTCCTCGTCCCATATATCCCGCTCTCACGCCCTTGATCTCGGAGGCCGGCACAGCCGGAAAGTTCACGTTGTAGTAGGTCATGTAACTGTGCCTGGGGATTTCCACGAGCTTCTCGAATATGCCGGGAAAATATTTCTCGACCTGGGAGAAGTCCGCGTCAGGATTGTGGTCGCACAGGGACACGCCTATGCCGAGGATGTGGTTCACGGCAGCTTCGGCGGTGGCTCCGAGCGTGCCTGAGTAGCATGATGCGACCGAGGTGTTTGCCCCGTGGTTGATGCCTGACACGATTACATCCGGCTTCCACCCGAGCCACGGCGTGCTCAGTGCGAATTTAACGCAGCTTGCGGGCGTGGCATCCAGATATGCCCATCTTTCAGTGTGCTCCAGTCCGTCCTCTCCCGTGAAAGTCGAACGCCCGATTTCCTTGAACGCTATTCTCGACGCCCCCAGAGACACGGCCATCGACATCCCCGACTGGGCTGAAAAGGGTGCCACAACTGCCACGTTCCCATATTTTTTCATAATTTTCGCCAGTACCGCGATGCCCTTGGACTCGAATCCGTCGTCGTTCGTTATCAGTATATTCATATCCTCACTAAATTTTCGACTGCAAAGATAGTTTTATTATTTCATTATTTTTTGTATTTTTGCGGCGCAATTTCGGAGAGGGTTCTTCTCGGCGCAGAATTTGTAATTGCAATTCGGGTTTTGCCTTGCGGAACATAACTGAAAGGCGACGAAAAAATGGAAATTTTTATTAACATTTTAATATTTATAAAAAAATGATTAGACTTGGTATTAACGGATTCGGTCGTATCGGCCGTATGGTGTTCCGTGCTGCCGTTGAGAACTTCTCAAACGACATTCAGGTTGTAGGTATCAACGACCTTCTTGACGCTGACTACCTCGCTTACATGCTTAAGTATGATTCAGTTCACGGTCATTTCGACCACGACATCAAGGTTGAGGGCAACTATATGATCGTCGATGGCAACAAGATTCAGATTTTTGCCGAGAAGGATCCTTCACAGATTACATGGGGCGCACTTGACGTTGACGTTGTCGTTGAGTCAACCGGATTCTTCCTTACTGAGGAGCTCGCTTCCGCTCACCTCAAGGCAGGTGCAAAGAAGGTCATCATGTCAGCTCCTTCAAAGGACGCCACTCCGATGTTCGTATATGGCGTAAACGACAAGACTTACGCAGGTCAGAAGATTATTTCCAACGCATCCTGCACAACTAACTGCCTCGCGCCTATCTCCAAGGTTCTCCACGAGACGTTCGGCATCAAGAGAGGTCTCATGACAACCGTTCACGCTGCAACTGCAACCCAGAAGACTGTCGACGGACCTTCAAAGAAGGACTGGAGAGGCGGCCGCGGCATTCTTGAGAACATCATCCCTTCTTCAACAGGCGCTGCAAAGGCTGTCGGCAAGGTTCTTCCTGAACTCAACGGCAAGCTCACCGGTATGTCAATGCGTGTCCCTACCTCTGACGTTTCTGTTGTTGACCTCACTGTAGAGCTTGAGAAGCCTGCAACTTACGAGGAAATCTGCGCTGCAATGAAGAAGGCTTCAGAGGGCGAGCTCAAGGGCGTTCTCGGATACACTGACGAGGCTGTCGTTTCAACTGACTTCCGCAACGACTCACGCACTTCAATCTTCGACGTCAAGGCCGGCATCCAGCTCGATCCAACCTTCGTCAAGGTTGTGTCTTGGTACGACAACGAGTGGGGTTATTCAAACAAGGTTTGTGAGATGGCCCGCGTAATCTCAAAGTAAGTTGAAGCGTCTGAATGCCACTTGCTTCGTTACGCTCAGAGATTTGAATCCTCTTTACCATAAGGTAGTTCCGGTTCAAGTCTTTCGCAAGCCTTGCAACTGAACATTCATACATCTTCAACTTTCAGAGTTTCATATAGGCTTCCGCTTCGGCGGAAGCCTTTTTGCATAAAGATCCCTCACTTCGTTCGAGATGACAGAGACCCCTTATTGTTGCTGAACGACGACAACGGAGAGGTCGCAGGGAGTGGGGATGCCATAGACGGTGGCGCGGTCGGTGAACTGCCACATCATCCAGTTCTTGAAGCGCGGCGTTTCAAGTCCTCGTCCGGAGCCGTAGCGGGCAATCCAGACAGGGTAGCGCTCATAGACTTCGGGGGAGAGCCGCTCTCTGAGAAAGGCGTCACCGGTGTAGATAATCGGGCGTCGTCCATAGTGCTCCTCCACAATCCTGAGCCAGACGAACAGCCGGCGGTTGAGCTCGGCATTGCTGCATCCCGTATGGATGGTCTCCACATCAAGAATAGGCGGAAGATCCTTGTGGCGGATGTTTCCGACAATACGTATGAAATTCTGCGCCTGTTTTTCAGGAGACTTTGAGCTCCGGAAGAAATGGTAGGCTCCACGGCTGTAGCCAGCCTCGGCCGAGCACTTCCAGTGGTCCTCGAACAGCGCGTCGTGGTGGCGTTCTCCTTCCGTAGCCTTAATCATCACATATTTCACCCTGTGAATGCCGCTCGCCGACTTTATCGACCTCGTCGTGTGCCCGTTCGCGCCGGTGAGAACCATCAGGGAGTCCCAGACTATATCCTTCTGGTACTTGGATATATCCACGGCATAACCGTAGTGCCCCTCCGGAACCTGCACGCCCGCCTCTCCCGAACAGCGGCTGACAAGCAGCGGGACAACGACAAAGGCAGCCACAGTCAAGGCTGCCGCCGCCACAAACCAATACACCGAAATAACCTTCCCGACCCGCTTCTTTCCGCCTCTCTTCCGTCCCCGCTTTTTCTCGGATTTTTTCTGCCCGCCCTTCTTCTGTCCATCGTCATGACTTCTTCCGGCAGCAGTTCGCTTAGTTGTATCGGCGGCCGGACTATGTGGTGTCCGGTGTGCCGCTTTCGGGGAATCAGGCTTTATCCGGCTTCGGTTATCTCTCTCCGATTTTCTGGTGATTATTTCTTCTGCATCCGTATTCATGAGCGAAAAATGTGCTTCTCTATACGGTCCGGTTCGGGGTGAACGTTTCCGGAATCGGCATCTGATAGACCGATGAGCGGAGGAATGCCGTGTAGGCATCAAGGTCGGTGAGCAGATCCTGCTTCTCCACGCTGATGGTCTCCCCGATGACGACGCGGTGGCGTCCCTTTGACTTGTTGAACAGTTCGCGCGGCAGGCGCAGCAGGCGGACCTTCCAGTCAATCAGACCGAGAAAATAATAGAACCAGGAATTGTGGTCGATGAAATGAATCGGTACAACCGGCACACGTGCCTTGCGGATGAGCCTGATCATGCTCTCCTGCCACGGCCTGTCGGCAATTTCTCTTTTTCCCGGGTGCAGGTCGGAGACGGCTCCCGAAGGGAAGAACCCCACCGCGTGTCCTTCGCCAAGTCTCTCAATGGTCTCCCGCACTCCGTTCAGCGTGGTTCTTGTCGGACTGCCTTTCTTTGTCGTAGTGGGATTGACGGTTATGAACGCCGGGCGGAGCGGCTCTATGCGGCCGAGAATCTCGTTCACCATCACCTTGTAGTCAGGCCTGTGCGGAAGAATGAGGTCCAGGAGCACGATTCCGTCAAGCCCTCCGTACGGATGGTTGCTGATAGTTATGAATGCGCCCTCCGGCAGGCTTTCGAGCCTTTCGGCATTGCCGATGAGGTAGTTGCAGCCCATGTTCTCAAGCAGTCCCCGCGCCGCGTCCTTTGCCGGAGCAAGCCCATATATTCTGTTGTATAGGGCGTTGAGCTTGTTCACGCCCACGAGCGAGAAGAGAAACTTGCCGAACCACTGTCCCCATGTGCCCTTGAACACCGGCGCAATGTCCCCCAATTCCTCTATACTGAGTAGTTCATGCTCCGGCCGCTCCGTCTTTTTCCTGAAGACCAGCACCTCCGCAAGGAAATAGTTGAGAATCCCCGAGATGCAGACGGCAAGCAAGTTGCAGAGCCAGGCGTCCCAGCCGAAGATTTTCTCGAAGAGCACAAGGAAAATCATCTTCACGAAAAATCCGAAGATGCAGGAGACATTGAACCCGCCGAAATGCCTCCAAAAACTCTTCGCGGACGAGCGGTTGCTGATGCGGTTCTTCCAAATCCAGTAGTAGGACATCAGGAAGTTCGCGAAGGTGGCCACCTCGAACGAGATTGCCGGGCCTATCCAATATTCCCCCCAATACTCGAAGCCGCTCCAGAACCCGCTTGCAGGGTGAACCGCAACCATCTTGTGCAGTACCCATCCCACGAACCAGAGTACAGCCGTATCGACGACCGTCCCCAATGCCCGGCTGACCACAAAGTCAATCCATTTCTTCAGTGAGAGGACTTTGTCCTCCTGCTTTCTCTTCTCCTTCTGCTCCATCCGAATCAATTCACAGCTATTTCAGCTCATGTGGCGGGAAATAGCGCGTAATTATGAAAATCGCCATCTCCACGGGCCGTCACAGCGACACGTAGGGATGGCGTATGCATTTTGTTGTTACTCAGTGAATGTTCCGTCAAATTTCTTAGGCGGGTCAATCTTTGAAAGTGCCTTCTCATCCCGAATCTGAGAAGAAATCAGAAGAATGAAAATGATGCAGCCGAGTCCGATTGCCACCCAGTCAAACGGTGTATATGTTCCGTTCAGTGTCTCAAGACCGTTCTTGAAGCAGTTGACGGTGACGTTATAGTCAGCCCACGGGAAATAAATCAGGAATATGACGGCGAGAGCCGCAATCACACGGAATTCCGTCGGCCCGAGCTTGCCGTAGGTGAGCTTGAACTCGTTCTTCAGGATGGTTCCGATGTAGGTGTGGGCAGAAATTGCAAGATAGGCGACGAGTACGAAGAGAGCGACGTCCATTCTTGCGATAGGGGAGATTCCGGCTCCGACGCACATCACGATGATGGTGAATATGTCTATGTTGTGGTCGATGAAGAAACCATAGACCGGTCTCTGAGTGTGTCTTACGCGGGCCATCGAGCCGTCGAGGCTGTCTCCGAACCAGTTAAGGAAGAGCCCGAAGACCGTGAGCCACATCCAGTTGAGATTGATGTTCGCAAGCCCGAAGCCTACAGCGCAGAGAATCGCGCCGAATGTTCCCACTGCGGTCAGCATGTTTGAAGTCGCCCAGACAGGCAGACGTTTCGCGAGCCACACTAAAGCTTTCTTTTCAACTCCGTTCAGAAGCGAGGTCTGGATTCGTGTCGCTTTTTCGTTTCCCATAATCTTACTTTGTTATGTATGTGCAACAAAAATTTAATAAAACAACCTTTCTGTATGTTTAGAAGGGCAAAACGAGCCTGCATCTTTTGTACCAAAGGGCAAAAATGAACAATCCGTCCGCCCAAACCAGGAGCAAAGATAATAAAATATTTTAATAACGCTATTTACAGATCACATCTTGTAGTATCCTCGGAGAATGCGGGAGAAAAGCGAGGAGGGGAGTATGGCCTTGAGCAGCACCGAGAGGCTCTGTTCGAGCGTCGCCACTATGTAGCGGCTGCGCGGACGACGTGCCTTTGCGATTCTCGCCACCGTCTCCGCCACCTTGACCGGCTTCAGCCCGTGACTCTCATCGTTCTCAATCTTGCTCATTGACAGCGCGTAGGCGGGGTATGCCTCGGCAACCTCCGGTGCGACCTTCCTCCTCTTTCCCGTGAACCCGGTGGAAAAGTCGCCCGGATTTATGATTGAGACTGAAATGCCGAAACCGTAAACCTCCATTCTCAGCGCCTCGGCGTATCCCTCGATTGCGAACTTGCTCGCGGAGTAGAATCCCTGAAAAGGCAGTCCCATAAGTCCGCCTATCGAACTGAGGAAAACTATCTTCCCGCACTTTCGCGTCCTCATGTGCGGCAGCACGGCCTTTGAGAACAGCACCATGCCCATGAAGTTCGTCCCCATCTGAAGCTCAATGTCCTCGTCCGGCGTGAACTCTATCGGTCCTCCGATGCCCATCCCCGCATTGTTCACGAGCATATCAATCCGTCCCTGCTCCGCAATAACAGTCTCCACGGCACGATTCACTGCATCAGCGTCCCTGACATCGGCATTCAGATAATGGACTCCGGGAATATGTTCCACCTCGCGTCGCACGGTGCCATAGACCGTATAACCTTCAGAGCACAGCAGTCTGGCGGACTCCAGCCCGAATCCCGAAGAAATTCCCGTTATAAGAACAACTTTTGTTTCCATATTTCAGAGGCAATTCAAATTCTTTTCACCTTTCTTACAAAAAAATCAGAGCATTCCGCCTCAGCGAAATGCTCTGCAAATTTATAAAAATTCTCTCAATTCGATGCTAATTATAATTGCTGAGAGAGGAGGGTGAATATGAGAGATGAAATGCAAGGCGCTCAGTGAAGATGAAACCGCAGCAACCTGATGGTTGTGAGGATTTCATCAAGATGAGCAACGCGGCAGTTCGCTCTCAGATTCTCCCGACTACAATACTGCCATGATGGAGCCTACAAGTGCCAGGATAGCATAGAACTCCGGAAGGGCGGCGTAGATGAGCGTGTTCGTCATCACGCTGTGCCCCTGGCTCTCACCCACGATACCGTTTGCGCAGACCTGACCCTGACGGATTGCCGAGAAAAGGCAGACGAGACCTACCGCAAGACCAACTCCGAAAAGGAGCGGACCCTTGGTCGCGAAGTCCGGCTTGAACACGACGAGCCAGAGAAGGAAACCGACGAAGCCGTAGAGACCCTGGGTTGCAGGGAGAGCGGAGAGAATCATGTAGGTAGAAGATTTCTCCGGGTTCTTTTTGAGAGCGCCCTCGGCTGCGTTTGCAGCGATGGTGGTTCCGTAGCTGGAACCGATGCCGGCAAGGCCAAGCATGAGGCCGAGACCGAGATAACCAAGAATTTCGTTCATAATTGTAAGATTTTATTGTTTTTGTTTATTTCAGTTTTGTAAGAGGGTTGTATTTTGCTCCGGTCCCCTCATATCCGGAATTTTTGAAGTACTCCACGAATGTCAGACGCAGCGGGTGCACGAACGCTCCGAGACAGGACATCGCGAGGTTCAGAACATGTCCGAAGATGAGGATTATGATGCAGAACACCCAGTTCACGCCCGGAACAGGGATGTCGAGAATCATGGTTCCCATGATGTTGAACGCGTTTCCGAGCATACCGCCGGCAAGCCCGAGGGCGTAGAGACGTATGTAGCTCAGAACGTCACCGAGAAGGCCTGTGACCATGTTGTATGTGTCCCAGAGCCCGGAGCCGATGTTTACCAGCGGGTTGCGTCCCGGCGTGTTGAATACGTATATCGCAAGTCCGCTGACAACGGCGAGAGCGATGATTGTCCATTTGAACGCTTCCGCCGAAAGGACTTCCGTCATGCCGAGGGCGATAACAATGATGCCTCCGACTATGAGCGTCGTCCAGCCCCATGTAGCGACGGTGTTCTTGAATCCGAACCTCTTCGTGAAGTTGATGGTCTTGATTATCATCGCGAGGCAGATGTGGAACACGCCCACCGCGACGGCAAGGACCATCTGAACCGGGAATCCGGCAATCTTCGCGTCCGGGAACCATCCGTCGATGCAGATTGCCTTGAGCCATGACGGAGCCCACGAAGCGTCGAGTATGCTCATTCCGAAGAATGTTCCGAGCACAAGTCCCACGACGAAGGTCATCCCGCCGAGGAATCCGATGAGCCGGTACATTTTTCCGAGGCTCGTGTTCTGCATCTTCAGCTTCATGTAGAGGGCGATGAGCATGAGCACGATTCCGTAGCCCGCGTCTCCCATACACATGGCGAAGAAGAGCATGAAGAACGGACCGAGCACCGGAGTCGGGTCAAACTCATCATAGACGGGCATTCCGTACATTCCGGTCAGAACCTCGAAGTTCTTCGCGAACCAGTTGTTCTTCAGCTTGATAGGCGGGTTGTCCTCCTTTGTGGCCGCCTCGTGGGTATAATAGACATCCATCGAGTCGAACTCCCTGCACAGCCTCTCGTCGTCCGCTGTCGGAGCGAAGCCGGTGAGAACCGTCACGCAGTTATCCACAGCCTTTTCGGTTGCCGCCCCGGCGAGGTAGAGGTCTAGCTCACCGAGCTTTTCCTCGTAGGACTTGCGGATTTCGTCTCCGCATGACTTGAGGTTTCCGAGCCGGGTCTGCTCGACTGCAAGCTTGTCCTGAAGTTCAGAGAGGGCCTTCTCAGCCTCGTTCACCGAACCCTCCGGAGCCGCGATAGGCTCAATCGGGAAGCTGTAGTCCGCGTCTGCGGGAGCGACAGTCACGAAATAGACGGTCGTGTCTGTCTCGCTGATGACCTCAAGCGGCTGAATCTCGCTCCATGAGGAGTCGAACTTCTTTTTCTGACAACTGTAGAACCTCAATTTAAGTCCCTGGGACTCAAGTTTATGGATGTCCTCGCTGCTGAACTCGCCCCACGGCTTGCGGACAGAGACTTCCTTCTTAGCCGAGGAAATTTCAGCCGAGGTTTCCGCAATCTGCGTCTGAGTGTCGAGGACAGCCTTTACAGGACAGCCGTCGAACTTGAACCCGGCCTCAGGCTCTTCCTTGCAGGCCTTGAGAACGGCCAGTGCCTTCTTTGCCTCGTCGGCCTGGGCAAGCAGTTCCGACGATTTCTCATCGACCGGTTTGACGGAGCGCGTGACATCGACGACCCCAAGTTCCTGTAGCTTAGCCAGAAATTCCTCCGTCTGCTCCGAGAGCATGATGAAGGAGTATTTTGTCATCTTAGTTACCATCCTGTGCGTCCTCCTCTTCCGCGTGCCGCTGCTTGACAATCTTTGATGCCGCCTTTGAGAGGTTCTCCTCGTCCTCCATATACCTCTTTATCTTGCGGATGGCCTCCTGATAGCCCGGAATCTGCACCTTTTCGTAGAGGTTCACCTTCTGGGTGGTCTTCTTCCTCTGAAAATCCAGGATGCGGCTCTTTTCCTTATAGACCTCCGACTCTATACCGAGACGCGAGAGCTCCTTGAGGATTGCCACTCCGTCCGCATACCATGCCGGCTTGGCGAAGGCGTTGAACTCGTGGATTTCGAAGGATATGCCCTTGAGCTCCGGGGTCTTCACTCCGGCCACCTTCACCGTGACAAGGTCAACGTCGGTGATGGAAATCAGGCCCGGTTCGAACTCGTTCCAGAGGGCTGCAAGATAGTCGTATTTTTTGAGGGCGGCTTCAAGATCTTCAATCAGCTTCTCCGAATAATCCTTGGCGCGGCGAACCTCAAGACGCAGGGCGCTCTCCTTGTTCTTCAACGTCGGGAGGGCGTTCTGACGCATCTTCAGCTGCTTGCCGATATCATTAAGAGACGTCTTGTTATATTGAAACTTAATAGCCATATAATGTGGATTTGTTAATCTTTTTGGCCCATATCCATTTTTCATCGGTCATTTGGCCCGCCAAACTCCCTCTTCCAAAATGAATCTGTTCTCAAAAATCTTGAACAAATAATTTATAAATTTTACTTAATTCTTCCAGTACTTGTCGATGAGCGCCTGCTTGATGCCGGTCTCAGCCTTGGAGAAGTACTTGCCGAAGAGCTCCCATGCGGTGTCGAGCATCTCGTCGAGCGAGAGGTTGACGTCGATTGAGAGAATCCTTGTCGCGTAGTCCTTCGCGTAGGCGAGGCAGCGGTGGTCGTAGTCCGAAAGGTCGAAACCGTTTTCGAGCTTCGTCTTCGCGTTCTGTGCATCGGCGTAGAGACGGACTGAGGCATTCATCACCTGTGAGTGGTCTTCGCGGGTCTTCTTGCCCTGAACAAGCTGCTTGAGTCGTGAGAGGGAACGGAACGGGTCGATGATGACCTTGCCGGAATCCGGATCCGCGCGGAGGAAGAGCTGTCCCTCGGTGATGTAGCCGGTGTTGTCCGGGATGGCGTGGGTGATGTCCCCGTCGTTGAGTGTCGTCACCGCGATGATTGTGATTGAACCTCCGTCAGGCAGCTGCACTGCCTTCTCGTAAATCTTTGCGAGGTCTGAGTAGAGCGAGCCCGGCATGGAGTCCTTTGACGGAATCTGGTCCATACGGTTCGACACAATCGAGAGCGCGTCGGCGTAGAGCGTCATGTCGGTGAGGAGCACGAGCACCTTCTCGTTTTTCTCCACTGCAAAATACTCTGCGGCTGTAAGTGCCATGTCCGGGATGAGGAGCCGCTCCACAGGCGGCTGCTCGGTAGTGTTCACGAAGGATATGATCTTGTCGAGTGCGCCGGCGGCCTCGAATTCATGCTTGAAGTAGAGATAGTCGTCGTTCGAGAGCCCCATTCCGCCGAGGAT
>DJPQ01000085.1:0-793 GCA_002439805.1 Bacteroidales bacterium UBA6408
AACCTGTAGCCCTTGCCCTTGAGCGTGTGTATGTGGACCACGACCGGATGCGCGCTGTCCTTGACGCTGCGGAAAGCGGCGATGAGCGCCTGGATGTCATTGCCCTCCTCCACATACATATAGTCCAGCCCGAGAGCCTTGAAATAGTTGTTCTCCGACTTTCCGCCGGTTCTGCGGAGCTCCGCGAGCGAGCCGTAGAGGCCTCCGTGATTCTCCGCGATGGACATCTCGTTGTCGTTCACCACGATGATGAGGTTCGTTCCGTATTCCCCTGCATTGTCCAGTCCCTCGAAGGCCTCGCCTCCGCTGAGCGACCCGTCCCCGATGACCGCGATGACGTTTCCTGCCTCGCCCCTGATGTCCCTGGCCTTTGCAAGTCCGAGCGCGAGGCTGACGGAAGTCGATGTATGCCCGACCATAAACCAGTCATGGGGACTCTCCAGAGGCTCGCTGTAGCCTGAAACCTCGTCATACTTGTCCGGGTCCGTGAACGCCTCCGCCCTGCCCGTCAGCATCTTGTGTGTGTAGGACTGGTGCGAGACATCGAACACGAGCTTGTCCTTCGGCGAGTCGAATACATAGTGCAGCGCAATCGTGGCCTCCACCATTCCGAGGTTCGGCCCTACATGACCGCCATGAGCCGACAATTTGTCAATCAATGCGTCGCGAACTTCCGTCGCGAGAATTTCAAGCCTCTCCGCATCAAGCTTCTTGACATCGGCAGGCGATTTGATTCCTTCAAGTATCATATACCTTAATATGTTTGTATATTGCGAATACTTCCGGAAACCGT
>DJPQ01000085.1:818-76880 GCA_002439805.1 Bacteroidales bacterium UBA6408
CGGAAACCGTTTTTCACGATACAAAAATAATGCAATTCTATGCTTCGCAGATATGGCGAATGCGGAGTTTTACGGGACGCTAAATCGAAATTATTTCGTAATTTTGCGTGTTTTTGTGAGCCTTGCGGACGGGAGGTTTATGCTCCTTGTGGAGGGGCTCGGGATGAACGGATATGGATAATCGGAAAACTGTTGTCGGCGTGTTCGATTCGGGAGTCGGCGGACTCTCGGTGCTTAGGGAGCTTGAGAGGGCTGTTCCCGGGGCGAGCTTTGTCTATTATGCCGACACTGCTCACTGTCCATATGGGGAGAAGTCGGCGGAATATGTGCTCTCCCGTTCGCGCGCGATTACCGAGATTCTTCTGGGACATGGCGCTGAAGTGATTGTGATAGCCTGCAACACAGCCACATCGGCGGCCATTGCCACCCTGCGCCGGGAGTACGGGACGTCGCCTTCCCCGCGCGTTTTGGAGATTACAGGAGGGCGGCTGGACCATGTGCCCTTCATCGGGATGGAGCCTGCGGTGAAGCCTGCGGCTCTCGCCACGAGGACCGGGATTGTCGGCGTGCTTGCCACGGCGGGAACGCTGCACGGGAGCAAGTATCTTGACATGAAGGGGCGCTGGGCTGACGGCATAGAGATTGTCGAGTCGGTCGGACGCGGGTTTGTGGAACTCGTCGAGGGAAGCGGGCTTGCGGACAGGTATAAGAAAGGCTGCCTGTTTCTGAGCAGTGCGCAGGAGTGCTCCGGAAATGCCGCGTCCGGTGAGGCTTTGACCGGTGGCGGGCTTCTGCCCGGAGAAAGTGCAGAAGGGATGACGGTGGCCGCCTCGTGGGACGAGAGGCTTGCGGAGGACACCGTCCGGGCGAGCCTTGAACCGCTTATTGAGGCAGGCGCGGACACGATTGTGCTGGGATGCACGCATTATCCGTTCCTGCTTCCGGTGCTGGAGGATGTGGCGGAGCAGCTGCTTGCGGAGCATCCTCTGAAAGGGCGTGACGGCTCTGTGGTTGAGCGCATCCGCTTCATCGACCCCGCTCCCGCCGTCGCCCACCGCCTGATTGATGTCATTTCGAGCGGAATGAAATGAAGCCGAGAAATCTTTGTGCAGGGAAAAGTGCAGGGAAAAGTGCAGGGAAAAGTGCAGGGAAAAATGCTGAAAAATGTTGAGAAATGTTGAGAAAGAAGTCTTTGTGCGGAAAGTGATACGAAAATATATTTAAATAATTATAAGACAATGGAATTCAAATACGCACCGATGTTTCAGCTTGGCGAGGACAAGACTGAATACTACAAGATTCCGGGTTCGGAGAAGCTTGTCTCAACTTCCGAATTTGAGGGAAAGAAGATTCTCAAGGTCACTCCCGAGGCTCTTACGCTCATGACTAACACCGCCTTCCGGGACGTCAGCTTCCTTCTCCGCCGCTCCCACAACGAGCAGGTGGCGAAAATTCTCTCCGATCCTGAGGCCTCCGCAAACGACAAGTATGTGGCTCTGACCTTCCTCCGCAACGCCGAGGTTGCCTCAAAGGGCAAGCTGCCTCTCTGTCAGGACACCGGAACGGCCATCGTGCACGGCGAGAAAGGCCAGCAGGTCTGGACGGGGTTCGAGGACGAGGAAGCCATCTCCCGCGGAGTCTATAAGACCTACACCGAGGAGAACCTCCGCTACTCCCAGAACGCTCCTCTGGACATGTACAACGAGGTGAACACCAGGTGCAACCTCCCGGCGCAGATTGACATCGAGGCCACTCAGGGCGACGAATACCGCTTCCTGATGGTCACCAAGGGCGGCGGCTCCGCAAACAAGACCTACCTCTACCAGGAGACCAAGGCCCGCATCCAGAACCCTGGCACTCTCGTTCCGTTCCTCGTTTCCAAGATGAGGAGCCTCGGAACTGCAGCCTGCCCTCCGTACCACATCGCCTTCGTCATCGGCGGCACCTCCGCGGAGAAGAACCTCCTCACCGTGAAGCTCGCATCGACTCACTACTACGACTCTCTCCCTACCACCGGAGACGCGACAGGCCGCGCGTTCCGCGACCTTGACCTTGAGGCGACGCTTCTCGAAGAGGCGCACAAAATCGGTCTCGGGGCGCAGTTCGGAGGCAAGTACATGGCGCATGACGTGCGCGTGGTCAGGCTTCCGCGCCACGGCGCAAGCTGCCCTATCGGACTGGGAGTCAGCTGCTCGGCCGACCGCAACATCAAGGCAAAGATAAACGCCGACGGAATCTGGATTGAGAAGCTGGACGACAAGCCTTACGAGCTCATCCCGGAGGAACTCCGCAATGCCGGTGAGGGCGACGCCGTGAAGATTGACCTTGACAGGCCGATGCCGGAGATTCTTGCCGAACTCACGAAATATCCCGTTTCAACTCGTCTGAGCCTCAACGGCACCATCATCGTCGCCCGTGACATCGCCCACGCGAAAATCAAGGCGCGTCTCGACGCCGGCGAGCCTATGCCGCAGTATCTCAAGGACCATCCGGTCTATTATGCCGGCCCTGCCAAGACTCCTGCCGGAATGCCTTGCGGCTCGCTCGGTCCTACGACAGCCGGACGTATGGACCCTTATGTCGATGAGTTCCAGGACCATGGCGGCTCTCTGATTATGCTCGCGAAGGGCAACAGAAGTCAGGCAGTGACCGACGCCTGCAAGAAACACGGCGGATTCTACCTCGGCTCAATCGGAGGCCCTGCCGCTATCCTCGCGCAGGACAACATCAAGAGCATCGAGTGCGTAGAGTTCCCGGAGCTCGGAATGGAGGCTGTCTGGAAAATCCGCGTGGAGAATTTCCCTGCATTCATCCTCGTCGATGACAAGGGCAACAATTTCTTCACTCCGTTCGGCCTGTAGAAACAGATGACTATATTGACAAAACAGGGTGGCGAAATTCATTCGCCACCCTGTTTTGTCATAACTATAAAGATACTTTATCTTACGCGGAGCTTCTGCCCGATTCGCAGCGTTGATGTCGATCTGATGCCGTTGAGCCGGCAGATTGCGCTGACTGTCGTGCCGTTCTTCCGGGCAATCTTCCCGAGCGTGTCACCGGACTTCACGATATGCCACCTCATCGCCCTAAGGGCGGCCTCTTCCGCCGCGTCCTCCTCGGCGCTCTTGAGTTCGTCGTCGAAGTTCTGCTCATAGTTGCTGAACTGGCTCAGGTATTTCTTTTTGAGAACGAACATCCTGTGGCGCAGCGTTCCTGTCTCGAAGTCTATGAGCCACTGAGGGTCAAATGCATAGCCTTTGTAGCGGGTCTCGAAATGGAGGTGCGGCCCGGTCGAGCGCCCCGTGTTGCCGCCGAGGCCGATGACATCTCCGGCATTCACCCAGTCTCCGGCCTCGACGTTTCTCTTTGAAAGGTGTCCGTAGAATGTCTCCAGCCCGTTCTCGTGCCGGATCACGACAATGTTTCCGTAGCCGCGCATAGTCGATGAGATGCGGACCTTGCCGTTGAACGCGGCGTAAATCGGAGTGCCAGTAGTGAGCGGCAGGTCTATGCCCTGATGCCTGCGCCCGCGCCTCGGCCCGAACTTTCCTCTCGGATTGACCTTTCCCTGATAGGGGCAGGAGTAGTTGCTCAGGCTATCGACCAGCCATATTGCGGAGTAGGAGGGGAGAGAATCCCACGCGACCTTGTAAGGATCCACCGAGCGGCTGTCCCAGTGAGCGGTGAAAATCTCATTGTCCTTGGCGAAGTTCTCGGTCTTTATGTATTTCCATGTCCCGTTCCCGTAGAGCACCACTTTCACGAACTCGGACATCGTGTCGAGCGTATCGACCGGATCCGACTCGCTCACGACCAGCGGCTTCACCGCCTGACGGGGCAGCCTCGGGACAAGTTCGTTCTCCGTCGTGGGAAACCTGAAGTTCGGGTTGGCGGAGGGGATGTTCTCATCCACCACCTTAGAGGAATTCTGCGCCGCCGCCATCAACGGCAGCAGCGCAGAAACAATTGTTGCAAGACATCTCAGAGGCCTCATTTCTGCTCACCTCCGAACTTGTTCACGAGAATGTCCTTCACCTGCGCGAGCTTGTCCGCGAGCAGCTCGTCCGAATCCGCCTCGCAGATGAACCTCAGGTAAGGCTCGGTGTTGGACGGACGAATGTTGAACCACCAGCGCGGGAACTCCACCCTGTAGCCGTCGAAGTCCATGTAGGCCGTCGGCTTCTCCTGCGCGAGGAAATGGTCGCGCACGGCGTCCATCGCGCCCTGCTTGTCGTCAATCCTGAAATTGACCTCGCCGGAATTCTTGTATTTCTCGATGCGGGAAATAAGCTTGCTGAGCGAGATTCCCTTGCGCTTCATGTCGGCGACCACATTGAGAATAATCATCGAGGCGAGAAGTCCGCTGTCGGAGTAGAAGAAATCGCGGAAATAGTAGTGCCCTGCAAGTTCCCCGCCATAGATTCCGTCGATTTCGCGGAGCTTGTTCGCCGCGAACGCGCGCCCTACCTTCCATGTCACCATCTGTGCCCCCATAGGCGTGAGATACTCTCCCACGGCCTTCGAACTGCGTATATCCTGAAGCACGATGCCCCTCAGGCCCTTCTTTTCGAGGAAATAGTGCCCGAGCACCGCAATCATCAGGTCCGGAGAGATGAACCTCGCGTTCTCATCGACGAACATCACGCGGTCCGCGTCCCCGTCGTATATCACTCCGATGTCCGCCCCCGTCTTGCGCACGAGCTCCTGAAGCGCAACCACATTCTTGGCAATCAGCGGGTTAGGCTCATGGTTCGGGAATCGTCCGTCAATCGTGTCAAAGATGTAGGACGGCCGGTCACCGAAGATTTCCTTCGCATAGAGGTTGGCCATCCCGTTCGAGAGGTCCATCGCAATCCTGAGGTTCGACCAGTCCTCCTTATATTTGAGGAGAAAGTTCAGATAGTCCTGATGAACATCTTTCTGATAAACCTTGCCATTCACGGCTGCGGGCGTGCACGGCTTCCCTTCGTCAATCCACTGCTTGATTTTTCCGAGTCCCGCGTCGAATCCCACCGCAGCGGCGTTTGTCGTGGAGACCTTCATCCCGTTGTACTCGGCCGGGTTGTGCGAAGCCGTAATCTGAATGGAGGCCTTGAAGCCGTAGTTCGCCGTTCCGAAATATACCATAGGCGTCGTGCTCAGCCCGATGTCGTAGATGTCCGCTCCCGCGTCCGTCACCCCGCGAATCACCGCGTCGTGAATCGTGTCCGAAGAAAGACGGCAGTCCCGCCCGAGCAGAACCTTGTCCGTTCCGAGAAGTTCGGGCACGAAAAAGCCCACCTTGTATGCGATGTCCTCGTCCCAATCGACGTTCCAGACGCCTCTGATGTCGTATGCGTGAAATGCTCCCATATCATTGAATTTTAATCTGTTACTTTGACTTATATCTTGTCTGAACCTTGCGCGAGGCAATGTTCTGGAGTTTCCTCGAAATCATCTTTTTCCGAATCGGGGACAGCTCATCAACAAATAGCCTGCCATCCAGATGGGCCATCTCGTGCTGCACCATCCGGCAGCCGAACTTGTCGAAGACCTCCACCTGCCTTTCGAAATTCCCGTCGTAGTACTCGACCTTAATCGACGACGGCCTCACGACTTCGGCATATATTCCCGGAACGCTGAGGCAACCCTCTGAATATGAGCAGGTTTCCTTGCTTTCTTCGAGAACCTTCGGATTTATCATCGTCCGTCTGAAATCCTTGAGGTAGGGATATGTGTCCGTGAGCTCCGTCCCGTCGACGATGAGAACCCGCAGCGGAACGCCCACCTGAGGCGCGGCAAGTCCGCATCCGTCCGCATTCTTAAGCGTCTCCTTCATGTCGGCGACTAGCTTCGTCAGTTCGTCCCTTTTCGTCAAATCCGCCTCGTCGTCGGCACGGCGCAGCACCTCCTGCCCATAAAGATATATAGGTAAAATCATATTTGTAGATATTTATATTTCATTTATTTCCCACATTCACGACATCCTTCGTCCGGTCCATATAGCTCTGGAGAATTATCGCCGCGCTGATTTTATCGACGCTCTCCTTGTCTCGGCGGTCCTTCTTCTTCATCCCCCCGTCAATCATCGCCCTGTGAGCCAGAACCGACGTGAACCTTTCGTCCTCGGTCACGACAGGTATGTCCGGAAATGCGTTCTTCAATGTCCGCAGGAACACATCCACATCCGCCGCGGCCTCGGACGGTCTTCCGTTCATATTCATCGGATATCCCACGACGAACTTCACAACATTCTCATTTTGAGCGTAAGTTTTGAGATATTCTATTATCTTTGCAGAATGTACCGTGTCCAGGGCAGACGCGAAGATTCCGAGCGGGTCACTCACGGCGACTCCGACTCTCTTGCGTCCGTAATCTATTCCAACAAGTCTGTCCATCGGATGCAAAGTTAATACTAAACTATGGCTCAACAAAATAAAGATAAAAAAGTTCGCCGCTATGTGCTGACGCTCGTGGAGGACATGACCCATAAGCCGCTGAACTCGATAAAGTTCACCATGCCGGCGGCGACACTGGTCGTCATCAATGTCTTTCTCCTGCTCTGTGCGCTGATTTACTGCGTGATAGCCTACACGCCGCTTCGCACGTTCATTCCCGGCTATCCGGACGCGCACACAAAGCGGGCGGCAATCCAGAACGCCATCCGGGTCGATTCCCTTGAGAGGGTCATCTGCCGTTGGGAACTCTATTCCGAAAACCTGCGCAGGGTGGTCGAGGGGGACTCTACAGTCGATGTCGCGAGCGTCCTTTCCGGAACCGGAGCTGCCATGCCTGCCGCTTCCGATGAGGAGCCTGACGGAATCACCGACGCAGAATTCCGCGACGCCGTGGTCCGGGAAGAGCAGTTCGACCTTTCTTCCGGCCGGAAAAGGGAACTTCCGATTGAGGGAATACATTTCTTTTCGCCTCTCAAAGGGGTTGTCAGCAAACCGTACGACAAGTATGTGCACCCCTATGTCGATGTGACGGCTCCGGCCAATTCCGTCGTGATGGCGACCCTCGACGGCACTGTCATTTTCACCGGCTGGAACAACGACGCGGGATATACGATTCAGATTCAGCACTCGGACGACATAGTCTCCATTTATCAGCACACCGAGAAGCTTCTCAAGGAAACCGGGGACAAGGTCACGGCCGGAACCCCGATTGCGCTTGTGGGCAGTTCCGGAAACCTTGCGGTGGGAGACCATCTCCGCTTTGAACTCTGGTATCGGGGAGAGTCCGTCGATCCGGCTAAATACGTTAATTTCTGACAGTGATGGGAAAGAGAAAGGTCGCGATACTCGGTTCCACGGGCTCCATCGGCCGGCAGGCGCTGGATGTGATCCGTCAGCATCCGGATTTGTTCGAGGTTGAGCTGCTTACGGCGAACAACAGCGCTGAACTGCTCGTGCAGCAGGCTATTGAATTTGACGCCAACAGCGTGGTGATATGCAATGAGGCGAAATATGCGGAGGTCGCTGACGCGCTGCAGCCCAAGATGATAAAGGTCTTCGCGGGGATGGACTCCGTCTGTGAACTCGTGAAGTCGGACAATATAGACATAGTCCTCACCTCGATGGTCGGGTTCAGCGGGCTGCGTTCGACGGTGGCGGCCGTCGAGGCGGGCAAGGCCATCGCGCTCGCCAACAAGGAGACCCTTGTGGCGGCCGGCTCCATTGTCATGAAACTCGCGGAGAAGAACCATGCGCCCATCCTTCCTGTGGATTCCGAGCATTCCGCAATCTTCCAGTGCCTTCTCGGCGCGAACGGCAATCCTTTGGAAAAGATTCATCTGACGGCTTCCGGCGGGCCTTTCCGCACCTGGGACAAGTCAAGAATTTCCTCCGCCAAGGCCAGTGACGCGCTCCGGCATCCTAACTGGAGCATGGGCAGCAAGATAACCATAGATTCCGCGACTATGATGAACAAGGGCTTCGAGGTCATCGAGGCCAAGTGGCTCTTCGGGGTGGAGCCCGAGAGGATAAAAGTCGTCGTGCATCCCGAGTCTGTGGTGCATTCGATGGTTGAATATGCAGACGGGGCGGTGGTCGCCCAGATGGGTTTCCCGGATATGCGCGAGCCGATACAGTTCGCCCTGGCCTACCCCCGGAGGCTTCCTCTGAACAACCGCAGGCTGGACTTCGCTGCGCTCGGCTCGCTCACTTTTGAAAGCCCCGACCTTCAGAGATTCCCGGCTCTCGGCCTTGCCTATTCGGCGATAGAACGTGGTGGGAACATCCCTTGCGCGATGAATGCGGCTAACGAGGTGGCTGTGGCTGCGTATCTCCGCGACGAAATCAGCTTCTATGGAATCCACGATCTTGTCTCCGAGTGCATGGAGCGAACCCCGTTCATCGGGGAGCCTTCGCTCGACAACATATTCGCCACCAACGACGAGGCCGCGGCTCTGGCTCGAACATTGATTGCCTCAGGACGGTTCTGATGCGACGGATTCGCCGGATCCGGTGCCGGACGGTCAATCAACACGAAAGAAACGGCCTCGGACGGAGGCTCATAACAGAAAGACAATATGATAGTTCTCATAAAGACACTGCAGGTCATTCTTGCGCTCTCGGTTCTGATTCTATTTCACGAGCTGGGGCATTTCACATTCGCGAAGCTGTTCGGGATAAGGGTTGATAAGTTCTACCTTTTCTTCGACGCCGGAGGCAAGGCTCTTTTCCGCTTCAGACCCAAGAATTCGGAAACGGAGTACGGCATAGGATGGCTCCCGCTGGGAGGCTACTGCAAGATTGCAGGGATGATAGACGAGTCGATGGATACGGAGCACCTGAAATCTGAGCCGCAGCCGTGGGAATTCCGCTCTCATCCGGCTTGGCAGCGGCTGCTCGTGATGGCCGGGGGAGTGCTGTTCAACTTCATCCTCGCGATACTCATATATATAGGTGTGCTCGCCGGCTGGGGACAGTCCTACATCAGCAACGACGGCAGCGACATATATGTCAATGAACTGGCCTACGACATGGGCTTCAGGACGGGCGACCATATCATCGCCTACGACGGCGTTCCGGAGGAAAACTTCGGGATGCTTCAGGCCGACCTCGCGAGGAACGACGTCAGCAAGGTGACGCTTCTGCGGGACGGCGACACCCTCGACCTCTATGTGGACCAGAGCCGCATAGGGGACATTCTGAACACGCCGGGGATGTTCGACCTCGCGCTTCCCTTCGTCATAGACAGCATCCCTCCTTCGTCCCCCAACTACGGCGGCGGGCTCGAAAGGGGAGACCGCATCATCGCGCTCGACTCTCATCCGACGCCATACCTTCAGGACAGCCGTCCTCTGCTCCGTGAACGCGCCGGTTCGCGTGTCGCGGCTGAGATTCTTCGCGGGGCCGACACTCTCTCGCTTGCCCTGGCCGTCGATACCCTCGGCAGAATCGGCGTGTTCACGACCATGCCGAACATTCAGACCAAGACATACAGCTTTTTCGAGGCCATTCCCGCAGGCTTCTCCTACACCTTCACCACCATCGGCGACTATCTCAAGGACATGAAGCTCGTCTTCACTCCGAGCACCGAGGCCTACAAGTCCGTCGGCAGCTTCATCGCCATCGGGCAGGTGTTCCCCTCCGCGTGGAACTGGTACGCCTTCCTCAACATCCTCGCCCTGCTTTCCGTGATGCTCGGCGTGATGAACCTCCTTCCGATTCCGGCGCTTGACGGCGGACACATCGTCTTCACTCTCTATGAGATGCTCACCGGCAGGAAACCGAGCGACAAGTTTCTCATGGTGATGCAGGTCATCGGGATGATTCTCCTCTTCGGTCTGATGATTCTCGCCTTCGGCAACGACATAATGCGCCTGCTGAGGTAAAGAGGGCGCGTGACCGATGAGAAAATGAATACAGACCAAAAAGAATACAAAATACTTATGGATATGAAAAAGTTCAGATTTGTTTTCGCCCTCGCCCTTGCGGCGATTCTCTGCATCTCCTGCGGCGAGCGCAAGAAGGCCCTTCTCCCGAATGTCAGCGGCAAGGCCGGCGAAGTGCTCGTGGTGATTGAGCAGGCTGACTGGGAGGGTGCTCTCGGCACCGCCATACGAGACACTCTCACTTCCGACTGTCCCTTCCTCCCTCAGCGGGAACCGCTCTACTCTGTGGTGAACATCGTTCCGACGGCATTCACCAATATATTTCAGATTCACCGTAACATCCTGATTTGCAATGTGAACCCGCGTGTCTCCGAACCTGGGGTGCGCTTTCTCAACGATGTGTGGGCGCGCCCGCAGTGCGTGATTAAGATTGATGCGGTTGATGAGGATTCGGCAGTACAGCTCTTCGAGGACAACAAGGTGAAGATTGTCACGATGCTTGAGCAGGCCGAGCGCGACAGGGTGATAGCCAATTCAATCCAATACGAGGAGAAGGGAATCCGTCCTGTCCTTGAGGAGCGTTTCGGAGGATTCCTCCATTTCCCGGTAGGCTATGCCGTTCGCAAGGCTTCCGAAGACTTCGTCTGGGTGGCGTACGAGACCCAATACACCAATCAGGGTGTATTCATCTATAAGTATCCTGCCGGAGACGCGCCGTTCACCGAGGAAAGTCTCGTCGCAAAGAGGGACGAGTTCCTGAAGAACTATGTTCCGGGGATGTTCGACAACACCTACATGATTACCAGCCCGATTGTGGACCCCGCCGTCTGCTATCTCAAGTACCGTGGACGCGACTTCGCCGAGATGCGCGGCTACTGGGAGGTCTATGGCGACTATATGGGCGGCCCTTTTGTCTCCCATTCGTTCTACAGCCCCGACGGCAAGTGGATTGTGACCCTCGACGCTTTCGTGTATGCCCCTAAATACGACAAGAGGCACTACCTCAGGCAGGTCGAGGCTCTGCTCTATTCCTGGGAGTGGAAGAATAATGAAAATTAAGGGCAAAAATATTTTGCTCTCTGAAAAATATTGCATACCTTTGCAATCCCTTTGGAAAAAGGCTTTTGAAATCTTTTCGGGATTTCTGTGCGGTGGGTTCGTATAACGGTTAGTACTCAAGATTTTCATTCTTGCAATAGGGGTTCGATTCCCCTACCCACTACTAAAAATATAAAAAAGTACAATAATGGCACAGCATGCATCAGCAGACAAGCGCAATCGTCAGAACGAGAGGCGCCGCTTGCATAACAAGTATTATGCAAAGACTACACGCAACGCGATTCGCGCGTTGAGAGCGATGACCGTAAAGAGCGAGGCCGAGGCTTCAGCGCCGAAGGTCTATGCGATGATTGACAAACTCGCGAAGATCGGGGTCATCCACCAGAACAAGGCAGCCAACCTCAAGAGCGGCATTCAGGTCTATATCAACAAGCTCGCCTGACCGCCCTTCCCAAGAAGAGGTTTCAGCCATACTTCACGGAAGCCTCCGCGCTTCCGTTTTTTCATCGAAATAGACGAGCAATCGGGATGTAGCGCAGTTGGTAGCGCACTACGTTCGGGACGTAGGGGTCGGGCGTTCGAGTCGCCTCATCCCGACAGGAGCCAGACAAGCAAAATTGTCCGGTTCCTTTCTTTTATGTATGCGACAAGGCTCATCAGAGCCGTGCGGAGAACAGCGAAGCGCAGGCCTGGTTCTGTTTTATTTTGCCGTTTTCAAAAAACATAGTATTTTTGCGCCCCGGTTTCGGGCAGGTGTTGAAACCTGTTTCTGAGACTGCTGTGTAATTGAGTTAGTGTCAATGTTTTATGAATAGTGGTAATGGCGGGCGGATGTCCTTGGGGACTTGGCTTCCGCTCATAGGTCTGACTTGTTCGACCTTCATCTTCAACACCTCTGAGTTCATCCCCATCGGACTTCTGACGGACATCGCGGCGGATTTCAGTCTGAGCGAGGCGCAGGCCGGGATGCTCATCTCGGTGTATGCCTGGGTGGTGATGCTCCTGTCGCTCCCGCTGATGATTCTTGCTTCAAGGATGGACCTTCGCAGGCTGATGCTCTGCCTGATAGGCTCTTTCTCGGCGTTTCAGGTCATGTCGTTCCTTTCCGTCAATTATTGGATGCTCATGGTCTCAAGAATCGGAGTCGCGTGCACCCACTCGATTTTCTGGTCCATCGTCTCTCCGGTGGCGGTGAAGATCGTCCCCGACGAACACAGGCCTCTGGCCCTCAGCATGATTGTCACAGGGTCTTCCATCGCGATGATTCTCGGGATGCCTCTCGGACGGGTCATCGGCCTGCACATCGGCTGGCGCATGACTTTTCTAAGCATCGGAATCTTCGCCTTCGCAACCTTCCTCTACCTGCTTTTCCTGCTGCCGAAGCTTCAGAACGACGGCGGCTTTTCCGTGAAGAGGCTGCCCGCCCTGTTCCGTAACCGCGCACTGACCGGCCTGTTCTTCTTCACCGCTCTGTTTGCCGGCTCCTACTACACCTGCTACAGCTACATCGAGCCGTTCATGAAACAGGTCGCCGGAATGTCCGACGAGGCTGTGACCGCAGCCCTCATGATTTTCGGCGGAGCGGGTCTTGTGGGAAGCTTCCTCTTCTCGAAGTACTACCGCCGCAACAGCCGCCTGTTCACCACTCTCGTCATGACTGCAATCACCGCAAGCCTCCTGATGTTCTACCCCGTGTCGTCCAGCATATACCTGCTCATAGCCCTCTGCATCCTCTGGGGCGTAGCCGGCACGGCCTACAACGTGTCCATGCAGGACGAGGTCATAAACCTCACCTCCGCCCATCCGGAATCGACCGCCGTCGCGATGTCAATCTTCTCCGGTATCTTCAATATGGGAATCGGCTGCGGTTCGTTCGCGGGCGGTCTCGTGTGCACTCATCTGTCACTCAGGTATATAGGATATGCCGGAGGCATCGTCGCCGCACTCGCGCTTGCATACTGGCTGCTCCGTCTGTCCGGACTTTTCGAGAAGTCGAAATCCGGCGGGAATGCGTAATCCTGCGTGTGACCGGATGATACGGACTATGATGGAAGGATGAGAAATGGGTCTTGTATTTTAGAAATATATGTGTAACTTTGCAGTCCGCTTTCGCGGGCATTGCAGCGCTGCGGGCGTGTTGTAATTGGTAGCCAAGCCAGACTTAGGATCTGGTGCCGTGAGGCGTATGGGTTCGAGTCCCTTCGCCCGCACGAAAAAGACAGTCGAAGGGCTGTCTTTTTTCGTACAGTCGAAGGTCCCCGAACCTCAAAACCCTCTGTCTCTTCGAGACATCTCCCTAGGGAGAATGGAACAGCTCCGCAGTTCTGTCGCCGCCGTCCTACTGTGCGGTGCTCCCCTCGAGTTCCTTCTGCTCCTCTTCGGTGAGAGGGACGACGGCTTCATCGACGGCGGAGACATAGCCTATCCGCTCTTTCTGCCGGCGGATGGCTTCCTGGGCTTCTCCTGCGGCGACGGCTTTCTCGACACCGGTCTCGAAGACATTACGGATGGCGTTGGAAAAGCTCATCTTGGACTCGTCGATGGTCTTGGTGAAGACGGGGATGCTGTTCGCGCTCTTGTATTTCGCCTTGCCTATCCGGAATCTCATGTGGTCGAAGTCCTGTCCATAGAGGTCCACGCCGAACTTGAACACGAGCGGGGACTTGATGACCGAGACATGATAGCGGAAGGACATATCGAGATTCTGGATGCCGCTCATGGCCAATTCGTAGCGGTCCACATCCACGATGAACGGGAACACTTCCAGTCGGTTGCCGCCGATTTGCCCCTCGACCGACATCGAGTTTATCTTCAGGTCTCCCTTGTTCTTGAATTTGAGGAGCCTGGTGATTTTACGCAGATCCTCGTCCTGAGCAAGCGTCAGATCCTTTCCGCCTATGCGCATCACCCCGTTCACGGTCGGCATTATGAAATTCATGTTTGTGTCAAGAGCCGCCGTCCCGGCAAGCTCGCAGGTCAGAAGACCGTCGAACGAACTCAGCATCGGCACGATTTCCTTAATCTGCGGCACCATGCTGAACACCTCGGAGGCCGTGAGGTCGATAAGACTGAGATTGAACCCGGCCTTGATGTTCGTCTTGCTCCGCGTCGCATAGAATCCCTCGAAAAAGAGGTTGCCCATATTTGCGGCCGCGAGCGTGTTGTAAATCTGCACGCAGCGCTCCTTCACCCTCACGTTGCAGTTCAGCCAGTCTATCGTCATGTTAGCATAGCTGATGTCATAGCCCTCGACAGCCACGTCGGCGATGACATTGGCGGGAATCACAATCAGGCCGCCGACCGTGGAGTCTGTCTCCTCGGTCTGCATCTGCGTCACAGCCGACGCAAGGTACTGGCTGTCGCTGAGTTCCGAGGACCCGCTCACGGTTCCTGCGACCTTCTGCCCTGCCGCGTAGGCTGCCAGAATCTCGTTGCAGTCAAGCTTCTCCGCCTTTATCTTCATATCCGCCTTCACCGGGCCGCGCCCGAGCATTGCCCTGCGCAGTCCTGTGATGCCGCCCGTGACATCGACGTCGGATTTTCCGGAGGTCAGGCAGAAGCTTTTGAGATGAATCTCGTTGTTGTTGAAGTCGAGAGCAACGTCTGAAACCGTGTTCCGCAGAGGGAGCATCGCCGTCACCACCCTTGCCTTGCCGAGTGACAGAGCGCCGCTGAGCCCCCAGTCCAGAAAATATCTGCGCAGGGTCCCGTCAAGCCTGAAGTCTATGTCCTGCTTGAGGAAATCCTTCTCCCGCAGCCATTCCGGCACATTCCCGGAAGCCAGGGCCGCCATCCTTTCCCTCCGGGCGACGCTCATCAGCGAGTCCCTCGGCACTTCCGGATATATCCTGGCCAGCGAATCCAGCCTCCTTTCCCGTCTCGCGGCGCGTTCGGACGTCCTCATCCTTGCCGTGGCGTTCAGATTCACGTCCGACGCGAACACGCGGCCTTCCGTGCTCCTTGCCGACATGCGCCTGTTGCTGCTGCGGAATGAAAGCACCGGAATCCTGGACCTGCCTCCTCCCTCATGGGTGATTCGGAAGCTGTTTTCCGTGCCGTGCAGCCCGAACGAGGTCTCCGCACCGTCCCTGAGCAGCAGCCGCATGCCGCTGAACTGTCCCTTCATCGGATAGAACACCGTGGAGTCCGTCCTGTTCAGGATTCCCGCATCGTTTGTCATCGACAGCCTCATCCCGCGTCCATGAAAGGCCAGCTTCCGGCCGTAGGCTGCGCTGACCGTGTCTATGCTCGCGTTCAGTTCCAGCACCCGGGACTTGCGCGACAGCCCCTCGTCAGCCTTAGCGCGCCTTGTGACAAGACAGAAGTCAAGGGAGTCGAGGTAGAGGTCCACGCTGTCCGCAGGAGAGATGAAACGGAGGTTCTGCGCCGCCAGATCCACGTCAAGGTTCGCTTCGGGAAGTCTGTATAAATCCAGCTGTGACATCCTCACGCTGCCCTTAGCCCTGCCCTCCACGATGCCGGATGCGCTCATCCCGAGGCTGTCGGGAAGCACCGCAGCGATTTCCTCGAGCCTTGAGCTGAAGGAGATGTCAGGCCTCAGCAGGATGTCGTCCCCGAGCAGGTCTATGACGCCGAGCGAGCCGGAGAGCTGCGTCGTCCCGAGCGCACAGAGGCAGATATCCGAGAGGTTGAGGCAGTACCTGTCCCTCTCGTCCACTCCTATCTCACCCGCGAGCCCCACCTGGGCGGAAATCCCCGTGCCTTCGACGCTCACATTGGCCTTGGGCACGGAAAATTCCCCGTATATCCCCGGCAGCCGCGAACCGTCATAGACATAGTGCCCTTCAGCGCCCAGCCTTGCGGAAAATCTCGCGTCCGTCCGGACCATTTCCGCGTCGGCGCTTACAATCCCGCCATATTTTTCGACCAGTTTCGCGACGTCAATGTCCTCGAAGCTCATTTCCGCTTTCACGTAGAGACTGTCCTGAGGCATCCTCACCTTTCCGGAAAGCGCGAACGGGATGTAGGCCACCGACCCGTCCAGGCGCTTGAAATCGAATGCCGGAACCGTGTCCCTGACAAGGTCGAGATGCCCGCGCAGACTCACCGGAATCTCAATCCTGCCGAAATCCCGCGTCCCGAGGTAGGCCCTTGAGTCGAGGTCAAGGCGCACGTGACGCCCGTTCCTCCCCTCGATGTGCAGCCTGTCAACTCCGGCGAGCACGGTGTCCCGTCCCATCCTGCCGGCCGCGAACAGGCTGTCAATCTCCAGCTCAATCTTTCCGACCCTTCTGAAGTCGGAGCGCAGCCTTCCGGCAAAGGCCATGTCCTTCAGCGTGATGAACGCGCTGAGAGTGTCTGCGGCGTTTGAATATACAATCGTGGGCCTTCCGCTCATCCTCACTTCCCCGAAGGCGATTCGCGGCAGAGCGGAATCTCCGCCGTTCCCGTCGCTCTCGTCCGCCAGCCCGGAATCCCCGGTGCTCCCGTCGCTTGCCTCAGCCGTCGCGGAATCTTCCCCTCCTGCCGCCTGTCCGCTTTCTTCCTCTCCTGTCATTACGTCCCAGTTAGACGAGCCGTCGCTGAACGTGTGGGCGAAAATCCTCGGCTTCACAAGCTCGACCATCGGTACGTCAAGCTTCCACGCAAGCAGCCCGAACGGATTGATCTTCACGTCGAGGCGGTCAAAGACCGCGAGGGTGTCGCAGCCCGCGAGCCCAGTCAGAGAGTCGATTTTCCCGCGTCCCATGAACTGTACCGGCATATCCCTCGTTATCAGGGAGTCGAATCTCTCGTGCGGATATGTAACAGTGCAGCTGTTCATCCTGAGCTCGACATTCGGGAACGCGCGGAACATGGATATGCCGATATTCCTGAAACTCAGGTCCGCGCTGACATATTCGTTCGCGTACTTTTCGACGATTCCGGTCATCACGGACGGCGACAGGACAATCTGCAGCACGCAGAGGATTCCGATCCATATCCCCAAGGCCCATGCGCATACTTTCAGGACGGCCTTCCGCACCCTGGCTTTCCGCGCCGTACCTCTCGTCGAATTTTTCGTGTTTTCAGAAATATTCCCGTTTTCCATATATGTCGTGTTCTTCGTCATCCGTGCTGCGTATATAATCTCCCGCACATTTCGTGTAAAAGCGTGCAAATTTAGTAAAACTAACCCGTACAACATATTTGTTTTTATGCTAAATTTGTCGTCCGGTAAGATTTTGACGCTATGGACGAGATTTTTGAATTCGACAACTATGTGACGGGACGTTCGTTCGTGGGGCGGCGCCCGGATTGCCTCGCGCTGGGGAATCTCATTGAAAGTCACGAGAATGTGTGCATATATGATGCGCCGAAGAGCGGAAAGACGTCGCTCGTGCACCAGACTCTCATAAACCTGCGCACGTCGGGACACAGCGTCGTCGTTCCTGTCTGCGTCCTGACGGGAGTCCGCACAGCGGAGGAACTTGCCGTGCGGATGGTATCGACGCTCATGAAGCAGCTCTGTGACGGCCCGGCTGATTTTGCGGATTTCATCGCGAGGTGGCTTCCGGACACGAACTTCAGCTTTGACGCGGAACTATATGAGGATTTCGGAAAAATGGCTGTACTTACCGGAACGCTTGCTTCGGAAGATCTGACCGCAGTGCTGGCGCTTCCCTACAGAATCGCATCCGAGACTTCTAAGGATCTTTGTCTCGTGTTTGAGGAATTTCAGAATATTCTGGAAATCAAGGGATTCGAGCGCATTCTTAAGGAGATGGAGAAAATAGCCTCCGAGAACAGGACCTCGTTCAGCTACATCTTCAGCGGCTCGGCGACCAACGCGATGAAATGGATTTTTGACTACAGGAAATATTTTTTCCGCAACGTCGTGCACCTTCCGCTTTCCCCGGTGACGGAACAGGAGGTGATGGAGCACATCGTCTCGGGCTTCCGGCCGACGGGCAAGGTCATCGAGAAGGACCTCATCCAGAAGCCTTACGGGATTTTCAGGGGAAATATGTGGTATCTCAACATGATGGCATTCCTCTGTAATGCAAGGGCAATAGGATATATCAACGAAAGGACGATAAGTGACGCCGTGGAGACTGTGATTTCGATGAATCTGCCGCGCTTCAGGATGATTGTCGATGACCTCACCGTGTTCCAGCTTTCGTTCCTGACGGCGGTGCTGCGCGGAGAGACCCGCTTCAGCGCGTCGGATGTCATCGAAAAGTATGACCTGCACTCCTCTGCCAACGTGAAGAGGGTGCGGGACGCTCTGATGAAGAAGGAAATCCTGACCTTCACGGCCAAGGACGAGCCGGTGGTGATTGATCCGTTGTTCGAGTACTGGTTCAGGAGGGAAATGCTGTGAAAAAATATTTTGAAATCAGAATAATATTCGTATCTTTGCACGCTCAAAAGCCGGGATGTATCCCTTGGAGGGATTTTTCTCGGCGATACTATAGGAAAAGGAGGTGATATTAGTATGATTATAGTACCTGTTAAGGAAGGCGAGAACATCGAGAAGGCGCTCAAGAAGTTCAAGAGAAAATTCGAGAAGACCGGAGCAATCCGCGAGCTGCGTGCCAGAAGAGAGTTCGAGAAACCGTCGGTGAAGGCAAGGAAGGCGAAGATGAAGGCCATCTACGTTCAGCATCTGCAGCTTCAGGACGAGCAGTAATTGCAAATTTTATTTTTTATGGCTGACAAGCTCCTTGAAGAGCCGGTGGAATGAGCCCGGCCGCTTGCAGTTGAAACGCGGAGCCTGCCTATGAAGGGCAGTCCCAAAATTTTATAAACAATATGTACGCAATCGTAGAAATTGCAGGTCAGCAGTTTAAGGTTGAGGCTGGCAAAGAGATTTTCGTGAACCGTCTCGCGGAGCCAAAAGGCACGGCGGTCGAGTTCGCAAAGGTGCTTCTGCTCGACAACGACGGAGATGTCAAGGTCGGCGCACCGTATGTGGAGGGCGCAGTTGTGAAAGCTACCGTCCTTGACGATTCCTGCAAGGGCAAGAAGGTTCTTGTCTTCAAGAAGAAACGTCGCAAGGGGTACCAGAAATGCAATGGTCACCGTCAGTATCTTTCAAAAATCCAGATCAACGAGATCGCTTAATTTAGAGGAGAATCAATTATGGCACATAAAAAAGGCGTCGGTAGTTCAAAGAACGGTCGTGAGTCAGAAAGCAAACGACTTGGCCTCAAGAAATTCGGTGATCAGGCTGTAAAGGCCGGCAACATCCTCGTACGTCAGAGAGGTACGGTTCACAACCCTGGTCTCAATGTCGGCATGGGCAGGGATCACACCCTTTACGCGCTGATTGACGGAAGAGTGAAGTTCTGCAAGAAGGCAGAGAACAAGTCATTCGTCTCGGTTGTTCCTTTTGAGAACTGACTCGGGGATTGTATGCTTTGGAATAGTGGGTTGTTGCTCCGAGTTGAGTGGCAACCCGTTTTTGATTTTTGTGAGAAAAAGCAATCTGCTGCGTTGGGCTTCGATAATTGAAATCCTCACAACCATCAGGTTGCTGCGGTTTCAATTTCTTGCCCGCCTTGCATCTTATCTTTTTCTCATCAAAATTCTCTCAGAAATAATAAAGAAATGTTTTAAAATTTAGTGATATGCTTACACTTAAGTTGCTTCGTGAACAGCCGGAGTATGTGATAAGGAAACTGGCTGTGAAGAATTTCGACGCGAAGGAAATCGTGGAGAAAATCAATGCCCTTGACGCTGACAGGCGCGCACTGCAGACTGAACTTGACGCGAGCCTTGCGGAGCAGAAGAAGATGGCCGCAATGATAGGCGCTCTCATGAAGGAGGGAAAGAAGGAGCAGGCCGAGGGCGTGAAGTCCGAGGTTGCCGCCCTCAAGGCTCATTCCGGCGATATTGACGCGAAGGCGCAGAAGACTCAGGAAGAGCTCTTGTCTCTGATGGTTCTTCTTCCTAACATACCTTGCGACGCCGTGCCTGAGGGCAAGACCGCTGCTGACAATGTCGTGGTGAAGATGGGCAACGAGATTCCTGACCTCGGACCTGACGCGCTTCCTCATTGGGAGCTCGCGAAGAAGCTCGACATCATCGACTTTGACCTCGGCGTGAAGCTCACCGGCGCGGGATTTCCTGTCTATAAGGGCAAGGGCGCGCGTCTTCAGAGAGCGCTCATCAACTATTTCCTCGACATCAACACCAAGGCCGGCTACCTTGAGATTGAGCCTCCGGTGATGGTGAACGAGGCTTCCGGATTCGGCACGGGCCAGCTTCCTGACAAGGAGGGGCAGATGTACCACGCTACCGTAGATAATTTCTATCTTGTTCCTACAGCCGAGGTGCCTGTGACCAACATCTACCGCGACGTGATTCTCGGAAACAACGATTTCCCTGTGAAGATGACCGCATATACTCCTTGCTTCCGCCGTGAGGCAGGCTCATACGGAAAGGACGTGCGCGGACTCAACAGGCTTCATCAGTTCGACAAGGTTGAGATTGTGCGCATCGAGAAGCCGGAGAACTCATACGCGGCCCTTGACGACATGATTGCTCATGTTGAGGGCATTGTGAACAGCCTCGGTCTTCCGTACAGGATTCTTCGTCTTTGCGGCGGTGACATGAGCTTCACTTCAGCAATCACCTATGACTTCGAGGTTTATTCAGCAGCCCAGGGACGCTGGCTTGAGATTTCTTCAGTTTCCAACTTCGAGTCCTATCAGGCGAACCGTCTGAAGCTCCGCTACAGGACAGAGGACGGCAAGACCGAGCTTGCGCACACTCTGAACGGCTCTTCGCTCGCTCTTCCGCGTGTGGTTGCGGCGCTGCTTGAGAACAACCAGAAGGACGGGAAGATTATAATCCCTGAGGCACTTCGGCCTTACACCGGTTTTGACGTAATTGACTAAAGCGGGGCGAATAAAAGCATCCTTTTCTTCATCCCCTTTGCCTCAGAGGTTTGTTTGCTGAGAAATTTTGAAAATTTTTCTGAAAAAATGTGTAAGGCACATTGATTGCATATACATAAGTTTGTATGCAAGAATCAGATAAGATAATAATGGGAATTGACCCCGGAACCAATATTCTTGGCTTCGGGGTCATTTCTGTGGGGGGACGTCGTCCGGAGTTCGTGGATATGGGGATTGTGGATTTGAGAAAGGAAAGCGACCATTTCCGGAAACTTGCCGTGATTGCGTCGGAGATTTCTGTGCTGATGGACAGGTATTTGCCGGATGAACTCTCAATAGAGTCGGCATTCTATGCCAAGGACGCGCAGGTGATTCAGAAACTGGGGCGTGCGCAGGGGATTGTGATTGCGGAGGCCATCAAGAGGTTCATTCCGGTGCATGAGTATGCGCCGAGGAAGGCCAAGATTGCGGTGACGGGGAACGGCGCGGCGTCGAAGGAGCAGGTGGCGCTGATGATTCAGCGGCAGCTGGGGCTGAAGGAACTTCCGAAACATCTCGATGCGACAGACGCGATTGCAATCGCGCTGTGCCACTATCACGAGTCTCTCAGCCCTCTCGGAAAGGTTTCCGGCGGGGGCGACTGGAAGAAGTTCGTCGAGGCTCATCCGGAGCGGGTCAAATAATTTTTAATCTTTGAAGGTTCCGGCTTGTCTAAATACTCGGTTTTTGTAGAATATATATTTATCTTGTGAAAGAGAATTGATTATGAATGTGGTTAAAAGGTTATTATGTGTAGTGGCGCTTATGGCTGCGGTCTTGTGTGCGGCTATCCCGGCGGAGGCTCAGTCATCGGCTACGGTGAAGCTGAAGCTTGTGGATGAAAAGAGCGGGGATCCGGTGCCGTTCGCGACTGTGTCACTGACTGTCAAGGGAGCGAAGGAAGCGAAGCATTACGTGCTTACAGATGCGCAGGGGGCTGCTTCCATCGCCAAGGTCGCGAGGGGGGAGTATCACCTCAGGGCGGAGATAATGGGCTACAAGAGCTTTGAGAAAGACATTGTCGTGGAGAAGAGCGTCGATTTGGGTGACGTGAAGATGGCGGCGGACATAGAGATGCTTGAGGCCGCGCAGGTAACGGCCGTGGGAAATCCTATTGTCGTGAAGAAGGATACCATCGAGTACAACGCCTCTTCGTTCAAGACCTCGGACAACGACATGCTTGAGGAACTTCTCAAGAAGCTTCCGGGGGTCGAGGTTTCGGAGGACGGTTCGATAACCGCCAACGGGCAGACAATCTCGAAGATAACCATCGACGGCAAGACGTTCTTCCTCGACGACCCGTCGCTCGCGTCTAAGAACATTCCCGCGAAGATAATCCAGAAAGTGAAGGTCGTGGAGAAGAAATCCGACCAGGCGATGTTCACGGGCATCGACGACGGCAACGAGGAGACCGTCATCGACCTCTCCATCCAACCGGGAATGATGCAGGGATGGTTCGGCAACATAATGGCCGGCGGCGGACATGACGTGCCGAGCGCCAACAATGACATGAACGACTGGCGCTATCAGGGCGCGGCCATGGTGGGACGCTTCACGGACAAGAGTCAGATCAGCCTCATCCTCAACGGCAACAACACCAACAACAGGGGGTTCAACGACCTTGCCGGCTCTATGATGGGCAATATGCGGGGTGGCGGAGGCGGAATGGGCCGCGGCCAGGGCGGCTGGGGCCGCGGAAACGGCATCACGACCTCGTGGATGGGCGGTCTTAACGGCGCGTTCACCCTTCTGGACGGGAACATGGACCTTGCAGGGAACTACCTCTACAACGGCAGCAATAAATATGTGACCGAGGACAGCAGGCTGACGAACTATCTTGACGACGGCAGCAGCCTCATAACTGAAAACAACGGCTACAGCACGACCCGCACGGACGGTCATCGTTTCGGTGTGCGCCTTGAGCATAAATTTTCCGAGAACACCTCAATTCTCTTCGAGCCTCGCGTGAATTTCGGCCGGGGAAACTATGTCGAGTATTCCGACTACGACATCAATAAGGACCTTGGTGACGGCACGGAGCAGACGCTGACCAACAAGGGTACGACCCGTAACACCGGAGACAACAAGAACTGGACGACAGAGGGCTTCCTCCTCTTCCGTCAGAAGCTCGGAAAGCCCGGCAGGACTATTTCCCTGCACACCCGCTACAGCTTCAGCGGAAACGAGCTCGACGGGCTGAACCAGTCTCTCACTCAGACCTTCGGCACCTCGCCGGTGACGGATTTCGTGAACCAGCGAATCGACAGAACCTCGAACTCATATTCAGTAAATTCCCGTCTCGTATATACCGAACCTCTCGGAAAGAATTTCTATATCGAGGCGAACTATTCCTACGGGTGGAACAAGAACACTTCGCTGAAGAACGCCTACGACAGCGGAAACAAAGGGACTCTCACCCCTTCGGCATTCGGCGATATTAAGTATGTCTATGAGGGTGAGACTCTTGATGATATATATTCCAACAACATAACGAACATCGGACAGAATCACGCAGCCGGCGCTAACCTTATGTGGCAGAAGGACAAGATCCGCGCTCAGCTCGGAGTGTCGGCGAACCCTACGATTACGAAGAATGTCACGAACGGGGAGACTTTCGAGAGCAATGTCGTGAAGTGGTCTCCGCAGGCATCGTTCAGCTATGATATGTCCGAGAACGCGAACGTGCGCTTCTTCTATTTCGGAAGTTCATCGCAGCCTTCGACCTCGCAGCTCATGCCTGTGCCGGACAACACCGACCCTGTGAACATCTCGCTCGGTAACCCCTATCTGAACCCGTATTTCAGCCACAGGCTCAGAGGGATGTTCCGCTATTCAAATAAGGAGAATTTCATCTCGGTGAACGGATTTTTCGGCGGGAACTATGTCCAGGACGCGATTACGAGCGCGACATGGTATGACGTCAACAGCGTCAAGTACAACATTCCGGTGAACACCAAGGGGACGGGCAACTTCGACGCGAGGGTTATGACGAACATTCCTTTCGGAAAGTCGAATTTCTCGATGTTTTCGATGACTTTTGCAAAGTATTCGCAGACAACCTCATATATCGGGACTTCCGCATTCGCCTCGAAGGCCGGTGAGTACTACAGCAGCGAGACGGCCGAGTTTGACTATGACAAGTTCCACAGCGACTACGGCACGGACCTTTCAGCGTTCGCCGATGACTTCACCACTAACAGGACGCAGAGCCTGAATTTCACTGAGCGTCTGCGCTTTACCTACAGGGATGATTTCGTGGAACTTACGCTCGGCGGCAGGACGAGAATCTCAAAGTCCTGGTATTCAATAGCCTCGGCCGCAACAAATGCGACGTTCAACAACAAGGTGAACGGCTCCGTGAACTGGACTCTGCCTTGGGGTATGAACCTCATCTCGCAGCTGGACTACAACTGGTACAACGGCTACACGACCCCGCAGTCGGACGAGTTCATCTGGAACGCCGAGATTACCCAGCTGTTCTACAAGAAGAAGTTTACCATTGCGCTCAAGGCCTATGACATCCTGAACCAGTCGAAGAACCTTTCAGTGACGGACGAGTCGAACTACCATCAGGAGGTGCGCAATAACACTCTCGGCCGCTACGTCATCCTTTCGCTGACCTACCGTTTCGGCAATTTTGACAATGCAAGCAAGGGGGCTCGTCGCGGACCTGGCGGCCCGATGGGACCGCCTCCGGGCCGTTAGCCCGGCAGGCGGCCCCATGGGCTTCCTAACCCCGGCAGGCTTTCGCCTGCGACCCCTGTTAGGGGTGTTCTGCGCCTCCGGCGCGGTCCCTGCGGAACCTTTTCCGGGCCGTTAGCCCGGCAGGCGTTCCCATCGGGGGACTTCTTAACCCCGGCGGCAAAAGTGAAAATGTAAGTTGGAAAAGCCTTTGTGTAAGTAATTTTGCGCGAAGGCTTTTCTTTTGTTGTCACATTTTGGCTAAATTTGCATCTTATTGTGGTTGTGCCTTGGGCACAGAGTGAGACGAGATAATTTTAATAAACATTAATAGTTTAATATTCAATAAATTATGAAGAAGGTATTTTTCGCTGCGCTTGCACTCGTTGCAATGCTTTCAGTCGCTTCCTGCAAGACCGACAAATGTAAATGCGACATTAAGGCAGGCAAGTTAGAATGGAAAGATCAGGTTTATGAAAGACCGGACGGCAAGAAATGTTCGGATTTGACGACCAAAGACATAGACCTCGCCGGTCTTAAAATAGATGCCAGCGGACTTGTGGACCTTGACTGCGAGAATTATCACGAGTAGCAAGTCATACACAGTGAGCACGACAGTCCTGAGAATACTCTTGGGACTGTTTTTCTGTGTCTCCGCCGTTCTGAAGCTCGTTTCGGTCGATGACTTTGAACTCTACATCTTTTCTTTCGGCTTCGCCGCCTTTGACCTTTGCTCGCTTGCAGCCCGTGCGGTGATTATCGGTGAGATGATTCTCGGACTGGGGCTCATCAGCGGCTGGTGGCACAATTTCGTGAACTCCGTGACGGCTGCCCTTCTTGTCGGCTTTTCGGGTTTCCTCATTTGGCGGATGTCCGTCGGCGACGAGGGCTCCTGCCACTGTTTCGGGAGCCTTGTGGAGATGAACCCGGAGCAGTCTCTTCTGAAGAATGCCGTGGCCTTGGCCGTGCTTGCCTTTGCGTGGAGCCGCCCGACCGAACTGTTCGCGGCACGGCATGATGATACCTCAGGTGACAGAGTGCCCGAAGCAGGAGAGCCTTCAAGAACAGGGGCGCAGCGCTTTGCCGCCCGGCTGTACCGTCACAAGGGAACAGTTGCCGGAGTCATTTCGGCGGTCGCGGCTCTGGCGATTCTGATAATCAATCCGCCCGACCTGTGGTTCCGCTGGACACGCGGCGAATCAGACGACCTGAATGTGAGCGAGTTCCGGCGGTATGCAGACAGTACGGGAGTAAGTTCCGGACGCAAGGTCGTCTGCTTCTATTCCATCAACTGCGAACACTGCCGACGCTGCGCCGCGAAAATGGCCGGCATCATCCGCCGCAACGCTATCCCCGAAGAATCTGTCTTCTGCTTCTTCATGCAGGAGTATGTCGATATGACGGAGGCGGTCTCAATCTTTTTCGACAACTACGGTGAAGGCCTGCATCTTCCTTACCACTGGATATATCCTCTCCGGTTCATTCCCCTCACCAACGGCGCCATGCCTCTCGTCTGCCTTTTCGACGACGGTCGCCTCATAAAGGAATACGACCGCCTCACCATCGACGAAGCGGCCATATCTGAGTTTATTCTTCCTCCTCTAAAGGCATATTCTGCGAATACTTCCTCCATTTCCCGATGAGCTCCGCCATATCCCCGGGGATAGGGGAGTCGAAGCGCACGAGTTCTCCGGTGCGCGGATGGACGAATCCGAGGGTCTTGGCGTGAAGGGCCTGACGGGGGAGAATCCTGAAGCAGTTGCGGATGAACTGGGTATATTTCGCGTAAATCGTGCCCTTGCGGATTTCGGAGCCGCCGTAGCGTTCGTCATTGAAGAGCGGGTGACCGATGTAGTTCATGTGGACGCGAATCTGATGCGTACGTCCGGTTTCGAGAATGCACTCCACCACAGTCACAAAGCCGAAGCGTTCGATGACGCGGTAGTGCGTGACGGCGTGCTTGCCGTGGTCTCCGTCCGGAAAAACTCGGAACTTCATCCTGTCGGAAGGGTCGCGGCCGATGTTGCCGACAATGGTTCCCTCGTCCTCGCGGATGTTGCCCCATACGACGGCAACATACTTCCTTTCAATCGAATGCACGAAGAACTGCTTTGCGAGGTTCAGCTGCGCCTCATCGTTCTTTGCCACGACAAGCAGCCCGGAAGTGTCCTTGTCTATGCGGTGCACCAGTACCCCCATCCTTTCATCCTTTGCATCCGGCTCCTGCGAAAGCCCGAGATAGTAGGCGAGGGCGTTCACGAGTGTGCCGCTGAAATGCCCGTGACCCGGATGCACGACCATGCCGGCCGGCTTGTTAATCACCAGCACGTCATCGTCCTCATAAACGATGTCGAGCGGAATGTTCTCAGGAAGAATCTCCAGGCCGCGCCGCTGATAGGGCATCACGAACTGAATCACATCGCCCGGCTTCACTATGCAGTTCGCCTTCGCCACCTTGCCGTTCACCCTGATATATTCCGACTTTATCGCCAGCTGGATGCGGTGGCGGGAGGTGTATTCCATGTGCGAGGCGAGATACTTGTCGACGCGCAGGGGAGTCTGCCCCTTGTCGACGTCGAAGCGGTAGTGCTCGAACATTTCTTCCGAGGCTTCCGAACCGTCGGCGCCGTCGATGTCCGCCGCCGTCTCAGTGTCGTCGAGGAATTCCTCTCGTAGTTCGTCGTCAAATATGCTCATATATGGTTGGTTGTCAAATGACTGCGTCGGAACTGGTCCCCGCCGGCAGGTTATGTTAAAACTTGATAGGCTTCTTCGCGAGGTCGGTCGTGAGATATATGGAGACGTCGCTTCCCATTGGCAGCGGCTGTTCCGAAGGTTCCGGCGTCATCCTCCAGACAAAGGCCTTCGTGCTGTCCTCGTAGGTCTGGACGGTCTTGTCATAGACGACTTTCCTGACATTGAGGGAGTTTTCCTGAATCATGTCCACGGCGCTCATCATCTTCAGACCGCGGACATCCGGAACGCTCGTCATGTTGTCGTCGGAATTGAGCCCCACTACGAGGTCGATTACCGACTCGCTCTCAATAGGAGTCCCTGGTTCTATCTCTATGTTTCCGTGCATCTGCCGGAGCACGTTGTTCGTGGCAATGTCGCTGACATACATGAGTTTTCCGAGGAGAAGCCCCCGTGTTCCGAGTTCTGCCTTGGCCTGTCTCATCGAGTAGCCGACGAGATTGGGCATGCTGACTTTCTTCGGGGTCACCGCGTTGATTGTCAGCGCGATGCGGCGGCCTTTCTTGACCTTTGCCCCCGGTGCGGGATTCTGTTTATAGACAAATCCCCTCCCGAGTCTCTTTACATAGACGGAATCGACCACCTCCGTCCTCATTCCGGCCTGATGCGCCTCGAACTCCGCGTCCTTGACCTTCATTGCAGTGAGGTCCGGCACCGTGAGCTCCTTGTTGTGCCCTGTAATCAGGTTCAGTCCTATCGCCGCCCCGCCGACGAGCACGGCGAGCACCACAGCCGCTCCAAGCAGGTTCTTTACAATCCAGTTTCCGAAGAATGACCTTATCTTTCCCATAATATCAAATGTTCCTTAGTATGCTCCCTCCGAGTTCCGTCCGTCCCTTTCCGTCCGTCAGAACAGCCGCGCTCCCTGAAATATCACCCTGAAAAGTCCCTCGCTCAGCAGCGCGAGGCCGAGAATCGCGATGACTGCTCCGGTGATGCGGTTTATCCAGATCAGGGTGCGCATCTTCACGTATTTCCTGAAATGGCTTACAAGCCAGCTGAAGAAAAACCAGTAGAAAATGGTTCCTCCGGAGACGGCGAGGATAATAGGCGCGGCGGTCCAGTCCTGGCTGTGCGTAGTGTCGATGCCGAAGACCGTGAACAGGGCGAAGAGCACGAGTATTCCTCCGGGATTCGCGAGTCCCATCAGCAGCGCCTTTATGAAGTCATTGACAGTCACGCGGTTGTTCTTGCTCGCGAGTTTGGTGATTCGTTCGTTCCCCTTGCTCAGCCGCGCCTCCCGTTCTATAGGGTTTGTGAAAATCATTATGACTCCTATGATTGCCACGGTGATTCCGCCTGCCACGAGCAGAAGTTCTCTGTGCCTGTCCATGAACTCCTGCGCGTAGGCGAGGGCGAAGATGGAGATGCAGGCAAAGACAGTGTCGACGATTGACGCGCCGAGACCGGTGATGAATCCTGCCTTGTGCCCCTTGCTGAGGCTCTGCTGGATGACATAGACGGCAATCGGCCCGATTGGAGCCGAGGCGCACAGGCCGATGCAGAATCCCTTTATTATGTTCAACAGCTGAAGATCCAGTTGCATATTTTTCCTATTATGTTTGCATTGCCGGAGTTATGCAGACACCGTCTTTCCGGAAATATTTTTATCCTGCTCAGGCATCGCATAATCGTGCAAAGATAGCAATTTTATTTATAACTTTGCGCCGTCTCACCATGCACGGCGGACATTCTGTCCGAGACTGGAGTGAGCCAAAACATTGACGGGTAATATGAGACTGAAGATTTCGCGTGAAACGCTGATGATATGGGGACTGATTTTGCTGTTCTCGGTGATGATGTCCATGCCTTTTCTGCTGCCGCATTGCAGCTGGATGGCACTTGTGGGATTCGTGCCGCTTCTATGCGCAGAGAGGCTGCTGACACTGACGGGGCGCCGTCATGTCTGGCTTTATCTCTATGCCGCATTTGTGCTCTGGAACGCCTTCACGACTTTCTGGGTGTGCAACGCGACCGTGGGCGGGGGAATCGCCGCAGTGCTGCTGAACTCGCTTCAGATGCTGGTCGTTTTTCTGCTTTTTCGGGGTTCGCGCAGGGTCTTCCGGGGTGTGCTGCCCTACATTTTCCTCGCGGCCGCGTGGATAGCATGGGAAAAGGCATATTTCGGATGGGACATTTCCTGGCCGTGGCTGGTTCTCGGCAACGCATTCGCGAGGACACCGGCTCTCGTCCAGTGGTACGACGTCACGGGAACTCTCGGCGGTTCGCTCTGGGTCTGGGCCTGCAACCTCGGAGTCTTCGGACTTCTTGTCCGGCTTTCCGACGGGGAATGGTTCGGCCGCAGGCTGGCTGACGGAAGCTGGCGAGGCTTCTCCCCTAAGGCCCGTGTCGTCTATTCGCTCAGTCTCGTCATTGTCTTCCTCGGCCCAGTGGCATGGTCGCTCAGCAAGTGGTTCTCTTCCGCCTGCGAGCCGTCCGAAACCATCGACGTGCTGGTGGCGCAGCCGAACATCGACCCCTACCACAAGTTCGAGGCGATGACGCAGACCCGGCAGAATGACCTGCTGGAGGAACTGATAACGCCGGAACTGATTGATTACAGGCGCTCTTTTGAGAGCGATTCTCTGTGGTGCGGGGATGCCTCCGTGCCCGGACTTCTCGTGCTCGCCCCCGAGACATTCACCTCTGACGTGACGACGAACTTTCTTGGAGCAAGCCCTACGCTTAACAGGTTCAAGAATCTGCTCGGGGACTATCCCGGCGTGAATATGCTTCTAGGGGCATCGACCTACACCCGCATCGAGTCCGCTGCACGCCCGTCACTGACCTCGCGGCAGATTACCGACGGCCTCTGGTATGAGTCGCACAATTCCGCCCTGATGATTGACGGCAGCGGCCGCGACGAGATTTTCCACAAGACCAAGCTGGTCGTCGCGGTGGAGAAGCTTCCCTATCCTGTTGTCTTCGACCCGATTGACCGGGCGCTCGGCGGCGTGATGGGACGCTGCATAGGGCAGGACGAGATTTCGCTTCTGCATTTCCGCGCGGCTGACAGGAGCGGAACCGTTTATGACGTGCCTCTCGGGTGCGCAGTCTGCTATGAATCTGTCTATGGGGACTATTGCCGAGGATATGTGCTCAAGGGTGCCCGTGCCCTGACTATCATTACCAACGACGCATGGTGGGGCGACACTCCGGGCTACCGTCAGCATCTGAGCTATGCGTCTCTCCGCGCCATAGAGACCCGCCGCGCCATCGCCCGCTGCGGCAACACCGGCATTTCAGGCCTTATCGACAGCCGTGGCCGCATAGTGGAGCAGGGACCGTGGTGGCGGCCGGCCACCCTCCGTTTCCAACTTCCCCTGAGCGACGACCTCACCTTCTTCGTCACCCACGGTGACATCACCGGCCGCCTCTGCACCTTCACCTTCCTCCTTCTCCTCGCCGCCGCCCTTGTCAAGATTGTAACAAGGCTATCACATTAGATTTAACATCTGTTGCTTAGTTGTCAAGGAATTCTTTACAACTGAAGGTGCAAGACTGTTAACAATATTCATGTGGACAAGGCGCATCAGCGCCGTGCGTAGCGCAACGAAACGTGGCAATGTGGGATGGCGTTCCACGAAGCACGACTTCCCCTACAAAGGGGACGGGAGGGGTGTATGTAAAGCGGGAGGGGGATTTTAAAAGAGGGTCGGCTGGTTTTCGTCGAGGACGCTGAGGACGCGGAGCATGACGGATTCGCGGATGAGGGCGGAGCGGGAGCGGACCTTGAACTTGGTGCTGTAGAGGCGTATGGCGGCGAGCTCGGAGTCGTTCAGATAGATGACCTGACGATGTTTCCTTGCGGGCGCAGCCGGACGGAGAGAGGGCTGAGTGCCTGGCTTTGCCTTTCCGTTGCCGCTGCTGCTTCCTTTTTTAGCCTTTTTTGCCATGTCTTTCTGCATTTTAGCATAGTGAGCGCCAAATTTAGCCAAAAATTATCGCATTATGAAAATTTTGCGCTACATTTGCACCCGATGTCGCCGAAACTGCGGCGACGTCGTTGTGAAAACGGATTTGTACATACAAAATTGAAGAATATCATGAAAAAGTTTATTTTGACTGCGGCACTGACAGTTTTCGTCGCAGCTGCTGTAGTCGCGCAGCCACGCGCAATCGGAGGCCGTCTCGGCTATGGTATCGAGTTCTCCTACCAGCACTCGGTAGGTTCGTCCAACATGATTCAGGCGGAGCTTTCATTTCCGGGCTTTGTCGGCGGAATAGGTGCGGCCGCAACATATGACTGGATTTTTCCTATCACCTCATGGACCGAAAGGGGCGAATGGAACTGGTATGCCGGCGTCGGAGCCGGACTCGGGTTCGGCTGGCCGAATGTTGACAAGGCAACGATTGGAGGAGTGACCTCCCGGGTAAGTTCCAACTGGTTCAACATCGGCGTCGCCGGACGAATCGGCGTGGAGTACAATTTCTGGTTTCCGCTTCAGCTCTCGTTTGACTGGCGTCCGCTTTTCGGCCCGTCAATTTCCTGGACGAACTCTTCTGTCAAGGGCGGCGGATATGACCAGTCCTCACATGAGACTTCGGCAGGATTTTATGCCGGGGGACTCTATGCCGGAGCCATCTGCCTCGGAGTCCGCTACAAATTCTAGTCGGGGCGAAGAAAAAGCGGCCTGCGGCGTTGCATGTGAATTTCAAATCCTCACAACCATCAGGTTGCTCCGGTGTTGAAATCCCCGGTGCGCCTTGCATCCCATCTTTTTCTTCATCCCCTCTTTCTTAAGATTATCCTTTTGGAATGCTTCTAAAGCGGCAGCAATTTGTGCTGCCGCTTTTTTAGATTACCAAAGCGTCACGCGCCCGTATCTGCCCATGTCGAATGCCGCTGAAATATCCATCGCCTTAAATACTTTTGCGATGGTGACGAATGTGAGATTGTGCCCGTTTTCAATCCTTGAGACTTGTGCCCGCTTCACTCCTATCAGTTCGCCTAACTGTTCTTGAGTCAGATTTTTGGACTGTCGTGCCCGCCGTATCGCTTCTCCCATAAGAAATGAATTCATTTTCCTCTTCATAAGCATCCCGGTCTGAAGTCCCCTTGATGCCGATGACCCTGTCGAGGGCTTCATCTTCTGTGTAAAACTTAGTCTTTTTCATTTTGTGCCTGCCTTTTTGTGTATAGTCTGGGCTAAAATTGTATATTTGTACGCAAGAATCATGCAGTGGGCTATATGACTTGATTGTAAACGGGAGACGGGCGGTAGATAATTCAAATTTTACAGAAATGGAGCGGCAACTTGTCCCTCCCACCGACAATAATATTAGGAAATGAGCGATAAAAGAAGGACTTATATAACTTTGTTCAGCAGTGCTGGAGTCGGCTGTTATGGCTTCAAATTAAATGGTTTTGAGTGCATTGCGACAAACGAATTGCTGGATGCAAGAATGGCTGTGCAGAAGGCCAATCATAAGTGTAAATATGAATCCGGCTACATCGGCGGTGACATTGCGGCTGAAGATACCCATAAAAGACTCTTTAATGAAATTGATATGTGGAAAGAAAAAGAGGGTATTTCTCAGGTAGATGTTGTCTTTGCAACTCCTCCTTGTCAAGGTATGTCAACAGCCAATTATAAGAAGGCTGATAATGAGCAAGTAAGAAACTCATTGGTAGTGCAGGCAGTTAAGCTCATTTCCCTGATTCAGCCGAAAATATTTATCTTTGAGAATGTGCGTGCATTTATGAATACGGTTATTTCTATGTATATGAAAGCGGTGTGGTATTCCGGAGGTAAAGGGCAAGGCCTTAATGAGTTCCGTAGAGAGATGCTGGAGGATACAAGAATTTCCATTTTCTCGGATTACCCGGATCCGAAAGTCTGTCATATTGATGGAATCAGTCTTCGCGGTGGCGTATGTGCTTTTCTGTGGGATGCTGTTCATAACGGAAAATGTAAATTTATCAGCCACATAAATGAAAAGGTTTACGAGAGCACTAGGTTCCTAAAGACTGACGGAGAGGGCATCTTAATCAGGTATTCGCAGGGCCTTGGCATCCTTAGGAAAGTAAAGGAAAAGAGGGAGGATGTGTTCAGTGATTGTGTGTCAAGGAGAGATCCGTTTGGACTTGGTGATGTTTTTGACACTTATATGCCCAAGCCAACATCGGAATGTACAATCAAACTATATTGTGTAAAAAAGAGGATTGGGTTGTGGCGAAGGCGAGTCCCGGGGAGGACACATTGCCACATTCGGTCATTAGTGCGCCAGTCTTATCTGAACCCAATTCAGTCTGTACGAACGGCTTGCTTGTAGTCAAGGCATTTGATTCCAAAAGAGAGGCTCTAAATCTCATCGACTATATGCATACAAGTTTTTTCAGATTTATGATGCTGCTGGCAAAGAATGGACATAATCTGACCAATAATGTCTATCGGTATGTGCCGGTGGTCGATTTGTCCAGAAAATGGACTGATGCAGAACTTTTCGAAAGATATGGTATCACCGAGCCGGAGCAGGATTTTATAAGGAGTGTAATCAAAGACATCCATTAGTGGAATTGTTTATTCATTTTCGAGCGAAAAATACCGCCGGAGGATGATTCCGTGGCTGTCGGTTTCGACGAGGAGGGGAAGGGCGGTGAGGTCGAAGCTGTCGAGGAGACGGGAGAAAGTTTCGGGAGAGCTGGACTGGATGTCGTCGATGCTGATGGAGAGGGTGTTGATGTTCAGAGACTTGGCAGCCTTGAGCTCGGCCTCGCACTGGTGGCAGCCGGTGGTGTGGAGGATGATGACTGTTCTGCCGTTGATTTCCCTCTCTTCCTTGCGCGTTGAGGACGGTCGCCTCGGGTGAAGTCTTCCGGGGGCGTGGCTGAGGCGGTCGAGGCGGTAGGTTCGTGGCCTGCGGCCGTTGAGGGATGCGCGGGCTTTAATCGGGGCTATTTTTGTGCCTGGACGCGCCTTTGAAAGCAGGTCCTTCTGGATTTGAGCGAAGTTTACTACCATAAGCGAGTCTTCGGCTGTGTTGAACGGAGAATTCTCGCAGAGGATGCGGGTGTCGATGAGATATTCGAGGGCGTTCTTCGCGTCTTCGCCCCGGAGCGGAACCAACTGGTAGAACAGGTCGGTGACGGCGGCCTTCTCTCGCCTTGTCCGCTCGTTAAGCAGGGTCTCCAGAGATTCTGTGTCCAGCATTCGGCCGATGACCGTACCGTCCGTGCCGATGAGGAACATCCTCGGGGTGGCGGTTACGGAATATTTGCGGCGGAAATCCGATGCGTCGGCAGGGTCGCAGAGGTGCCGCGCATTCGGAATCCCGTTGAAACGGGTCATGAGAAATTCCTTCCATTTGACGGTGTCGTCTCCGATGTAGAAAGTCACGAGTGCGCAGTCGTTTCGGCGGTGGAAGAAGTCTTCGAGCCTTATGCTCTCTATCTTGCATTTCGCGCAGTCCGTGTCATAGAACCAGAGTACCGTCGGCTTTGTGGTGCTGAAACCTTCGAGTCCGGCTTCCTGGAGCAGCGGAGCATTCGCGCCGAGAAGGGACGAACGGTTGAAGTCGGCGTAACTGCGGATGTCGGCAAGCGTGCTGTCCGGCAATCCGGTAATGCTATGGTTCCTGTCGGGTTGTCCGATGCCGTCGGCGGAACTTTCCGGCGCCTGACCGGCATCGCCAAGAATCCACCTGTCTGCGACATGGACGGCGACATTCTCGTCCCCCATCAGCTTCGAGTCGCGGAAGTGCCTGAAGACCTTCAGCGCAGTCCCGGACACGGACGCGGAGTCGCAGCTGCCGAGAATGAAGTCGCATTCCTCGATTTTTGCGGGGATGTCGTAGCCGTCGAGCGCGGCCAGATACTCTCTGAGAACCTCGTCGCGGGTCTGGGCCACTGCCGCTATGCAGAATGTAAGGCAGCTGATTGTCACTGCGCAAAGATGTCTCACTCCGTTAGACATGACAGGTTGTTTTCAAAGTTTTACCCCTTCCGGGATGAAGGCGGACCAGTCGCCGCCGTGCTTGATGATGTCGCGGACGGCGGTGGAGGAGATGTGGGCATACTCCTGCGCCGTGGGGATGATGATAGTCTCGATGTCCGGGGCTATGCGGCGGTTCGCGTCGGCGATGGAACGCTCGGTCTCGAAGTCAATCATGTTCCTGACGCCGCGCACGATGTGGCGGATGCCGAGCCTGTGGCATAAATCGACGGTGAGGCAGTCGTAGGCAAGTGCCGTCACGCCCTCAAGCCCTCCGGTGGCCTCATGGATGATTTCCAGCCTTTTCTCATTGTCGTAGAACCCTCGCTTGTCGCTGTTGATTCCGACCGCCACCACAACTTCGTCGAACATCGTCAGTGCACGTTTCAATATGTTGAGATGTCCTGCCGTGAACGGGTCGAACGAGCCGGGGAACAATGCCTTGCGGGTCGTATGCTGTTTCGTGTCCATATCCATTGTCTTGTCTTGGAATATTATGTTGTTGTAAGGGAATGCGTCATCTTGGAATATGTTGTCTGTGAATGTTTTGCTGTCGCCGTGCCGGATGCGAAATGAGCCGCCGTCACAGCCGCCAGTCAATCGGCTCCATACCGTGCGCTGCGAGCCATTCATTTGCCTTTGAGAAATGCCGGCATCCGAAGAACGCTCCGCGTGCAAGAGGGGAGGGGTGAGCCGCTTCGAGCACGAGGTGCTTGTTCCCGTCAATCAGTCCCCGCTTGCTTCTGGCGAAATTTCCCCAGAGCATAAAAACAACTCCGTCGCAGTTGTCGGATATACAGCGTATTACAGCGTCCGTGAATGTCTCCCAGCCAATCTTGCTGTGAGAGGCGGGCGAACCGGCGCGCACCGTGAGAACCGCGTTCAGCAAAAGCACACCCTGCCTCGCCCAGCTCTCAAGGTTAGGCCGTCCGGACATCTGCACCCCGAGGTCGTCGCTGATTTCCTTAAAGATATTCTTCAGCGACGGCGGGGCCGGGACACCGTCAGGAACAGAGAAGGACAGACCCATGGCCTGTCCGTAGCCGTGATACGGGTCCTGCCCAAGTATCACGACCTTCACTCTGTCGAGCGGAGTAAGCTCGAATGCTCTGAAGATGTCCCTGCCGGGAGGAAAGACCGTCGCTCCGGCCGCCTTTTCGGCATGAAGATACTTCACGAGCCCGGCGAAATACGGCTTCACGAACTCCGCCGCCAGCGCCTCCTTCCAGGATTCTTCAATCTTTACCTCCATAATTTTTCAATCTTTACATCAATGATAAATAAGTTGGTGTTTGGCGCATAAAAAGATGGGATGCAAGGCGGATGGTGCAGATGAATACCGCAGCAACCTGATGGTTGTGAGGATTTCATCAAGACATCCAACGCAGCAGACCGCTTTTTATGCGTCAAACACGGCGTTCAGGACATCGGTGATGTTCTTCACATAGATGAACTCCAGCCCCTTGATGTAAATCGGCTTGATGTCCTCCACGTCCTTGCGGTTATCCTCCGAGATCACAATCGTGTGGATTCCGGACCTCTTAGCCGCAAGAATCTTCTCCTTGATGCCGCCCACGGGCAGAACCCTGCCGCGCAGCGTCATCTCGCCCGTCATCGCGTAGCCGCTGCGAATCTGCTTCCCCCGGAACGCCGAAACCATTGACGTGACCATCGTGATGCCGGCGGACGGGCCGTCCTTAGGAACCGCTCCCTCCGGCACATGGACATGGACATCCTTCTCGGAGAACTGCTCGTAGGTCAGGCCCGTGAGTTCCGGATGTGCCTTTATGTACTGGTAGGCGATGGTTGCCGACTCCTTCATCACGTCACCGAGATTTCCGGTCATGGTGAGCACGCCCTTGCCCTTGCTGATTGAACTCTCGATGAAAAGAATTTCGCCGCCCATCTCCGTCCAGGCGAGACCGGTGACCACTCCCGGAGCCTCGTTCCCGCGCTGTTTGTCGTGGAATGCAGTCGGCAGCCCGAGATATTCCTTCAGGTCACCCGGCTTTATCGTCTCCGGCCGCTCCTCTTCAAGGGCAATCTTTTTCGCCGTCACACGGGCAATCTTGGCAATCTGCTTCTCAAGGCTGCGCACGCCGGATTCGCGGGTGTATTCCTCGATGATTGCCGCCAGTGCAGGCTTGCTGATTTTCAGCTGATCCTTCTTGAGCCCATGCTCCTCCAGCTGCTTAGGAATCAGATAGTGACGCGCAATCTCCATCTTCTCCTCGGCGAGGTAGCCGCTCACAGGAATCATCTCCATACGGTCGCGCAGGGCCGGCTGGATGGTCGATGTCGTGTTCGCCGTAGTGATGAACAGCACCTTCGACAGGTCATAGTCCATGTCGAGGTAGTTGTCGTGGAAGGTCGTGTTCTGCTCGGGGTCAAGCGCCTCAAGCAGGGCTGATGACGGGTCGCCGTGAAAGTCGTTGCCGATCTTGTCAATCTCGTCGAGCACAATCACCGGATTGGATGTCCCCGCTCTCATGATTCCGTTCAGAATTCGTCCCGGGAGCGCCCCGATGTAGGTCTTCCTGTGCCCGCGAATCTCCGACTCGTCATGCATTCCGCCGAGGGAAATCCTTATGTATTTCCTCCCGAGAGCCGCCGCCACGGACTTGCCGAGGCTGGTCTTGCCCACTCCCGGAGGACCGTAGAGACAAAGAATCGGCGACTTCATGTTGCCCTTGAGCTTGAGCACCGCGAGGTACTCTATGATTCTGTCCTTCACGGTGTCCAGCCCGTAGTGATCCCTGTCGAGCACCGCCTTCGCGTGCCGCAGGTCGAGATTGTCCTCGGAAAACTCGTTCCACGGGAGATCCACCATGAACTGTAGGAAGTTCAGCTGTGTGCTGTACTCCGGGGAGTTCGGGTTCTGGCGTTCGAGCTTCACCATCTCCTTCTCGAAGATTTCCTGAGTCTCCTTGGACCATTTCTTCTTCGCCGCCTTCTCGCGGAGCTTGTCAAGTTCCTCCATCTCGTCCATGCCCAGCTCTTCCTGAATGGTGCGCAGCTGGCTGTTGAGGTAGTACTCCCTCTGCTGCTGGTCCATGTCGCCCTTGACCTTCTGGTTGATCTCGTTCTTGAGCTTGACGATTTCCGACTGGTTCACAAGCAGTTCCAGCAGCCTCTCGCCCCTTTTCTGTACGGAGGATATGCTGAGCAGCCCGGCCTTTCCGGCGTAGTCGTCGAAATCAATCGTCGCCGCCACGAAATTCACGAGGAATTCGAAATTCTCTATGGACTTGAGTGCGCTGACGGCCTCTTTGGGCATGAAGGACGCATTTTTGGAGATATAGACGGCCTTCTCCTTTATCAGGTCGGCGGTTATCTTGACTATGCTCGCATTCTCATCGGGCGCCTCATCGTTGAGATAGGTGACCCTTCCGAGCATATACGGGTCGTATTCATAGACATCCTCTATTCTGAAGCGCTTATATCCCTGAAGTATGGCAGTGAGCGTGCCGTCCGGCATCTCCAGCGTCCTGAGGATTTTAGCGACGGTTCCGAACTCGAACAGGTCTTCGGCCTTCGGCTCCTCGACACTGAAATCCTTCTGGGGCACGGCTCCGATGAACAGGTTCTTCTTCTCGGCCTCCTGAATGAGCTTCAGCGACTTCTCCCTCCCGATGATAATCGGATATACGGTACCCGGAAACAGGACCGCGTTCCTCAGTGCCAGAATAGGCAGTGAATCGGGCAGTTCCTCGTCCCTGACCCCCTGCATCGGACCGTCCGGTGACGCGACCGGAATCACGCTGACCTCCGCTCCCGACGGTGACAAAAAATCATCTTTGAACAAATTTTTCATTTTCTATCCCTTTCTGTATATGTCTATTTCCTGATGTTTTAATATTCCGCACAACACCCCATACTGACAAAATGTCAGCATGAAGAGCATCTTGCGTGCGCGTCATATAATCGTCAATCATTATGCCATATCCCCGATATGTCAAAATGCTCATTTTCGCGACTTTGTCGCGTCGAATTTGATGTTTTTTTTTGAATATTAGAAAAATAAGTCTAATTTTGCGAGGTTTTTAGCGAAGTTAGAATTTCTAATAAACATTTTATACACAAGTATTATGACAAAGGCAGAAATCGTAAACGAGGTTGCGCAGTCAACCGGCGTTCAGAAGGAACAGGTAGCCGCAGTAGTTGACGGCTTCATGGAAGTGGTCAAGGAATCTCTCACAAAGGGACAGCCGGTCTATCTTCGCGGATTCGGCAGCTTCATCATCAAGCACAGGGCTGAAAAGACCGCGCGCAACATCACAAAGGAGATTACAATTACAATCCCTGCACATGACATCCCGGCATTCAAGCCGTCAAAGTCATTCGTGAAGCAGATTAAGAAATAACTAATATCTTAAACTCATTACATCATGCCAAACGGAAAAAAGCATAAGAGGCATAAGATGGCGACGCACAAGCGCAAGAAGAGATTGCGCAAGAACAGGCACAAGAAGAAGTAGCCTGTCGGCGCTGCCGTTTAAGCAGTCTTATAAGTAGAGGCTGGCCCGGACGGCCGGCCTTTTTTACGAAATCCATAAAAAGCGGTCTGCTGCGTTGTGTTTCTCGATAAAATCCTCACAACCATCAGGTTGCTGCGGTTTTCTCTTCAAAACACGCCTTGCATCCCATCTTTTTATGGACTTCTATCTTTAAACTCTTTATTGTCAATAAAATTTTAATGGAAGCCGGAAAAGAATCCGTAAAAGATCTTGTGGTTGAAGTCAGTTCGTCCGAAGTCTCCATCGCTCTGATGGAGAATCATCGGCTTATTGAGTTCAACAGGGAGTCTGTCCTCGGGCACAGCTTTGCGGTGGGAGACGTCTATCTCGGAAAGGTGAAGAAGATCCTGCCTGCGCTGAACGCCGCGTTCGTGGACATCGGAGACGAGAAGGAGGCTTTCGTCCATTACCTCGATCTGGGGCTTTATTTCAATGCGTTCGACGAATTCGTGAAGCGGGCAAATCCCAACTCCGACCTGAAGGGGATATATTCCCACATCAAGATCGGTCAGCCGCTGCCGAAGGACGGACGCATCGAGAATGTGCTCACTCAGGGACAGATGATTGTCTGCCAGATTGTCAAGGAACCGATCTCCACAAAGGGCTCCAGACTGACAGCAGAAATTTCATTGGCAGGACGTAACATTGTGCTTCTTCCTTTCGCGGAGAAGGTCAGTGTGTCACAGAAAATTGCTTCGAAAGAAGAAAAGAAGCGGCTTGAGACGCTTGTAAAGAGCATCCTTCCACGCAATTACGGTGCAATCATACGCACGGCTGCGGAGGGAAGGAATGCTGCGGTGCTTGACGCGGAGGTGATGTCTCTCATAGAAAAATGGGAGAGTTCATGGAAAAAGATTGCCTCGTCCAAGAAGGTGCAGCTGCTCTTTACCGAGTACAGCAAGACAACCACAATTCTCCGGGATCTCCTGAACGACTCGTTCAGCAACATCTACATCAACGACGAGAAGATTTACGAGGAGACCCTAAAGTACATTTCGCTCATCTCTCCGGAACAGGAGAAAATCGTGAAGCTCTACGAGGGCAAGGAACCCATCTTCGACCATTTTGAGGTCACGCGCCAGATAAAGAGTTCCTTCGGAAAGGTCGTGCCGCTGAAGCAGGGAGCCTATCTTGTCATCGAGCACACGGAGGCGCTTCATGTGGTTGACGTGAACAGCGGAACGAGAGCCAAGAACAAGGAACAGGAACAGAACACCTTCGACGTCAACTGCTATGCTGCGGAGGAGATTGCCCGCCAGGTAAGGCTGCGGGACATGGGCGGAATCGTCATCGTCGATTTCATAGACATGGAGTCGGGCGAGCACCGCAACCAGCTCTTTAAGTATATGCAGCAGCTGATGGAGGGGGACAGGGCGAAGCATAATGTGTTGCCGCTCACTAAGTTCGGCCTGATGCAGATTACCCGCCAGAGAGTGCGTCCGGCAATCGAGCTGAACACTCTGGAGGTTTGTCCGGTATGCCACGGCACCGGAAAGATTTCTTCGAGCATTGTGATAGACGAGGACATCGAGCGCAAGCTCGCCTGCTATGTGAACGACAGGAAGCTAGCTGACCTCACTCTTAAGGTAGGACCGATTCTGGGCGCCTACCTCACCAAGTCCGACGGACTGTTCAAGGGGAGCATTCTCGATCGCTGGAAAAAGAAGTACAGGTGCAAGCTCAGGCTGGAGACATCGACTGACTTCACCGTCCTGCAAAATGAATTCTATGATGAAAAGGGGGCCCGGCTTGAATAGCCGAACCCCTTTTTCGATTTTTCTTTTTTGTATTCAGCCATCGCCCGCCTAACCCGTCCTGACGAAAGACTGTGGCCTTGTTGCGTGGCGGCTCACCTCCTTCTGGTAGCTATGCCTATATAATAGAGCAGCGTGGCGATGGAGCCGATGGCAGCGATGACGTATGTGTAGGCGGCCCACTTGAGGGCATCCACTGCCATCGGACGGGTGCGCTCGTCGGCGATGCCGGAGCTGCTGAGCCAGCTGACCGCCCTTGCGCTGGCGTTGATTTCGCAGGGCAGGGTCACGAGGCTGAAGAGCGTCGTCATGGCGAAGAGGGCGATGCCTGCCCAGAGTATCGCGGGGACAGAGTTGACGAGCAGTACTCCGAGAAGGAGAACCCACTGCACGGTCATGTTGCTGAAGTTCACCACAGGGACGAGGGCGCTGCGCAGTTTGACGGGAGCGTAGCCCTGCGCGTACTGTACGACGTGGCCGCACTCGTGGGCGGCGACTGCCGCTGCGGCTATCGAGGTGCTGGAATAGACCCCCTCGCTGAGGTTGACGGTCCTTGTCCTCGGGTCGAAATGGTCGGTGAGCATGCCGTTGGTGCGGCGCACCTGCACGTTGGTTATTCCGTACCAGTCAAGCATCTTCCGGGCTACCTGGGCTCCGGTCAGACCCGCCGGATTGGGAATCTGGGAGTACTTGCTGAACTTGCTTTCCAAAACCTGCTGGATGGCGAAACTTATCAGCATCACAGCGATTACTATTACCCAAATGTTCATATTCTGTGTTTTTTGTTTGCACAAAGATTTCTCACTTTGTTCGAAATGACAGATGTTGCCGTTTGCTCGAATGACAGGGGCTGCCGTTCGTTTGTGTGACAGGCTCTTTGCCGTTTGTTCTGAATGCGGACCTTACAACATGATGGCCTTCGCGACGCGGTCCGCCTTGACCTGTCCCGCCGCTGCGGCCACAATCGCGAGTCCGAACGCAATCGCGTGTCCGGCTCCCCGCGAGGTGATGAGATTTCTGTCGGTAACCACACCGGCCTCAGTCCTCACTACGGCTCCGGCATCCTCAAGCGCCTTCTCGAAGCCGGCGTAGCAGCACATCTTCCTGCCGGCGATGCCGTGCAGCCTGCCGAGAACGACGCTCGGCGCGGCGCAGATGGCGGCTGTGATTCCGCCTTTGTCGAAATGCCTCTGTGCGATTTCCAGCAGTTCCGTCTTCGCCGCAAGATTTGTCGAGCCGGGCATTCCTCCCGGAAAGACAAGCGCTCCCTGTCCGTCAATTTCCTTCGTGTCAAGCTCTTTCATAAATTCGCTCCAGCTCAGGTCTACGGCAATTCCTATTCCGTGCGAGCTTTTCACGAGTTTGTTTTCGGTGATTGAGACGGTCTTGACCTCAAGACCGCCGCGTGTCATCATATCCACGGGGCACATCGCCTCCGCAATTTCATGTCCTTCTGCAAGGAAGAGATAGTTTGTTTCCATTTTTTCTTCATTCATTTGCGGCAAGGGATACTCTCATTTCCAATTGCCAAAACCTTTCTTTCTATGGCAAATGCCGTGCAAATCTTACCTTTCTGTGCGAAAATTCATTAAAAAATGGTACTTTTGCAGCCTGTTTTGCATGAGACTGGCGGATTTGGCGGGTTGAAGCGGAACTGAATGGAATTTGAAAGATGTTTTGAAGGTTTCTTTGAAGGTTTCTTGGCGGATGCCAAGTGTTATTTATAGAGAAAGGAGGGGATAAATTTATGTTCGGAGAGGATGATTTTTCGCGGCTGGAACTGAGTTTGCCGAACTGCGAGGCTAACTATAAGTATTTCAGAGGCTTGCTCAAGCCCACGACCAAACTGCTCGTGCTCGTGAAGGCGAATGCCTATGGACACGGGGCGGTGGAGTTCTCCCGTCTGATGGAAAGGGCGGGGGCGGACTATCTTGCCGTTGCCTACCCTGTCGAGGGAATGGAACTCCGTGCTGCCGGGATTCACAAGCCGATTCTTGTGCTCACTGCCGGAACGGACTTCTTCAACGAGATTATCGACAACAACCTTGAACCGAGCATTCCCAACCTCTGCTCGCTGAAGGCTCTATGCGACACTCTTGAGCAGCGCGACGCGCACAACTATCCGATACACATAAAGCTGGACACAGGCATGCACCGCCTCGGATTCATGACTTCCGAACTCGGGGAACTTGAGACATTTCTCGCCTCGACCGACCGCGTGAAGGTGAAGTCGATTTTCTCGCACCTTGCGGCGGCTGAGGATCCGTCCAGCGACAGCTTCACTCTCGGCCAGATTGAGATGTTCAGCAGGAACGCCGCCTCATTGACGGAGGCTTTGGGTTATAAGCCGATGTGGCACATTCTGAACTCCGCCGGTATAGAGAGATTTCCAGAGTACCAGTACGATATGGTGCGCCTCGGCATAGGGATTTACGGCATCAGCGCACTGCCGGGAGTGAAGCTTGCACCTGTCGCGTCGTTCAAGTGCAAGATTCTGCAAATCAAGCATCTCAAACCGGAGGACGGAACCATAGGCTACGGCCGCCATGGGCGGATTGCTTCTGAGGGGACTGTCATCGCCACCATTCCTGTGGGCTATGCCGACGGGATTGACCGCCATCTTGGCTGCGGCCGCTGCTCCTTCCTGCTGAACGGTCATAGGGTGCCGACAATCGGAAACATCTGCATGGATATGTGTATGCTTGACATCACGGGCGTGCCGGCGCAGGTGGGCGACACCGTGACCATATTCGGAAAGGAGCCGACAATCTCCGAACTCGCGGACATTCTCGGCACCATTCCTTATGAGATTCTCACCTCCGTTCCGCGCCGCATCGAGCGCGTGGTGGTTTCTGAACCGACATTATAGACCCCAGTCGGAAGCGTTGAAAGTTGTTTTTGGCGCATTGGGGACATTCACGAAATATTTGAACCCAGTGAGGCTTTCGAGTTTCGAGACGGACATCATGTCCTTTGCGCTCAGTTTGTAGTTCACTCCTTTCTCTTTCGCGTTTGTTTCATGACGTAGCACGTATGCGACGCACTGAAGTTCATTTGCAGAACACTGCGTCACGGATTTGCCTGTGTTGCCTTTCTTTGTGCGCAGCATCGCGTAGTAGAACATTGTTGGCATGCTCACATCTGAACGCCCTCCGAACTGAATCTTCTTTGGCGTGTTTGTCTTGCCGTATATGTCGGTGTACTTGTCGAAATAACAGCCGATTACAATGTAGAGACTGTCGCTGCATACCTTTGTGTCCACCCAGTCCTCCAGTGTGTTCCACGGTGCTCCTCCGGTGTTGAAGCCGTCGGAATCCTGCGGTGCAATGTTGGAGTAGTAGAATACCTGTTTGTTTGTTTCTGTAGAGGAGGTCCTTTCCTTTGACCCCAACATGTGCCCCTTGTTGCATCCGCCCCCGGTCTTTTTTGACGAATATTGGATGTTAGACGGGATATATGGATCCTTTCCGTATGCATCTGTTCTCTTCGCTTTGTCTATTGGGTGCAGGCTGTTGTGTCTGATTGCCGCTACCCAGACCGGACAATGATGACTTGCGCTGAAGCATACCGTGTAATTGCGTGCACGCTTTCCACTATGTGCATATTTTTCGTTTCCGTTACATAGGTGGTATGCGTAGTATAGGTCACTGTTTTTTTTATCAATTCTGTAATTTCCAGTGACATTTGAACTTATCGCTGGCAGCTCGAACCAACCATAACCATCTGTATCTGTAGGCTTGGGGTCTGGATCCGGATTCGGGTTCGGATTCGGATTGGGGTCTGGATTTGGATCGGGGTTCGGATCGGGGTTCGGGTGGTTCTTGATGCCGGTGGCCTCGACGCGGCGGAAAAGAACCGCAGGCGTGCCGGTGGCGCTGACGGTGAAGGCTTCCTTTGATGAATCCCAGACAAGGGCGGTCGTCTCGTCGGCGCTCTTGGGGCTGATCTGCACATAGCCCGTGCCGCCTTCGGAGAGGAGGACATCCCAGAGGTAGGCATCGTCGGTGCTCTCCGTGTAGGAGCGTATGAACCCGCAGTTTCCGTCGTAGCCTATGTAGCCGACTCCCGCGACGTGCATGATGTAGGAATATTCATCGGCCTTTTTCAGCACCGTCTTGACATCGTCCGCCGAACTGCCCCAGAGAACACCGCCCGTGCGGATTTTCAGTGCCTTGCCGGCTTTGCCGTCTGAACCGTCGAGGGCGGCGAAGGGACCGACCGACTTCGTGTCGATGACGTGTGCCACGACATAGTCTCCGCTCCAGTCGTCGAGCAGCTCCGTGACGGGGACATAGTCGTCCTCAAGATATTCCTCCGTGCCGTCATTCCCCGGCATCTTGTCGCAGGATGTGAACGCGGCTCCGCCGAATGCGGCGACCGCAATGATGAGCAGAATTCTGCTCAAGAGGCTGAGCGTATTCTGACGCAAAAGATCATATTTCATCTTATGTCTTGTTATGTGTTATTGTGCAAAACAAGGAATGGCGAACTGCAATTCCACACATTCCTTGTTCCGAACGCCAAATTTACAACTTAAATCCCATTTTTCCAAAAGCAACCTGATGGTTGTGAGGATTTTGGCAAAACGGGCAACGCCGCAGACCGCTTTTTATTCGCCCCGTCCTCTATTCGCTCCGTTCGTATAATTCCAACAACCGCATTTCGACTTCGTCCGTGCGGGAAATTATGGCTCCGATGCGCTCGGAGGTCGCCTGAATCTCCCCGTATGGCATACTCGGAGCAGACAGCTTGGCTTCAAGGGTCGCCTTCTCGTCCGAGAGTGCCTGCAGTTCCTCCTCAAGAGCCTCCATCTCGCGCTGCTCTTTCCATGTCAGTTTCTTCTTCGCCGGGAAGGTCTGCCCGACCGAAGTTCCGCTGCCGGCCGCTGCCTTCCCCTGCGCCGGACCGCTTCCTGATGCTCCCGCCGTGTTCGTCCGCTCCTTCTCCCGCCGTTCGGCCTCCCGCTGCTTCGCCTTCTGCGCGGCCTCATAGTCCTTTATGTAGGCACGGTAGGAGCTGAAGTTGCCGATGAAGTCCTTCACGACGCCGTCGCCGCAGAAAACCAGCAGGTGCTCCACGAGGCGGTCGAGGAAATGGCGGTCGTGGGAGACGATGATCAGGCTGCCCTGATACTCGGCGAGGTATTCCTCAAGGATGTTCAGCGTCATGATGTCGAGGTCGTTGGTCGGCTCGTCGAGAATCAGCAGGTTCGGCTGCCGCATCAGAATCGTCAGCAGGTAGAGCCTGCGCCGCTCGCCGCCGCTGAGCTTGGACACCTTGTTGTTCAGCATATCGTGCGGGAACAGGAAGCGGTTCAGCAGGGCTGTGTCGTTCACTGTCTCAAGGACGGTCTGGTCTTCGTCAAAGCTCATCCCGCCCTGACGGTAGTAGCCGATTTTCAGCGATTCGCCGCGCTCTATCGTGCCGGTGTAGCCCTGAAGCTCGCCGGTCAGAAGGTCTATGAACGTGCTCTTGCCCACGCCGTTGCGCCCGACGATGCCGATGCGGTCGCAGCGCTGGAACTTGTAGCTGAAATGGTCGAGGTAGCAGTCCGCGCCATAGTAGAAGCTTACATCCTTGCAGTCTATGACTTTGGTTCCCAGTCTGTTGGCAAGTTTCGCGTCTGAGGAGAACCCCTTGCCGCTCATTCCGGCGGAAACCGCCGACATATCCACGGATTTTGTGGAACGCACCTCCTCCGCCCTGTCCTTCAGCTCGTGGAAGGCGTCAATCCTGTATTTCGCCTTGCCGCTCCGGGCGCAGGGAGTGCTCCGCATCCACTCAAGCTCGCGGCGCAGGATGTTGCGCACCTTGTCCGTCTGGGCGTTCCAGTTGGAGATGCGCTCGTCGCGCTTTTCGAGGTAGTTCTGATAGTCTCCCCGGTAGGTATAGACCGCCCCGTGGTCCATCTCCATGACGATGTTGCAGACGCTGTCAAGGAAGTAGCGGTCGTGCGTGACCATCAGGAGAGTGCAGCGTGAGCGCTTGAGATAGGCCTCGAGGTATTCAATGGCGTCGATGTCGAGGTGGTTGGTAGGCTCGTCCATTATGAAGAAGTCCGCCTCTGAGGCGAGCATCTGCGTGAGCGCGACCCTCTTCACCCCTCCGCCGGACAGTTCCTTCATCGGCTGTCCGAAGTCGGTGAGCCCGAAATCGGTGAGCAGCCTTTTCACGCGAAGCTCATACTCCCACAGATGTTCCTCGTCGAGCTGCCGGGTGAACTCCGTGCTGCTGTCCATAATCTGGCGGAACAGCCCCTTCTCCGGGTCGAACTCATATTCCTGTTCGAGAAATGCTATGCGTATGTCCTTGAGAAACAGAATCTTTCCGCCCGAATCGCTCTTGTCCTTCCCGGCAAGAATCCGCATAAGCGAAGTCTTTCCCGTCCCATTCGGCGCAATCAGCGCAATCTTGTCCCCCTCGTTAATGTTGAATCCGATGTGCTCGAAAAGAACCTTCGGCCCATACGATTTCGATATGTTCTCAATCTGAAGATAACTTGCCATATATTCCTTGCTTTCATATATTTACGAGAATATGTATCCGCCTTTTACCGGATTGTATTCCCAGTGTTTGTCATATTTCCTTGAACGGGATTCCGAAGTCCGCGTCATTCGCCTTCTTGTATTCGGCGCAGAAGGCCGCATACACGACCAGCGCCTCCTCGGTGCGTTTTTGCCGCCGCATGGCTCTGATTACCGTCCGCAGGGCATTCTCGTCGGTAGGGTCGATGACCGCAATCATCTCGCCGATTTCGCACACGGCCTCATAGTCCTTTGCCCTGAAACGCGCGTCAAGCTCCTCCTGAAGCAGCGGAAGCACGATGTTCTCCGCCTTTTCCTTGAAGTCGTCGAAGATCTCGTCGCCTATGGACTTGAGGAACTTTCCGCCGGAGATGATGCCGAGAATACGGTTTTTGTCGAGTTCCTTTTCCTTCAGCGCGGAGTTGAGCTCGAACCAGTCGCATGAGCAAGGGGGAGCGAGCTCGAGGTAGTAGCGTCCGTCGCGGTAGGCCACCGAGGCTCCTTCGAGCCGTGAAAGCGAGCGCCGGAGGTTGTTGAGGGCGACGCCTCTGGAGTTCTTGACCTTGTCCTCCTCCTTGTCCGGCCAGAGTATGCTGCTGAGGCGGCGGGTGGAGATGCCGTTGTCCCCGCGCTTGATGAGCAGGCAGAGTATGAGTATCTGCTGCGCCGTGAACAGGGTCGTGATGTCCTTGCCCTCGTGGTCCATGACCGTGAAGTCGCCGAAGATGCTGATGCTGTCCGGCTTCTGGCTGTGGCGGAACATTTTTCTGCTGCCTGCCACGCCGTAGTTCCGTCCGAACTCCTCCGCCCGCCTTTCCCGTGCGCGTAAAAGTGCGGCGACCCCGCACAGAGCGGCGGCTGCACCCAATGCACACAGAACGACCGCCCACCATGGCAGCCCTCCGCCGCTTTCCCCGTCGAGCGGAGCCTCCGCCGCAGTGAGCGGCGGGTAGGCGAGCGAGTAAATCTTGAGGGTGGACTTGATGTCGTCCTCGAACTCCTGGACGGTGGCGAAGAAGCAGCCCAGCTCGCGGTCGAGCCACAGGTTGGCGTTCGTCCGCATCTTGTCCGAAATGATGGGGATGCTGTCGCCGAGAATCTCGCGGCTTCCGTCGGCGATGGAGAAGCGGTAGAGGTAAAGTTCCGATTTCCCGACATATTCGGGGTAGCACAGGGTGTAGAACCGGTCGCCGTCGGTGCAGAGGTTCCGTACCGGCACCTTGTCCGCCTCGTCCCAGTCGAGCCTCCAGAGCAGAGTGCAGTTGCCCGTGCGCGGCTCCACGCGGTGAAGGTCGTAGAAATAGCGCCGTCCGACGACCTGCTCCCCGCATTCGTTGCCCATTCCGCCATATACATATATATACTTGTCGTCGCAGCCGGTGGAGGTGAAGTAGCGGGGATATATGACGTCGCCGCCGTGTTCCTTCCAGACCTCGTTCCATGTCCCCGACTTTTCGTCGAACTCGTAGAAACTGCCGTTGTAGAGCATGTTCCCGAATCCTCCGAGTATGGTGTAGCGGCCGGACACGGGGTTGAAGAAGCATCCGTGGTGGTGCAGCGGCATTCCGAGCCGCTGTGTGCCGAGTGTTTTCCACTCGCCGGAGTCGAGGTCGAACTCGGCCGCCGACGGGCTGTCCTGCGGCACCTCGTCGTTGTAAACCTCGTAGCAGATGACGCGCCTTCCGTCGGGAGTGACGAAGTTGTTGCCGAGCTTCATCTCGACCGGGCAGGGACTGCGGAAACGGAAGCTGTAGCTGCGGTCGCCCATCAGGTCCATCACCGTCATCTCGTCCTTGGTGAAGTAGAGAAACTCCTTTCTGAAGCTGTTGTAGGCGGCTCCGGCTATGCCGCTGTAGCTGAACGAACCTATCTCCTTCCAGCGCAGGGCGTCGTTTATGAGCCATTCGGGATTCTGTACGCTGCCCCTGAGCCTGTGGCGGGAATCCGGCACGCTGTTCCCCGTGCGCTGGTTGAGCGGGAAGAAGAACTCCCTGCCCGAGCCGCTCACGCGCAGTTCCCTTATCGCGAAGGCCGGAACGTCGATGATGTGGTCGCTCCTGCCGAACTCAAGTCCTGCACGAAGGCGGTCGGGAAGCCCCTCTGAATGAGCCGAGAAGGATTCCCCGGCGATGTCGAGCCGCACAGAGTCCTTAAGGAGGTCGAAGTCGAGCGCGACCCTGTGCCAGTGCAGGGGCTTCAGACGCTCGTGGGGGAGGGCAGCCTTGATGAGGCTGTGCCGTCCCTCCTCGTTCAGGCGCACGACTATGCTGTCGCCCCTGCTGTCGTAGGACAGGTTCCAGATGCGGCGGGAGTCGCTGCGGTCCTTGAGGCGGAAGAAATAGCCGAACTCGGCGGCAGGTCTCGTGTAGAGGCCGAATTCCATGCGGAACTCCCCGTTGAAGACCTCCGGCCGGTCGCCGAAGACATTGTAGGATGTGCGCTGGTCTATCCGTGCCTCCATTCCGTGAAATCCGAGACCTTGTGCGGGGCATTCGACGGCTCCGCAGAACAGCAGCGCGACTGTTGCGGCAGCGGACAGGAAGTGGGGAGCGGTTTTAATCTTCATTTAATCTGAATCTTTGCGTAAAGGTAGAAATTAAATGCTTTATACAATAATTTTTTTAGTGGGATTATCGTAAATTTTTTCGGATTTAATCTTTCATTAACCTATTATTTAATCTTACTCTCCTTACTTTGTGCCCACTAATCATTAAATCTATTAGAAATGAAAATCACTAAAATTTTATCCATGGCGGCCATGACCCTCGCACTCTTGGGGGGGGCAATAATGGCTGACTCCTGCAAGAAGGACAACAATCAGCCGGCGGAGGTCGAGAAGGGCATTGTAGCCGGCATTGTCACCAACAATCTCGGCACACCTATCATAGATGTGGAGGTTTCCATAAAGGACACCGAGCTCAAGGCAACTACGGCAGTTGACGGCTCCTACACCATCGAAAACGTTCCGATGAAAAAGCAGACGGTACTTTTTGTCAAGGAAGGCTATGCCGAGGGTTCCTCTTCCATCACGGCCTCCTCTTTCAAGGAAGGCAAGGCCACGGTCGATATGGTGATGGACATCGCGAGCGCGAAGATTACGGGAAAGTGCATCGACGCGAAGAACAACAACGCCGGAATGCCGGGAGTGACCGTGAAGCTCAACGGCGCGAAGGAGACTCAGACCGACGCTGACGGTGTCTATGTGTTTGAGGGTCTTACGATTGATGACTACAACCTCGTGTTCTCGGCTCCGGGATGCGTCGATGTCGTTCGCAGCGTGAGCAAGGATCAGTTCGAGGGCGATTTCGTGGTTACTCTCGCGGATGTCCGCATGGGCGCGAAGGAGATTCTTCCGGGCGCTACCGCAGAGGACCTGAAAAAGGTGGATGTATGGCATTACAACGAGTACCGTGGCGGAAAGAACGGCGATAACTATCCTCATTTCGACTGGTCAACCGACTATATGGCAACATTCACGAGCTGGTACGGCTGGCACGAGGAGCAGAACGAGGGAACTACGCTTCAGATTCGTAACAGCGAGGAGGAGGGGCATTGGAGCAACCCGGCAGACCATGAGAACTTCGACTCCTATCTTGCCGGACGCAAGAAGATCACCGAGGACAACTGCATACTGGCCATCAGGATGCGTACCCATGCTTCTTCAGAGGACGCTCCTTGCCATTGGGGCGTGATGGTGATTGACATCAACGCTGCGGATCCTGTGGCTGAGCTTGTCGGCGAACAGCAGACTTCGTGGAACGAAAGCTACAGCAACCCTGACCCGACATTCGACCTCTCGAAGTACATCGGCAAGGAAGTCGTGATTGCAATCGGAACCTATCGCTGGGAGACCGGAGACTATTGGAAGCAGCTCGTGCTTCGCCGCCTTGCGTTTGCCAAGGAAGCTCCGGATGACTGGAACTACCTTCCGGGCGAGGCCGTTCCGGGGCTTGACGCCGGCTACAAGATGACAATGGAGATGGTTCGCTCGACCATGCCTGTGACCGAACTCAGTGAGTTCACGGGACTTCCGCAGGACGGATGGCATCTTGAAGAGGACAGCCCGGCGAAATATCGTGACGCTTACGCAGTTTATAGAACTGTCGGGCATTTCGCTGCATGGTGGTCATGTATGCCTGTCCAGAAGGACAATGAGCCACAGGCAAGCGAGGGCTTTGTCATGAAGACAAATGGTGGCGGAACACCTGTCAGCACTACTGCCCCTCAGTCATATTTCTATGCAAAGTTCGCGATAGCCGCAGGTCATAACAACCTCACGCTTAAGGCTCGTACATTCAGCTCTACGAATGCTACGTTCTTCAAGCTTACCGCAATTACCGAGGACGGCACCGTGAAGCACATCATTCCGAAGGCTTCTGTTGGCGAGGAGGCCTCTGACGGGTGCTGGAAGTTCTGCCATGAGGACGGCGAAGCCAGCAATCCGGACGCTTACGCTACCTTCAGCTACGACCTCTCCGAGTTCAACGGGAAGAACGTGGTTCTTGCTCTCGCAGTCTTCAAGGGCGAGGACAACGGTGACGAGAACAAGCTGAGCATCTACAGCATCTCATTGAAATAACGAACATTCTGACGGCATGGACGGTACACCTGCAAAGGTGGCGCTGTCCATGCCTTTCTTCTATTATATAATAGGTAGGGAAACAACACCATCGTACAGACATCATCTTCATAGAATTTAGAATATGACAATCAATCGTTCCGCATTCATTTCTCTTCTGGGGCTTTTCCTTGCAGGGTGCGTCTCGTGCAGCAGTCCGGAGAATCCCGTGAAGCCGACTCCCGGCGGCGGGGAAACGGACAGCCGTGCGGAGAAAATCGAACTCGCGAGGCGTGACCTCACCCGCTCGATGAGTCTTGTCGCCGCCGCAAGGACAAACTATTTCTCCACCGACGGGGCGGCGATGTCCCGCTACTACAACCCCTACACCGGTCTGAAGTCCTCAGAGAAGGGCAGCGTGTGGATGTTCACAAGCGCGATTGAGGCGGTGAACTCCGTGCTGCACGGCCTCACTGCTCTCAGGGATGCGGGGGACGACAGCTTCTACAACAGCTATTTTGCGGCCTACAGTTCAATGCTCTCCGAACTTGTGGAAAACCTCAAGTGGTACGAGGGCACATACACCCTGACTTCCTACACGCAGACAAAGGAATGGACGGTCTATGGCGTGGACCGCGCCTCAAGTCCCGGGCAGGCTGCCGTGGAGGGGCGGATGAATGTCTATGACGACCAGGAGTGGCTCATCAGGGAACTGATTGAGGCATACAAACTTACTGGCGTGGAACGCTATCTCGAGAAGGCCGAGTATCTCGCTGACTATGTGATTGACGGCTGGGACACGACGCTCGACTCCGACGGCAAGGAGCACGGCGGAATAGTCTGGGGACCGGGCTACTACACCAAGCACTCGTGCAGCAACGGCCCGTTCATAAGCCCGCTCGTCTGGCTGTCGGAGATTTACAGCGGAAAGTCCGACGAGGTTACCTACAGGTACATAGGTGCAGACAAGGCGCGTCTGACGAAACAGATGAACAAGAGCGAGTACTACCTCATGTACGCGAAGAAGGTCTATGACTTCCAGCGCTCGCACCTCTACCGGAAGAGCACCGGGGTCTATGCCGATATGCTCGGCGCGAAGGGCTGGGGCGGCGACAACATCGCCTACGAGACCGTAGATGGCGTCAGATACCGCGGCCACAACGAGGAGGAGTCGGCGACCGGCGAGGCATATTCCTATAATTCCGGAACCATGCTCTCCGGCGCGGCTGACCTCTACCGCGTCACCGGCGAACAGGCATATCTCGACGACATGAAGTCCCTCTCGACCTCGTCGTTCCTCTATTTCGCGAAGAAGTCCGCCGACCGTCCGGGATATTACGAATATGCCATTGACGGCTTCAACAACTGGTTCAACGGGGTGCTGATGCGCGGATGGGTCGATGTTTCGGCTCATTACGACAACGTCGCCCTCAACATAGGGACATTTCAGAGCAATCTAGATTATGCCTGGGACAACTACTTGAACAAGAGTATGTTGCCGACGAGCCTGCTCTACGGCTGGAATTCTGACAAGAGCAAGAACAGGGTCGAGGCGATGTTCACCTTCGCGTTCGCCGCAGAATATGCGGTCCTCGCAAAATGGCATCTGTCGCAGATTGACTGACTGTCATTTTTTGGTTTCGATTTAATAATACGGAAAGATGAAAAAGATACTGATAATCGCGGTTTTCTTTCTTTCGGCGGTCGTGCTTGACGCCCAGACAATTACGGTGAGAGGAACGGTCGTCGATGAGTCGGCTCAGCCGGTGTTCGGGGCAAGCGTCATGGTGAAGGGCTCTAAGACAGGGGTCGCGACGGACATGGACGGGAAATATGAGATTCAGGCGGCCTCCGATGCCGTTCTGGAGTTCTCCTTCCTCGGATTCGCGACTAAAGACGAGAAAGTTGGCGGACGGCAGGTCATCAATGTCGTGATGGCGGCCGACAACACCTGGCTTGAGTCTGTGGTCGTGGTCGGCTACGGCACGCAGAAGCGCGGCTCGCTCACCGGCGCCGTGTCCGGCGTGAACGGCGAAAACATGATCAAGACAAAGAATGAGAACCCTCAGAATATGCTCACCGGCCGTGTGCCGGGCGTGCGCGTGTGGCAGAAGTCGGCCGAGCCGGGAACATACAGCAACAGCATGGACATCCGAGGACTCGGAGAGCCGCTCATCGTCATCGACGGCGTTCCGCGTTCGACGGAGGATTTTCAGAGGCTGAACGCCAATGACATCGAGAACGTCTCCGTGCTCAAGGATGCATCGGCGGCGATTTACGGCGTGCGGGGCGGAAACGGAGTCGTGCTCGTGACCACGAAAAAGGGCTCGGAAGGCAAGGCCGCCGTGCAGTACAACGGCTCGTTCACATTCCAGATGCCCGCGACAATGCCGAGGCTTGCGGATGCGCAGGGGGCGATGACCCTCTACAACGAGATGGCGCTGAACAAGTCCGACGGAAGCGGCTCCATAACATTCACGAAGGATTTCATGAACCAGTATGCGGACGGCACCCGCAAGGCCGCCGACTGGAACTCGCTTGTGTTTTCGGACATGTCCCCTCAGACACAGCACGACGTGAGCATTTCCGGAGGCAATGAGAAGTGGCAGTACTATGTGAGCATGGGCTACCTCTACCAGGAGGGATTCTTCCGTTCCCGCGACCTCAACTACTCCAAGTACAACATCCGCTCCAACATCGACGCGGAACTTGCCCGCGGACTGAAGTTCAACCTCAACATCAGCGGAATCGCCGACAACCGCAGCACGCCGGACTCGGACGCGGTGACGCTCATCCGCAATCTCTGGAAGCAGGGCGTGCTCTTCCCGGCCTATGTCGATGACGAGCAGACCATGCTCAACTATGAGGGACTTGACCTCATGCAGAACACAGTCGCGATGATGACCCGTTCCGTCTCCGGCTACAAGGACTACCGCGAGAAGCAGTTCCAGTCGTCGGCGTCGCTCGAATATGATTTCGGGACCCTTACCGATGCGCTCAAGGGACTGTCGCTCAAGGGAATGGCGAGCTACGATTTCCGTTATGACGACAACGAGTTCTTCCGCAAATCCTACAACCTATACGCGCAGGACGAACTTACGGGCGAGTATGTCGCCAAGGAGTTCTCCGACCACTCCGACCGCCTTACCCGCGAGAACTACACCAAGTGGCAGGCTCTCGGGCAGATTCTTCTCAACTACAGCCGTACTTTCGCGGAAAGGCACGATGTGGGCGCGACCTTCGGCTATGAGGCCCAGAAGCGCCGGGGCGACAACTACTACCTCATCGGCGACCTTGCCTTCAGTTCCCCGTACCTCACCGCGCTGAAGGACAAGACACAATCCACCTATGTTGACATCAACAGCAATATAGGCTCTTTCTATAATCTTGCCTATCAGGCTCTCATCGGCCGCGTGAACTACGCCTTCGATAACCGCTACCTCTTCGAAGCCCAGTTCCGCTACGACGGCTCGTCAAAGTTCGCCCCGGGACACCAGTGGGGATTCTTCCCGTCCGCGTCTGTGGGCTGGCGCATCTCTGAGGAGCCTTTCTTCAAGAACTGCGGCGCTTTGTCGTTCATCAACCAGTTCAAGATAAGGGCAAGCTACGGCTCGCTCGGAGACGACAGCGACCTGAACTACGAATGGATTTCCGGCTATGTCTATCCGGCGACGGGAACGGACGGCGAGAAGGGCTACTACAGCGGCTATGCCCCGGCCTACCTGATTGACGGGGAGATGGTCTATGGCGTGACCACGTCTCCGCTCCCGAACACGAACATAACCTGGCTCAAGTCAAAGACGTTCAACATCGGCGTTGATTTCGAGGCGTGGAACGGTATGCTCGGAATCACTTTCGACTACTTCCAGCGCAGCCGTGACGGCGTGTTCGGACAGAACACATCCTCGCTTCCTACGGTCGTCGGCGCTTCCGCCCCGGTGGAGAACCTCAACAGCGACAGGAATCTCGGTCTGGAGCTTGAACTCTCGCACCGCCACAAGGCCGGTGACTTCAGCTACGGTCTCACGGGAATCGTCACCATCACCCGCCGGCAGAACCTCAAGGCCTACGGACAGGGCCCTTACGGCAATTCCTACGACCGCTGGCGCAACGACAACCTCACCAACCGCTATCAGGGCATCCAGTTCGGCTACGAGTCGGCGGGACGCTACGAGTCTTGGGAGGACATCTGGAGCTACGACATCTACAAGGAGAACAGCACCCTGCCGGGCGACTATAAGTATCTGGACTGGAACGGCGACGGCGAAATCAACAGCCTGGACGAGCACCCTTATGCCTACGACCAGACTCCGTGGATGAACTACTCCCTCTCGTTCAACTGCGCGTGGAAGGGGCTGGATTTCAGTATGCTGCTTCAGGGCTCGGCGCTCGGCTCCTATATGTATGACGAACCGCTCTACTCCATCTGGGGCTCCAACGGAGGCGGCGCTCTTGAGCAGTTCCTCGACCGCTGGCATCCTGTGGGCGACTACACCGACCCGTTCGACCAGACCCTCCAGTGGACTTCCGGACATTACGCCTTCACCGGACATTCCCCGGAGAAGAACTCCTCGTTCAACCGCGTCAGCACGTCATATCTCCGTCTCAAGAGCATAGAACTCGGCTACACGATTCCAAAGTTCCGCAGGTCGTCCTTCGGGCTGAGGGTGTTCGTGAATGCATATAACCTTCTGACTTTCACGGGGATAAAATATGTCGATCCGGAGCATCCGGACACCGACTACGGAAGGATGTACCCTCTGAACAAAACCGTTTCCCTCGGTATGAATCTGTCATTCTAAGATGTTATGAAAAAGATATTTACAGCGATATTGTCCGTTCTTGCGGTATGTTCGTGCAATATGGACATAACCCCTAAGAACATAGTTTCCGACGACGACATGATGGGTTCGCCTAAGGGAATGTCCATCTATATGGCTACGCTCTATTCGCACATGCCGTTCGAGGACTTCAAGTATATGGCGGCGTGGGGCTTCAATTTCAACGGATGGCTCGGGACGCTCGGGATTGACGGCTGCGGCGAGGCGATGAACCGCGACGACGTCTTCCGCACTTTTCAGGGCGAGGAGAATCCGTGCTGGAGCAACGCCTTCGAACTTATACACGACGCCAACCATCTCATCGAGTCCCTTCCGTCCTACAAGTCGAACTTCACAGACGCGGAATATGACTTTTTCATGGGGCAGGGATATTTCGTCCGCGCCTATGTCTTCTATCAGATGGCACGGCGCTTCGGCGGCATTCCGCTTGTGACGCACACCATTTCATATCCGAATACTGCCGATAAACTTGAGGTTCCCCGCGCTTCCGAGGAGGAGACATGGGACTGGATTTGCAAGGATTTCGACACGGCGGTCTCGCTTCTTCCTTCGACTTCGCTCCAGAGCGGCTTGCCGAACAAGTATGCCGCCCTCGCTTTCAAGGCTGAGGCCATGCTCTATGCCGGGTCGGTCGCGAAGTACAACGAAACGGTCACGGGACGGCTCACCGGAGTCGGGACCAAGACCGGAGTCAGGGTAATTGGCTTTTCCCAGGACAGTTACCGCGAGGCTTACGTCCGCTATTTCTCCGAGGCCTACAAGGCTGCGCGTGAGGTGATGGAGTCGGGGAGATATTCCCTCTATAAGAAGAAATGGGCGGCAGGAGACAAGGAGGCGATGTATCAGAACATGGTGGATATGTTCAGCGACCTTACAAGTCCGGAGAACATCTTCGTGAAGGAATATCTCTATCCTTCTCTCACCCACGGACTTGACGCCTACAGCTCACCTTTCATATTCCGCGACCCGCTCTGCTCCGGCAGCTGTCCTTCGCTCGATTTCGTCGAACTTTTTGACGGCTTTGACAGGTATGCCGACGGAACAATCCGTGTCACTGACGGGGAGGACAACACCAAGGGACACTACCTCATGTTCGACTCCACGATGGATTTCTTCAAGAACGCCGAGCCTCGTCTGAGGGCTTATGTGATTCTTCCGGGCGACGTGTTCCGCAATCAGGAAATTGAAATCAGGGCCGGGGTCTATACGGGCGGCACGCCGGTGTCACCGCTCTGGGACGACTACTCCTGGAGCCGTGCCACCCAGAACTTCTACCAGAACCTGCCGCAGTATACAGGCACGCCCAAGACCCTTTACCTCAGTCCCCGTGCGCAGTCCGGGCAGGAAATCGTGACGCTTGACGACAACACGCAGATGACCGCAGCCGGGGCGAACGGGCCTTTCTATGACGTGAAGGACAACGAGGCCAACCTTTCCGGTTTCTATCTGAGGAAGTATCTCAATCCGGATCCGAACTACATCCGGGGCGAGGGCAAGTCCGCCCAGCCTTTCATCCTCATGCGCTATGCCGACGTGCTTCTGGCGGCGGCCGAGGCGGGAGTGGAGCTTTCAATCGAGGGCGTAGCCTCTCCGGTTGAGGGCGACAATATGCTGGACGTGGCCACGAAGGCAATCAACGACATCCGTGAGCGTGCCGGGGCTGACCTTCTGACGGGAAGCCTTTCCGGAGACGAGGACAGCCGCGACCAGGTGCGCCGTGAGCGCCGCAAGGAACTGGCGTTCGAGCACAAGTCCAAGTGGGACATCCGCCGCTGGAGGGTGCAGCATGCCGAGGGGCGTGACGGCTTCTGGGGCGAGAAGCGCGACGCGAGCCGCTTCGGGAACGGCGAGAGCTACCGTCTGCACGGTCTCTATCCGTTCTACAGCACGGCGGCGAAAAAGTACTTCTTCGACGCCAACTTCCAGATGGCGCGTGAGATGGAACTGAAATATACTCCTACGGACTATTATTTCGAAATTCCGTCTTCTGAAGTGGCAAAAAGTGCATACATAGATCAACAACCTAATAGATAACGAATTATGTCTGATATGAAAAATATGATGCTTGCTGCGGCGCTCGGAGGACTGCTGCTGAGTTCCTGCTCGCTTTTCAGACTTGACAACTATGACGCTCCGGAGGAGACGCTCTACGGCAAGGTCACGGACGTTAAGACCGGAGACCCGGTGCTGACGGACCAGGGTTCGGAGGGCATCCGAGTGAGGCTGATTGAGACCAGCTGGGAGGGGAACGTGACCCCTCAGGACTTCAACTGCCGTCCGGACGGAACTTTCCGCAACACAAAGCTTTTCGAGGCCGACTATAACATCCGTGTCGATGGTCCGTTCGTGCCGATTGTGCTTGAGGACAGTGACGGGAATGTCGTCAGGAATGCCAGCGTGAATACCCACATCAAGGGCAGCACCGAGGTCAATTTTGAGGTACAGCCGTTCCTGAAGGTGGAATTTGTCGGTTCTCCGACAGTGAGCGCGGGAAAGGTCACGGCGAATGTCAAGGTGACGCGCGCCACCACCCGCGAGGAGCTTGCCGCTGCGATGGAGGCGACCAAGACCTGGAAGGATGCCTACGCGAATGTCACTGACATCCAGCTCTTCGTGAGCCGTTCCTCTTCGGTGGGCTACCGTGCCCGCGACACTCGTTGGTCTTCCGAACTGACATACACGGGCTCAGCGTTCGAGGCCGAGCTCGGCAAGTCTGTGCGGATAAAGTCCAACGGAACCATCCCTTCGGGGCAGAAGGTCTTTATCCGTGCGGCGGCGAGGATTAACTATGACACGCCGGCGGGGAGCGGGACGAGGAGGTGGAACTATTCTGAAGCGGTAGAGGTTGACATTCCTTGATGTCAGAAAAAGCGGATTGCGGCGTTGCTCGTCTTGTCAAAATCCTCACAACCAACAGGTTGCTGCGGTTTTGCCTTTACCGTGCGCCTTGCACTCCATCTTTTTCTGACATCAAGGCGGCTCAGCCGGAGCTGATTGCCGCGTTGCTTGCGTAAATATTTTTTTGTAAAAACAGACGCTTTATTCGTCTTATATAATGTAACAGCTTCTCAGATGAAACTGAATTCTCTTAAAATATTCATTACTGCGGTGGCGCTGTCCTTTCTCGGGACGGCGTGCGCCGTGTCTCAAGAGCCCGTGGACACCCCGGCGGATTATGTGAGCACGCTGGTCGGCACGCAGTCCAAGCACAGCTTCTCCACCGGCAACACCTATCCTGCAATCGCCCGTCCGTGGGGAATGAACTTCTGGACTCCCATGACCGGGACTATGGGCGACGGCTGGACCTACAGCTACACCGACGACCGGATTCGCGGCTTCAAGCAGACGCATCAGCCGAGCCCGTGGATAAACGACTACGGCCAGTTCGCGCTGATGCCGGTGACCAACGGCGAAGTCTTTGACCAGAATGAGCGCGCAAGCTGGTTCTCCCACAAGGCCGAGACCGCGAAACCATACTATTACAGCGTCTATCTCGCCGACCACGATGTTCTTACGGAGCTCACCGCCACGGAACGCGCCGCCGCCTTCCGCCTGACCTATCCTGAGCGCGAACGGTCCTACCTTGTCGTGGATGCGTTCGACAACGGCTCGTGGACGAAGGTGATTCCGGAGAAGAACATGATTGTCGGCTACACGACGAAAAATTCCGGCGGAGTCCCGGATAATTTCTGCAACTGGTTCGTCATCGTCTCGGACACTCCGTTCGAGAGCGTGGCCACCGTCAGCGACGGGCGGCATATCTCAAAGGAACTTGAGTCTGACTCATCGCATTCGGGCGCGGTCGTCGGCTTCAGGACAGAACGCGGACAGGAGGTGAACCTTCGCGTCGCGTCTTCGTTCATAAGCCTCGAACAGGCGGAGCGCAATCTCTCCGAACTCGGCGACGGCGACTTCGACCGCCTCACGGCCGAGAGCAAGTCACGCTGGAACGATGTCCTCGGACGCATCAGCGTCGAGGACGACGACATCGACAATCTCCGTACATTCTACTCCTGCCTCTACCGCTCGGTGCTTTTCCCGCGCAACCTTTCTGAGACCGATGCCGATGGCAACATCATTCATTACAGCCCCTACAACGGCGAGGTCCGTCCCGGGTATATGTTCACTGACACAGGCTTCTGGGACACCTTCCGCTGCCTTTTCCCGCTGCTGAACCTTGTCTGGCCCGACGAGAATGCCAAGATGCAGGAGGGGCTTGTGAACGCATGGCTTGAGAGCGGGTTCCTTCCCGAGTGGGCGAGCCCCGGACATCGCGGCTGCATGGTCGGGAACAATTCGGCTTCAGTCGTTGCTGATGCATATATAAAAGGCCTGAGAGGCTACGACATCGAGGCTCTTTGGGAGGCCGTGAAGCACGGGGCTAATTCCGTGCATCCTGAGGTCAGTTCGACCGGACGATTGGGTTGGGAGGAATATAACCGTCTGGGATATGTCCCTTGCGATGTCGGAATCAACGAGAGCGCGGCGAGGACATTGGAATATGCCTACGATGACTGGTGCATCTGGACGCTCGGAAAGGCTTTGGGAAAATCAGACGACGAGATAGGGATATATAAGGAAAGGGCTCTGAACTACAGGAATCTCTATCTTCCCGACGCTTCGCTCATGTGCGGATGCCGTGCCGACGGCAGCTTTAGCCTTCCGCTTAATCCTTACAAATGGGGCGGCGACTTCACGGAGGGCAACGCGCTGCAATACACATGGTCCGTTTTCCATGACCCCGCCGGGCTTATGGCCCTGATGGGAGGGGAGGACGAGTTTAACGCGAACCTCGACAATATGTTTAATGTTCCGCCGATTTTCGACGACAGCTACTACGGCTTCACCATCCACGAAATCCGTGAGATGCAGGTGATGAACATGGGAAACTACGCCCATGGCAACCAGCCCATCCAGCACATGCTCTATCTCTACGACTGGGGAGGTCAGCCGTGGAAGGCGCAGAAGCGCATACGCGAGGTGATGGACAAGTTCTACACGAGCGCTCCCGACGGCTACTGCGGCGACGAGGACAACGGGCAGACCTCGGCGTGGTATGTGTTCTCGGCGCTCGGGTTCTACCCTGTCTGCCCGGCGACCGACCAGTACGCGATAGGCACTCCGCTCTTCAGCAAGGCCACGATTAGCCTGCCGTCTGGCAACAGGGTAGTGATTGACGCGAAGGACAACGGACGGGATAACTTCTATATCAAGTCTTTGAAACTCAACGGAAAGACATATACCAAGACATATTTCACCCACGGCGACCTCATCAGCGGAGCGAAGATTGATTTCACGATGTCCCCGGAACCGGACACTCTCCGCTCGACGGCTCTCTCCGACCGGCCATATTCATTCTCCGACGAAGAGTGAGTGGTTAGGGAATCCGTTCCGGTCGAAATGACAACGGAAGGATGATGTTGCATTGCAAATATATTAAAAACAATAAGTTAAGATGATGAAAAAGGAATTGATGACAACGGCGGCAATTGCCCTCGGCCTCTCACTCGCGGCATCGGCTCAGACATTCGAGTCGCGCCGTCCTGCGGAGGGAGACCGTCTCTTCACCTCAGAAAAGATTGAACAGGTCATCGACGAGGTCACCTCGCAGCTGACAAACCCGAAGCTCGCGTGGATGTTCCGCAACTGCTTCCCGAACACGCTCGACACCACGGTTCATTACCGCGATGACAAGGACGGCAATCCGGACACCTTCGTCTATACGGGTGACATCCATGCCATGTGGCTGCGCGATTCCGGCGCACAGGTCTGGCCTTATGTGCAGTTCGCCGACAGGGACGAGCATCTGCGGAGGATGATTGCCGGGGTCATAAACCGTCAGTTCCTTTCCATTACCATAGACCCTTATGCCAACGCCTTCAACGACGGCCCGACAGGCACCGGCTGGACGACGGACAACACGGCTATGAATCCGAACGACCACGAGCGGAAGTGGGAGATTGACTCGCAGTGCTACCCGATTCGCCTTGCGCACGAGTACTGGAAAGTCACGGGCGACACATCGGTCTTCGGCGACAAATGGATCGGGGGCATGAAGGCGATACTCGCCACCCTGCGTGAACAGCAGCGCAAGGACGGCCACGGCTCCTATGTGTTCACGCGCCTGACCGACCGCCAGCTCGACACCAAGTGCTGTGACGGTCTCGGCAATCCTGTGAAGCCGTGCGGACTCATAGCCTCGGCTTTCCGCCCTTCCGACGACGCGACGACCTTCGAGTTCCTTGTCCCTTCGAACTTCTTTGCCGTGAGCTCGCTCCGAAAGGCCGCCGAAATCCTCGAGACCGTGAACCGTGACGCCGCGATGGCGGGGGAGTGCCGTGCGCTTGCCGACGAGGTGGAGGCCGCGCTGAAGAAAGAGGCGGTTGTCTGCCACCCGAAATTCGGGAATATATATGCCTTCGAGGTCGATGGGTTCGGCAACCACTATCTTATGGACGACGCGAATGTCCCGAGCCTTCTCGCGCTTGCCTATCTCGGCGACGTCGCTTCTGACGACCCGACCTACCGCAACACGCGCCGTTTCGTCCTGAGCGACAGCAACCCCTACTTCTTCAAGGGCACTGCAGGCGAGGGAATCGGCGGACCGCACATCGGATATGACATGATCTGGCCGATGAGCATAATGATGAGGGCGTTCACCTCGACGGACGACAATGAAATCAGGGACTGCATCGTGACTCTGCTCAACACCGACGCGGGAACCGGATTCATGCACGAGTCCTTCCACAAGGACAATCCGGAGCACTTCACCCGCGCATGGTTCGCATGGCAGAACACGCTCTTCGGCGAGCTGATTCTGAAGCTCATCCATGACGGGAAGCTCGACCTGCTTAACTCCATAGGGCTTGACTCCGAGGGGAAGGCTGTCGGACTGTGCCGAAAACCGGGTCGCGGCCAATGTGCGGAGACACTTTCTCCGCACGAGCGCTGCGAAAAGGTTTCTTTCAAGGATCAGGGCATCGTTCGCGATGCCTTTTTTTATCGGCCGGATGTTGCATCTGCGGCTTCAGGCGCTGACGCATCGGCGAATGACGCTTCCGCAGTTTTCGGCTCCGGTACATTGGTGAAGGGCGCTCCAGGGCAGACGGTTGTCGCCGCTTCTTCGGACGGTCTTCCTCTTGTGGTGGTGCTGCACGGTTACGGCGGCCACGCCCTCGGGGACGGGCTTCGCTTTATGGAACTTGCGGACCTCCATGGCTTTGCCGTCTGCTGGCCGCAGGGCGCGAAGGACGGCACCGGTCACAGCTGCTGGAACGTGGGCTATCCTTTCCAGTCGGACTACCGCATCGACGACACGGCCTATCTCCGTCGGCTTATCAAACATTTGCAGAAGAACTATGGCGTGAGCCGCCGCAATGTCTTTCTCACCGGAATGTCCAACGGCGGGGAGATGTGCTACAAGATGGCGGCGGAACACCCCGAGACTTTCTCCGCCATCGCCTCGATAGCCGGCCTGACGCTCGTCTCGATGAGCGCTGACTACCGCCGTCCCGTCCCGTTCATGGAAGTCCACGGCACGGACGACGCCATATCCAACTGGTGCGGCGACCCGGAGAACCGTGGCGGATGGGGCGCCTATCTCTCCGTCCCCGCCGCGCTCTCGCACATCATCTCCGCCAACCGCTGCGTAGGCGAGACCGTCACGGAAATCCCCGCCGAGCACAAGAGAGTTCTCCTCCACAGCTTCTCCGGCGGTCTCCCGGCCTTCAGGAACGGACCCTCCGCCGATGTGCTCCTCTATGAAATCATCGGCGGCGACCACAGCTGGTCCGACCGCTACATCCCCACCTGCGACCTCGTCTGGGATTTCTTCATGTCTTATATGAGATAATAAAAAAAACGCCACCCGAAAAGGTGGCGGTTTTGCTTTTGAAAACGACTGTTTGAGTCAGTTGTTAAGAGGGGATGCATAAAAGGATGGGATGCAAGGCGGACGGTGCGGATGAACACCGCAGCAACCTGATGGTTGAGAGGATTTCATCAAGCCGTCCAACGCCGCAGACCGCCTTTTAGACGCCCCGTCATTCTCTTTCAGCGCTTTTATCCGGCGACATCACAATCTCAACGCAGTTGCCCTGCTCAAGCACGCTCTGAAGCACGGTCTTGATGTTCTCGGCCGAAATCTCTCCGACCGCAGCCTCGTACTCCGCGTCATAGTCAGTCCCTCGGTACTCGTTGGTGAGGAGGTTTCCGAGCCAGTAGCTGTTGTTGAGCCTCTTCTCCGGAATCTCCTTCCTGAAGTTCTCAAGCGTGCGGGTCATCTGCTCCTCGGTCGGCCCCTCGTATGCCAGCTTGTGCAGTCCTTCCTTTGCCAGCTCGATGAGTCTCTCGCACTGGGTAGGGTTGGTCTCGAATGCCACCTGAATGGCAGCCTCAGGCTCAGGCTGTGCCTCCATGCTCATGGATGCCTGTGCGCCGTAGGTTCCTCCCTCCTCCTCGCGGAGAGTATCGACATAAATCATGTCAAGGATGTAGCCGGCCGCCTTGAGCATCGTCGAGGTCTTGACGGAATAAGGCATTGACGCCGTGTAGAACAGGATTACGGTGCTCTTAGGGGTCTGCATATCCGTGCTGAAGCGATCAATCACCTGTCCCTTCACGACCTTAGGGCTGTTGTCCTTCCATGCCGTTGCCTTCCTTCCCTTAGGGATTGAGCCTATGTACTTCTCGCAGAGCGGCTTGAAAGTTTCGAGGTCGATGTTTCCTACAAACACGGCCGTGAGTCCGGCGGCGTCCTTGAACAGACCGCGATAGACCCTCTCTATCGTCGCGAGATTGGCCTTCTCAAGCGTCTCGTCGTTAAGCTCGATGTTTCGTTTGCAGTCCGGACCATATACAGCCCTGCCGACTTCGTTCTGAAGCTTGAAGCTCGGCTGGTTGATGATGTTCGGAAGAACCGCCTTAATCTGCTCGATGCCGACTTCGTACTCCTGCTCGTCGAAACGCGGGTCGCAGTAGGTCAGATAGGCAATCTGGAGAGCCGTCTCAAGGTCCTTAGGAGCTGTGCTTCCGCTGATTCCATGGCGAATCTGGGAAATGTATGAAGAAACGCTGAGGTTCTTGCCGGCGAGCATCTTGGAAGCCTCGTTGGAACTGAACTTGGAAATGCCGCTGTTGCGCTGGAACAGTCCGTAGATGTTGTCCTCGAAAGACGGAAGGTCGGCGTCGTCGATGAGCGTCTCGCCGCCGTTCTTGAACCATGTGAAGAGAATCTGATCCTTCTTGTACTCGGTAGGAAGCACCACGACCTTCGCGCCGTTCTTTAGTGTCCATACCGTCGAGCCATATATCCCTTTGGCCGTCTTCTTCACCTTTGAGCCCTTGAGCGTCGCCGGATCCACGAACTCGGATGCGACCTCCTCCTCGACAGGTGCATCGATTTCAGCGGCAGCCACCTCATCATAAACGGCCTGGAGCTGTTCCGGAGTCGGGTGCACGAGCCCCTCCTTTGCCGGCGCCTTATATACTATCGACACGCTCTTACCGTCGATGAGCGCGTTTGCCGCAAGCGCGAAAATCATGTCCGGCACCTGTCCGAGCAGCTGCTTCGCCGTCTCGTACCTCACCTCCGGAGTCATGTACGGCTCGTTGTCGAAGAAATTGTCGATGAGCGGGCGCACGAAATCCGCGTTCTTGCGGGTGTCAGCGGCCTCCACGGCCTTTTCGAACGAACTGAGTATGTTGTCCTTCGCCCTCTGGAGTTCGGCGGACGAGAATCCGTAGCGCCTCATTCTCTCAACCTCCGTGAGGAATGCCCTGAATGCGGTCTCCCACTCGCCGTCCTTGAAAGACACGTCGCCGAATGTCACTTGGCAGGTCTCGCAGAGTTTGCCCGCTCCGAGGTCGGCTCCGAGGAACGGCGCTCCCGGCTTGCTGGTAATCGCGTCGAAGCGCTCCGCCATAATCATCGCGACCATTGTCTTGGTCATCTCCGTGAGGAATCCGACGTCGGTGCTGTTGTAGGCCTCGTCGTCCGCCTCGCTTCTCCACAGGACCTCGATCGAACTTGAACTGCACTCCGGATCCGTGAGCACTCCGATGAGCGGCTTCTCGTTCTCCGGAATCTTAATCACGTCCTTCGGCTTAGGGTTCTCGGCCGCCGGGATGTCCGCGAAAGTCGCCTTAATCTTGGCCTCTATCGAATCCACGTCGATGTCCCCCACCACGATAAGTGCTTGAAGGTCAGGACGGTACCAAGTGTGGTAGAAGGTCGTGAGGCTCTCCGGCCTGAAGCTTTCAAGATTTTCCTGACTGCCTATGAGCGTGCAGCCTGCATACTTGCTGTCCCCATAGTAGTAGGGGAGCGACTGCTCGTGAAGCCTCCATGAGGCCGTTCTGCGCGCCCTGCGCTCCTCGATGATTACGCCCCTTTCCTTGTCAATCTCGACCGGGTCGCAGGTCACGAAATGCGAGTAGTCATGCATGACGAGAAGGCAGGTGTCGATGATGCCCTCCCGGGTAACCGGAATGTTGTTCAGCATATAGGTCGTCTCCTCGACTCCCGTGGCTGCGTTGATATTGCCTCCGAACTCCGCGCCGATGCTCTGAAGGTACTCCAGAAGCGCCTTGCCCGGGAAATTCTTTGTGCCGTTGAAGCACATGTGCTCAAGGAAATGCGCGAGACCGTCCTGATCCGGGGTCTCCTGAATAGCTCCGACGTTTGTGGCGAGGTAGAACTCCGCCCTCTGCGCCGGCTTGTCGTTGTGCCTGATGTAGTAGGTCATCCCGTTGTCGAGCTTGCCCACGCGCACCTCGGAGTCGTTCGGGAGCTGATGAAAGCCCTGCCCGAACGCGACCGTCGCGGCGAAAAGCACCGCGATGCTAAGTAAAAACCGTTTCATAAATTATTGTTTATGTGACAAAACCAAACACATTCAGCCAAAATCGCGCCAAAGGATTATGAAAGGAATAAGTCGCCTCAGATTGGGGATTTTCTTAATATGACATCAGCAGCCTCTCGACGTCTTCGGCAAATCCCGGATTCATTCGGCGGAGCACCGGAAGCAGGGCACGAACCATGTCCACGGCAATATATTCCTGACTTTCGGACACAGCCGCCCCCTTTTCGGCGAATGCCGCCGCGTCGTGGTAGGCACCCTCGATTCTGAGCGCATATTCCCGGAACTCACGCCCCTCTCTCGTCAGCGACACGGAGCCCCTCTCTCGGCTGAACAGCTTCAGCCCGTAAATCCGCTCAAGTTCGGAGATGTTCTGGCTGACCCCCGGCTGGGTGATGCCGAGACGCGCCGCCGTCCTCGTGAAGCTGCCTTCCTCGGCGAGAGTCAGGAATATCCTCAACCTGAAATCCTCGTTAGTCGTTCCCATGTCATGATCAGTATTATGTTTCGTCAAAATTCCTCCGTGCCCGAGGCATCGGTTTCCTTCCTCCACCCCGCGACAACAAAGGTAGGGCAAATTTCGCCAAATTCTTCAATTTATTTTTGATATTGGTCAATTCTTCCTAACTTTGCGCCGTATGTTTGGTTTCTTCAGTAGAGACAAGACAATTCGTTTCTGCTCGGGCGGTGGTGTGTCCACCGCTGAACATATCTCCCGAACTTTTCATCGGGATGTTCGTAACTGCTTGATGGATGGCTATTTGCCGAGTCTTGCAGGACTAGAAGCCTACACTCTGGAATAATCTGACCTCAAAACTTGCCATGCTGAAGGACTATCCTCTATGCGATGACGTGTGCTGGTACGCGATGCGTGACCTCAAGAGGTCAAACGCCAGACTGCCGGCCTACAGACAGCTTTCCGAGCAGCGTCTTGAGGTGTTTACGCCAATGTCCTGGAAACTCTGCATTTCCCGGGGAAGGAAGGAACGCAGGCTCTTCCCGCTGATGCCGGACCTGCTGTTCGTCAATTCTTCCCGTTCCGTCATCGACCCTATCGTCAGCCGCACCCCTACGCTCCAGTACCGCTACGCCTCCGGCGGAGACTACTGCGAGCCCATCGTCGTGCCCGACGATGACATGAGCCGCTTCATCCGCGCCGTCTCCGCTTCCTCCAATCCGAAGTTCTACCGTCCCGAAGAACTGACCGCAGCCCTGTGCGGCCGCCCCGTCCGCATAATCGGCGGCCCCCTCGACGGCTACGAAGGCCGTCTCCAGACAATCCGGGGCTCGAAGACCCGCCGCCTCCTAGTCGAGATTCCGGGCATTCTCGTCGCCGCCGTCGAGGTCGCCCCCGAGTTCGTGGAGTTCCTGTAATTTTTATTTGTAACTATAGAACAATTCCGTAACTTTGTACCTATTGTATAAAGGCGGATAGTCTAGAAATTGTTTGCGTTATGGCATCGTTACAGGTAAGGCAATTCGGACCGATTACGGATTCGACAAAAATAGAACTCACATCCTTGGTGTTGTTGTTGGGACGTCAAAGTACGGGAAAGAGCAGCTATATGAAAGTGTTGAGCTTTTGCTGCTGGTTGGAAAAAAGGATAATGATTTCTTCTGAGGATGTCGTCAGCCAGTACACTCATAATAACCGCTTTGTCAGAGAACTGAAGCAGTTTCATCGTCTGAATGATGATTATTTCAGAGCAGAAACGAGCATAATATATGAAGGAGATGCCGTGGTGATTAATTATTCAGGAGTCAATGGCAATCCTAAAATAACGAGGAAAAAAGATTTCTCCAAACTCAGGCACAATCGCAAACTGTGTTATATTCCGAGCGAAAGGAATCTCGTCTCTGCAATACAGAATGTTGACAGGTCATACAAAGCTACCGACCGCGATGTCCTGTTCAACTTCATATATGAGTGGAATGAGGCAAAGTCTCCATATACTTCAGAACATCCGTTCCGGCTTTCGGTTACAGGGGATTTCAGCTATGTCAATAAATCCGGGATGGATGTCGTAAGGAGAGCCGACGGCACCGAGACCCCTTCCTTCTATGCGTCAAGCGGTGTTCAGTCGGTAATGCCTCTGGATGTTATGACCGACTACATTACAAGCCGTGTCGGCCAAAATGCTCCGCTCTCCATAACTGAACGCAGTCTTATGGAAGATATGCCGGCTGATTCTGTGAAACGTATGACGGAATACCAGTCTGCAAGTCTTTTCATAGAGGAACCGGAACAGAATCTCTTCCCGGAATCTCAGCGTCTGGTATTGTTGCGCATTGTCGCTTCCTTGAATAAAGCCCTTAAATCAGGTTCTGAGGGCAGCTCGGTGTTTATAACCTCGCACAGCCCATATGTTTTGTCCGTAATAAATGTCCTGATGCTGGCTGCCGGAGTCAGTGAGGCCGGGAAAAATTGCGGAGATATCATCAGTGAAGCCTACATCCTCCCCTCGTCTTCCATTTCCGGCTACTTCATCGGCGAAGACGGGGTGTTCCGCAGCGTATTGGAGAGAGACATTCCCATGCTGAGCGGAAATGACCTGGACGGCGTGTCTGATTGGGTTGATGAAAAAATCAATGCGTTGAATTCATTGGGCTGTTGATGAAATGAAGACGACTGAGATGTTGGCGCGTTCGACTTATGAGAATCTGTCCGCACAGGGTTATGCTCCGGAACAGGAGCTGAAGTCCCGTTCCATGGTCGTTGTCTCTGAGAAGGGCAAACGTTATGCGCTCAAGACAGAAGCCGGTGAGCCGTCTGTAGTCTATTCCGTTGATGGAAACATTATTACTGACGGGCAAAAATGTGATAAGCTGATTCTTGTAAAATTAACCTCTGACAGCTTGCCGGTGGAGCCTTGGACAGAAGTCTTTGTTGAACTGAAAGGAGTGGATGTCCATCACGCGGTGTCTCAACTTAGGGAAACCCTGAAGCAGGGAATATTCAGACACAAGACAAATCTGGATGTTCGTGCCCGCATCGTCGCCCAGTCTTTCCCCTCGAACAAGTCAAATCCTGCCATGGAACGTGCCAAGCGGGAATTCAGAAGAGATTTCAATTGTGACCTTCGTGGAATGAAGACCGGGCAGACAGAAATTCTGTAATTGTCGTTTCTTCATCGGTAAGGGCATTGGAAACAGGTTTCGAATGCCCTTAGGATTTGTCTTTCGATTATAAGGCAGAGCTTGCTGAAGCGAGGACAGAGAAATACCTGTAGGACTTAACCTTGCTGTCGGTCACATGACCGGGCTGAAGTAGGTGCTATACCGCTTGATATCCCGACGAAACCCTGCAATGTGAGTAGGATTTGGTTTGTTGCTTCCACCTAAGAAACTTTTCCAAGGCCGCTTATCGATAGTTGAACTACCAGTTATGTACTGATGTCGTGCGACTTGCTCTGATTCTACCTGTGGTCGCAAAGGGGGGGAGGATATGTACTTTTCATTAATGTGTAGATTCAAGATAGAATTAAACAATATCTATGTGTATCGAACTTTCAACTATAAATTGGACTGCAATCAGTTCTATTGTGTCATGTATTATGGTGATTGCCACTTTTGTCACGTTGAGTGTGAATAAGCGGCAGTTGGACGAGATGAAGAGACAGTGGAAATCTGAACATCGTCCCAATGTTCAGATTTCCATAATTGTTAAGAATAAGGCCTTTTTCGTTCGTGTAGATAATGTCGGAAGTGAGTTGGCGGCAAATGTACGACTTTATTTCAACAGTTTTTTTAGGAGAATTTACTCAAGCGAAGTTTGACGACAACGGAAGAGCCTTTGGAAACCAGATGGCTGGCGATGGCCTGCTGGGAAGTGTATGTGTGCTGAATTTAACTGTTTTAACCATATTTACTCTATATGAAAGGAATTGTTTTGGCTGGTGGTAGTGGTACAAGATTGTATCCTATAACCAAGGGCATCAGTAAACAGTTGATGCCCATATATGACAAGCCTATGGTGTATTACCCTATCAGCATCCTGATGCTTGCCGGGATACGTGATATTCTTATAATATCTACTCCATTTGATTTGCCGGGATTTAAAAGGTTACTCGGCGATGGCTCGGATTATGGTGTTCATTTTGAGTTTGCCGAACAGCCGTCTCCGGATGGGCTGGCGCAGGCATTCATTATTGGCGAGAAGTTTATAGGAGGTGATTCTGTCTGCCTTGTGTTAGGCGACAATATATTCCACGGAGCCGGTTTTACCGGGATGTTGAAGGAGGCGGTAGCGACTGCGGAGAAATGTAATAAAGCCACTGTATTTGGCTATTGGGTAAGTGATCCCGAACGTTATGGTGTCGCTGAGTTTGACGGGGACGGGAATTGCTTGTCCATTGAAGAGAAGCCGGCAAAGCCAAGAAGCAACTATGCGGTTGTCGGGCTTTATTTCTATCCGAACAAAGTCGTAAGTGTGGCAAAAGGTATAAAGCCCTCTGCACGCGGAGAATATGAAATTACCTCTGTCAATCAGCAATTCCTTGCGGATGGAGAATTGAAAGTGCAGACATTGGGGCGTGGGTTTGCCTGGCTTGACACCGGGACGCATGATAGTCTCTATGAGGCTTCAACATATATCGAAACCCTTGAAAAGCGTCAAGGACTTAAAATCGCTTGTCTGGAAGACATTGCATATCGCCATGGTTGGATAGACGAAGCCAGAATGAGAGAACTCGCCGAACCTATGCTTAAAAATCAGTATGGCCAGTATCTTCTTCGTGTCATAGATGAGTATAGGAAAGTGGAACCATTGGATTGCTATTGATATGAAGGTTATCGATACATTGATAGAGGGTGTGGTAATCATTGAACCGAGGGTATTCAATGATGAACGCGGATATTTTTTTGAAAGTTTCTCGCAGAGAGATTTCAATGCAAATGTCAGGACAGTAAAGTTCGTGCAGGACAACGAGTCCAAATCATGCTATGGAGTTATGCGCGGACTTCATTTCCAGTCTCCTCCGTTCGCTCAGAGTAAGTTAGTCAGGTGCATTCGGGGAACAGTGCTCGATGTCGCGGTTGATATCCGCAAAGGAAGCCGGACATACGGGCAGCACGTGGAGGTGGAGCTGTCGGAAGACAATCATAAACAATTATTCATACCGCGAGGTTTCGCCCATGGCTTTTCTGTTTTAAGCGAGACGGCGGTTCTCCAATATAAGTGTGATAATTTTTATGCGCCGGATTACGATTGTGGCATAAGCATACTTGACCAAAATTTGGGAATTGATTGGAGAATCCCGGCAAATGATGTCATCCTCAGCGATAAAGACATCAGGCGTTTACCTTTGAACGACTTGGATTCGCCGTTCTCAATAGAAATGAACCTTTACCCGGAATTCGACAGATGAATATTCTTGTTACTGGAGCCAACGGACAACTTGGCAATGAAATGCGACTAGTCGCAAAAAAATCGCAAAACAACTATCTGTTTACGGATGTTGCCCTACAGGACGGAGTTGATACTACATTTCTGGACATAACCGATATTAATGCCATAAGGGATGCTGTATTCCAAAATTCCATAGATGCCATAATCAATTGTGCTGCCTACACTAATGTGGATGCTGCTGAAAGCAACTTTGCTGTCGCCGAGAAACTTAATGCTGAAGCACCTGGCAATTTGGCAACGGTCATGAAGGAGGTTGATGGCTGGTTTGTTCAAATCTCTACTGATTATGTGTTCGGCAAGGAACCATACAATACCCCTTGCAGAGAAGAACAGAGTGGAACTCCGACTGGTGTGTACGGGCTTACCAAGCTGCACGGCGAACAACTGGTCATGATATCTGGCTGCAAATATGTGATAATTCGCACGGCATGGCTCTATTCCGAATATGGAAGGAACTTTTGTAAAACAATGCTGGACCTGACAGCAACAAAACCGTCAATCAAAGTTGTGTTTGACCAATGCGGGACACCGACTTATGCTCTGGATCTGGCCGAGGCAATAGGGACGATTATTGACCGTCCGGTTCAGGGAATTTATCATTACAGCAATGAAGGCGTATGCTCGTGGTACGATTTCGCAAAGATGATTGCTGAATACAGTGGTCAGACGGAATGTGAAATTCTGCCGTGTCATTCCAATGAATTTGCGAGTTCAGTTATGAGACCCTCATACTCTGTATTGGATAAGACCAAGATAAAGGAAACTTTCGGGCTGAAAATCCCATACTGGACGGATTCTTTGAGAAAGTGTATCATAAATCTAAAGAAATGACAATATGACACATACAGTACTGATTACCGGGGGTGCTGGTTTTATCGGCAGCCATGTGGTGCGTTTATTCGTGAATAAATATCCGGAGTATAGAATAATCAATCTCGACAAACTTACGTATGCCGGTAATCTTGCCAATCTGAAAGATGTGGAGGACAAGCCCAACTATAAGTTTGTGAAAATGGACATCTGTGACTTTGATTCCGTGCTGAAACTATTCCAAGAAGAAAAGGTGGATGGAATCATCCATCTCGCTGCGGAATCGCACGTTGATCGTAGTATCAAGGACCCGTTCACATTCGAAAGGACGAACGTTATGGGAACCCTTTCCCTCCTTCAGGCAGCCAAACTCTACTGGGAAAGCCTTCCAGAGAAATATGAGGGCAAGAGATTCTATCACATCTCAACTGATGAGGTTTATGGCGCTTTGGAGATGAACCATCCGGAGGGGATCAGGCCTCCGTTCTCCACGAAGGCATCGTCCGGAAGCCACCACCTTGCCTATGGCGATGATTTCTTCTGCGAGACAAGCAAATATACCCCTCACAGTCCATATTCTGCATCCAAGGCATCTTCTGACCATTTCGTCAGAGCCTACCACGACACCTATGGTATGCCTACCATCGTGACCAACTGCTCGAACAACTACGGCCCGTACCAGTTCCCTGAGAAGCTGATACCGCTGTTCATCAACAACATCCGCCACCGCAAACCCCTTCCGGTTTATGGCAAGGGTGAGAACGTGCGTGACTGGCTGTTCGTCGAGGACCACGCAAGGGCCATCGACACCATATTCCATAATGGAAGGATTGCTGAGACCTACAACATCGGTGGTTTCAACGAGTGGAAGAACATCGACATCATCAAGCTCCTGATCAAGACCGTGGACAGGCTTCTCGGAAGACGGGAAGGCGAGGACCTCGGCCTCATCACCTATGTCACCGACCGTCCCGGCCATGACGTGCGCTACGCCATCGACTCGACAAAACTCCAGAAGGAACTCGGCTGGGAGCCGAGCCTCCAGTTCGAGGAGGGCATCGAGAGGACGGCGCACTGGTATCTGGACAATCAGGCATGGCTGGACAATGTGACCAGTGGCGAATATCAGAAGTACTACGATAATATGTATAAGTTATAGACCGATTCGACTAATCGGCACATTCTCGCTGAAAATATGATAGATTGCATAGCGGTCTTCTATCCATGCATGGAGTGATGATATTATGGCCTCGTCTATAAGTGACAATAAACGGATAGCGAAGAATACCGTATATTTGTACATCAGGACGCTTGTTGTTCTGATAGTGTCATTGTATACTTCAAGGGTAGTATTACAAGTGCTTGGTGCCGAAGACTTGGGCATATATAATGTTGTTGGTGGTATTGTCGCATTGATGAGTTTCTTGCAAACGGCTCAGACAAAGGCGACGAGTCGCTTTATAACTTACGAACTGGGGAAAAACAGTGGTCCTGAAACCCTGCATAAGGTCTTTTCGGCCTGTATGACAATTCATGTTGCCATTGCTGTAATTGGCATTGTGTTAGGCGAAACCGTAGGCCTATGGATAATCACTCATTGGACAAACATTCCGCTTGAGAGACAATCGGCAGCAATGTGGGTGTACCAATTCGCTATAGC
>DJPQ01000085.1:76924-79715 GCA_002439805.1 Bacteroidales bacterium UBA6408
ACCTTCTGTTTGCACATCATAAGGGTTCCTTACGATGCCATAGTTGTAGCCCATGAGCGGATGTCTATGTTTGCCTATATGTCGATAATAGAGGCTGTCCTGCAACTTGGAATTGTGCTGGTGCTCAAAATGACACCGGGCGACTCTCTGGTTTATTATTCTGCATCCGTTGCACTGGTCGCGTTAGTTCTATTTTTGTCCTATTATGTCTATGTGTGCATGAGATTCACTTACTATCGCTTCGCTCCTGTTTGGGATAGTAGGTATAGCAAAAAAATCCTATCATTTTCAGGTTGGACGCTTCTTGGTTCAGGGACCAACACGGCGACTCAGCAGGGAACAAGTCTCTTGATGAATAATTTTGTCGGACTTGTCGCAAATGCAGCGTTAGGCTTTGCCGGGCAGGTGAACATAGCCGTTTCCAAGTTTGTCAATGGCTTCTCAACAGCATTTACACCTCAAATTATTAAGCTTTATGCACAAAATGACTATGTCGCCCTACACACTTTGATGAGTCGGTCTTCAAAGTTTTCTTTTGCCCTTTGCTATCTTATGGCGCTTCCACTTATAGCGAATATGGAGTTCATCCTCACGCTTTGGCTGGGGAATGATGTTCCTATGTACACCAAGGAATTTTGCCAGTTAATACTTGTTTGTACGGTCATAGATGCAACGACTGGGGTCTATAACACTACGATAACGGCTACTGGAAGAATAAAGGTTTACCAGATAGCGATATCATTGTCGTTTCTGCTCGACTTACTGTGCTGTTTCATTATGCTCTGGCTACATGTCAGTCCAGTTCTTGTGTTTACGAGTAGAATCATGACCAGAGGAATCATCAATATGATTATAGGATTATATTTCATTAGAAAAGATGTTTCATTTGATGTTAAAGGATACGTGGTTAATGTAATAAGCCGGATTGTGGTTACTATAGTCATTTCTGCGTTTCCGGTAGCTTTAATTGCACATTACTGCAATGGCTGGATTCAGTTAATTATAACAGGAACCGCATCAACCTTATTGGTGTGTGGATCTGTTTTCTTCGTGATAATGACTCGTAAAGAAAGGAATGCAGTAATTATAAAAGTCAAGAATAAAGTATGCAGACATTCAAGTACAATTACAATATAGCAGGAGGTTCTGGTTTTTATGATGTGGCTTATTCGGATCTTAAGGACTTGCCCAATGTTGTATATCACAATAGTATTTTAAGTGGTATTGGTTCCAAGATATTCCGATATCTTATCCGATTAAACTTTAATCTGACTCTTAATAAATTAGTCGCGACACCATTGAGATCTCTCGTGTTTAACCGGCTTTTTCCAGCAAGATTTGAAGAGTCAAAGCCAATCTGTTATATTTTCTTCGAGGTCCATTTTGCAGTAATCAATACTTCATATATAGACTATCTGAAAAAGAGGCATCCGGATGCAAAGTTCGTGTTATATATGCAGGATGTCATCTCAAGTCTCCCTTACTATAGTGCAACTGACTATAGGAAGAAATTTGATCTGATTCTGTCGTATGACAAAGGGGATTGCCGCAGATATGGATTCATATATTACCCTACTCCATTTTCAAAAATTAATTTTGGTGGCTTAAAGTGCTATATGAATATTGATGTCTGGTTTTGTGGAGCTGGGAAAACGAGATATAAGACAATCTTAAATGTATATAAAGAATTGACAAGTCAAGGTTTCCGTTGCGAGTTTTTTATTACAGGCGTGCCGCAAGAGGATAGAATCTCTGGAGTGGGGCTTCACTATGATCAGAGAATCTCTTATTTAGATAATCTGCGATATGCGGCTGCATCGAAATGTATCCTTGAAGTAATGCAAAAAGATGCAGATGGATTTACCCCTCGCCTATGGGAGGCCATTATGTATGACAAGCATTTGCTGACGAATAATGAATCGGTACGTAACAGCCCGTATTGGAATCCGAATGGCATACACCTTTTGTCTGAATGCGATGATTTCAGTTATATTGATAATACAATCGTGTATTCGGATGAAATAAAGAGAAGCAAGTCACCGGTAAACTTGTTGCATTTTATCGAAGGACATCTATGTTAGCATATTTTACATTTGCCTATTTCTTGTTTCTGTTTCTTTTCATAGTAAGGAAAAGGGGACTTGACATCAGCGCTTGCATAATTGGTGCCTATTTGCTTAATGCATTGGGTTCTATATATTTATTGCGAAATGATTCGGAATATGTGAACAAGATTCCATCGCTGCTGCCGACCATTGTATATTGCTCAATGATTACTTTGGTGACATATCCTTTCTACAAGTTTGACAGTAACAAGGTGCGGACGATTCCTCATGTCAATGAGAAGTATTTCAACATACTTTCCTGGACGCTGATTGTCGGGTTCATCTTTGCCGTGTTTTTGTTCAAGGATGATATAGTAATGCGTCTGGCCATGGGTGATGAGATTGGCCAGCTGAGAGGACAGGGAACAAAGGATTTGGGAAATGCGCAAGCCGATTTGTCTGGTCCGCTACGCATCATTTCCAGCATATTCATGACCATAATTTCCATGTCAGCGGTATCGTTCATACTATTTTTTTACAGCCTGTCATACTTGCATAAGAAGTGGTACTTCAACACGCTTCTATTCTTGAGCACTTTAGGGTGTATGATTGCAAGTGTCGTTGGAATCGATAGGTCGGTCTTCTTCTATTGGATTATTGACTTTATCTTCATATATGTGCTGTTCCGGCCCTACCTTACGCATAGGGCCAAGAGAATAACCTTCATATTTGGAAGTGTGCTGCTT
>DJPQ01000058.1:0-4743 GCA_002439805.1 Bacteroidales bacterium UBA6408
AGTCGGCGCCGGCAGATGTAATACGACGTAAAGTATTGAATATTAAATATTAAACTAAAATATTGTTAATTTTTAACGAAGTATTGTTATAAAACAATGGAATTCAAATACGCACCGATGTTTCAGCTTGGCGAGGACAAGACTGAATACTACAAGATTCCGGGTTCGGAGAAACTGGTCTCCACGGCCGAGTTTGAGGGAAAGAAGATTCTCAAGGTCACTCCCGAGGCTCTTACGCTCATGACAAACACGGCGTTCAGGGATGTGAGCTTCCTTCTCCGCCGCTCCCACAACGAGCAGGTCGCGAAGATTCTCTCCGACCCGGAGGCCTCCGCGAACGACAAGTATGTGGCGCTTACCTTCCTTCGCAACGCCGAGGTGGCGGCCAAGGGCAAGCTTCCTCTCTGCCAGGACACGGGAACGGCCATAGTGCACGGCGAGAAGGGGCAGCAGGTTTGGACCGGTTTTGAGGATGAGGAGGCAATATCGCTCGGCGTGTACAAGACCTACACGGAGGAGAACCTGCGCTACTCCCAGAACGCGCCGCTCGGCATGTACAACGAGGTGAACACCAAGTGCAACCTCCCGGCGCAGATTGACATTGAGGCCACTCAGGGTGACGAGTACCGCTTCCTGATGGTCACCAAGGGCGGCGGCTCCGCTAACAAGACCTATCTCTATCAGGAGACCAAGGCCCGCATCCAGAACCCGGGCACGCTCGTTCCGTTCCTCGTTTCCAAGATGAGGAGCCTCGGCACGGCCGCCTGCCCTCCTTATCACATTGCGTTCGTCATCGGCGGAACCTCTGCGGAGAAGAACCTCCTCACCGTGAAGCTCGCATCGACTCACTACTACGACTCTCTCCCTACCACCGGAGACGCGACCGGCCGCGCTTTCCGCGACCTCGATCTTGAGGCACAGCTTCTCGAAGAGGCTCACAAAATCGGGCTCGGCGCACAGTTCGGAGGCAAGTACATGGCACATGACGTGCGCGTGGTCCGTCTTCCGCGCCACGGCGCAAGCTGCCCTATCGGACTGGGAGTCAGCTGCTCCGCCGACCGCAACATCAAGGCGAAGATTAACGCTGACGGCATCTGGATTGAGAAAATGGACGACAAGCCTTATGAACTCATCCCTGCGGAACTCCGCAATGCCGGAGAGGGCGATGCGGTGAAGATTGATCTCGACAGGCCTATGCCGGAGATTCTTGCCGATCTCACGAAATATCCTGTGTCGACCCGTCTCAGCCTCAACGGCACCATCATCGTCGCCCGCGACATCGCCCATGCCAAAATCAAGGCGCGTCTCGACGCCGGCGAGCCTATGCCGCAGTACCTCAAAGACCATCCCGTCTATTACGCCGGCCCTGCCAAGACTCCGGCCGGAATGCCATGCGGCTCCCTCGGACCTACTACGGCAGGCCGCATGGACCCGTATGTCGATGAGTTCCAGGAGAAGGGCGGCTCCCTCATAATGCTTGCGAAAGGCAACAGGAGCCAGGCCGTGACCGACGCCTGCCATAAGCACGGCGGATTCTACCTCGGCTCAATCGGAGGCCCGGCTGCAATCCTCGCGCAGAACAACATCAAGAGCATCGAGTGCGTCGAGTTCCCTGAGCTCGGAATGGAGGCTGTCTGGAAAATCCGTGTGGAGAACTTCCCTGCGTTCATCCTCGTCGACGACAAGGGCAACAACTTCTTCAGTCCGTTCGGTCTGTAGCCGTCTGTAGGAGATCTGTCAGTGACCTCCATGTGAATGGTTGACACTTTATAATGCTAATTTCTATGCTTCGGCCCGTAGGTTCTGACGCGGCGGTCGGAGATGACCCCGCTCCAGTTGAGGCCGAAGGCGAAGTCGTAGGAGTTGCCGTCGGAGTCGCGGTAGCATTCCATATCGAAAGGAACGTCCTCGCACTGCTCCTCGACGGTCTTCATGCCGGAAGGAAGCTGCATCGGAAGCAGCCCGTAAGGTTCGAAGCGGCCGCTGATTATGTCAAGAAGGGCGTTGTTGGACACCCCGAAGGCAAGCAGCAGGGCATCGGCGGCAGGCTCAATCTCGGCAGGAACGAACGGACGGTCGCAGGCGACGACCACAATCACGGGCTTGTCTCCCATCGCCGCCTTGGTGTCAAGCACGAGCCTCATGTCGGCCTCGTTTGAGCTGGTCTCGGTGAAGCCCCGGTAGGAGCGGTTGTCGGCGGGGCCGTCTCCGGCGATGCTTCTCTCGCGGGCGGACTCGGCGGTGTAGGGCGAGTACTGGAGGCTGATCGGCTGATAGTGGCCTTCGGGGTACTCGTCGTTGGGAAGGATGTAGCCCCAATGGCCGACAGGGCTCTTTATCGCCACGAGGGCGAAGTCAGCCTCTTCCGGAGACGCTGCTATGTCGAAGTACCTGCCCAGCAGCTCTTCGCCGAACGGCCGCTCGTCGTAGGGGAGTGTGGGCTTCTGCCAGTGAGTCAGACCGGCCGCGACGTGCCGCACCGGCTGCCAGACCTTCGTCCTTTCCTTCCGAGGCAGGGCGTGAGCGTGATTTTTCAGCATTACGACGGACTTGAGCTGCGCGTCGTAGCCCGCGGCCACATATTCCCGGCATCCGACAACCTCCGCCGCCCTCTGCGGACTGACATACGGGTTCTCGAAATTGCCGACGCGGAAGATGTTCGTGAGAAGCCGCACGGCCGACAGCTCGAAGCGCTCCCGTGCGCTCTCCTTTCCGTATTTCTCTTCCCAGAGCCTGTAGGCCTCAAGGCTTATGGCGTTGTCCGCCGCCCCGCCGAGCTGATCCACCCCGGCCTCGAAGCATTTCAGCCTCCTCTCTGCCTGCGACCGCGTCTCCATTCCCCACGGCGTGCCGCTGTGTTCATAGACTTTACGGCAGTCGTTGACGATTCCCCAGTCGGTGCAGACGACTCCCTCGTAGCGGTACTTGTCCCGGAGGAGTTCCTGAATGATGTAGTGGCTGAACCCGTTCCCGACATTCTCCCCTGAAGGGTCCTGAGCGTAGGAAATCGTGTAGTACGGCATCACCGCCGCAGCCATCTTCGTCCCGCCGCGAAGCTTGAACGCCCCGTCGATGAAGGGAATGAGATTCTGGGCGAAATTGTCTCCCGGATAGACGGCATACTTCCCCGTCCCGAAATGCGCGTCGCGCCCCGCCTCTCCCGTGCCGCCTCCCGGCCAGTGCTTGACCATGCAGTTGACCGAGCCGCCGCCCCAGCCGTCCGCAGAGTCTTCCGTCGTCTGGAATGCGTCGCAGTACTCCCGGGCGATGTCCCGGTTGAGTTCCGGGCTTTCGCTGAAAGTGCCGTAGAACCGTCTCCAACGCGGGTCGGTGGAAAGGTCCGCCTGCGGGGAAAGGGCGGTGGTGAGCCCGAGGGCGCGGTATTCGGACGACACGACCTCGCCGTGCCTACGCACCACATCGAGGTCGAAGGTCGCCGCCATTCCCACCTCGCGCGGCCACAGCGAAATCTTGCTCGTCCCGTCCGGGTCGAACTCTCCGTCAGGCTCCGGCTTGTAGGTATTGGTGTTCGCCTGCCCGTTGGTGTAGTTCCTCGGGTCGGTGGAATTGTTGGAAGGGATGCCGAACGGCTCCGCCTCGCAGAAAGCCTGCACGCGGTTCGACCATGCGGCTCCGGTCTCCGCATCGGCCACGTTCCTCACGAGCATGTGGCGGATGAAGTCGTCCCTGAGGTACTTTTCCTGCTGTGGAGTCAGCCCGTCGGTCATCGCATCGACCGCGCTTGAGTAGAGCATCAGCCCGCAGATGCGCTCGACCGGCATCTGAGAGGCCAGATCGCGTGCCCTTTCAGCGACGCTCCTGCGCCAGTCCTCATAGACGTCGAGCTCCCCGTCCTTGTCCAGGTCCTTGAACGCGAACCCGTCGATGTTCAGAATCCTCACTCCGGAACTCTCGCTGTAGCCCAGTTCCGGTCCGCGAGTCTGTGTCACGACGGTGTAGCCCTCGTGCTGAACGATGTTTATCTCATTCTTCGCGCATCCCGCCGCAACGGCGATTACGCCCAATATCAATGCTTTCTCTTTCATGCTTGACATTACAGTTATCAAATATACGTTACTGCTCGAACAGCCCGCGTAGCCCGTTGAACGTCGCGTTGTCGAAGTCCGAAACCGGAGATATGGACCTTAGGCACGCGACATCGGAGAGCCCTTCGCGGACGGAGCGCTCCATAAGACTGAATGAACGGGAAATCTGGCCTCCGAAGAGAAGACACTCGATTTCATATTCCTTCAGAATCGGGGATATGGCTTCCGCAATCGTCTCTCCGACCATCCGGAATGTCTCAGTAGCCGCTGCATCTCCTCCGGAAGCGAGAGCCGCCATTTCCTTCACGGTCTCCGCTCCCTGTCCTCCGAGTTCACGGAATGTCCTCAGAAATCCCCGCTTTGAGGCATAGTCTTCGAGGATGCCGTCGCGGTAGGGGAGGGCGAATATGCTGACGAGCGGCGAGCCTGTCTCCTTCCTGAGGATATGTCCGTCTATGGACATCGCGTATCCGAGCCCCGTTCCGAGTGCCACAAGAGCCGCACGGGAAAATCCCCTGCCGTTGCCGTCGGACATCTCTCCCGCGAGCATCACGTTCACGTCGTGGATGAAGCGCAGCCCGACTCCCTCCGGCACGCCCGCCACTTCGCGGAAACTCTCCCCATAGACGGCGGAGAACTTGTGCCTCATTAGGAATGTGCCCCTTTCATAGTCGAACGGACCGGGGATTGCCACGGC
>DJPQ01000058.1:4856-11547 GCA_002439805.1 Bacteroidales bacterium UBA6408
CCGACAGCCTCCGCGAAGGACGCTGAAATCTCCTCGCGGCTGCCGTCGGAACTCACTGGAATCTCCCGCCCGTCGGAGCACTTTATGAAAGTGCCCCCGACGTCGAGAAGAAGGGTTTTCATAGGCTTCGCGTTAAAGGATGACATCCTGATAGCCGTCCCGGAGCATGGTCTTGTGCACCATCACCGGCTCCTTGCCGAGATTCTCCACGACATATTCACCCATGTCGGCCGGCACGCAGACGATGTCGAGATAGTCCATGTCGTAGAACCTTTCCGGATGCCGCTTGCTGCGCACGCGCACATGGTCGCCATCTACGAGCGCGAGCACATGGAAGCGTTCCCCGTGCGTGTCCTGAGGGCATTCTGTCTCAAATTCGAGGCGGCGGAGACTGAAGTAGAGTTGTTCGTTCTCTCCGAGAATCATCTCCCTCCATCCCTCTCCGGAGACCGTCACGCGGGGCTTCTGGACTATGTAGTCCGGGCTTTCCGGGTCGTGAATCACGGATGCGCGGCGGTGCTGCGCGACGTTCTCCTCGCCGAGGCGGGTGTGGATAGGGCGCTGCTTGCCGTCGAAGTCGAGGCGGAGATAGTCGTACATCTTGTAGGTGTAGGAGCCGATGGTGAGCGATCCGATTTCCAGAATCACCTGATTGCGGCCGCTGGAGTGTATGGTTCCCGCCGGCAGCATCACCTGAAGACCCGGTTTGGACTCCTCGTAGTTCACATATTTCATGTAGTCACACGGTCTGTGCTCAGTGTCAGCGGCCTCGATGTCCCTGAAGAACTGCGGGATGTCCGCGTCGTCGCGGAAGCCGATGAAGGTCTTCGCGTCGTGACCGGTTACGCAGACATAGTAGCTTTCGTCCTGACGGCCGAACTCCCCGTAGTGCTCGCGGTTGTAGGCCGAGCCGGAGTGGCACTGGATGGACATGTTGCCGGTGGAGTGGTAGCTGTCGTCGTAGTTGAAGCGGATAGGGAAGTAGCCGTGGAATTTCTCCACCGCGTCCCTGCTCATGAGGTTCTCGCCCTCGCGGCATACGAACGAGCAGAAGTTGATGTCGAGTTTTTCAGAGCCGGCCTCCACCACGACGCTGACCTCCATCGGGATGAAATCGAACACCCAGGCGGCGTTGCGCATCTTCTCCGGCAGGTTGCGGTGATTTTTCATGTAGGAGCCGCCCCATACGCCCTCAAGGTAGCATGGCTTGGCGCGGAACGGGTATTTCACGAGCTGGGCGCAGATGTCCGCGAAGGCCTCGTAGGGGAGCATCTGGATGTTCTGCGGGTCGTCGCTGAGGAACCAGAAGTCCGGGATGCTGTTCCTGAGAAGCTCACGCCGGCTGCACACGGCCATCTCGAAGTCGCAGTAGTAGCAGCGGCGGATGACGCGGTTAATCATGTCCGGGCGCTTCTTTCCGATGTTGGCATATTCTCCCCGGCGAATCCTGAGTATGGAGGTCTTGGGAGTCACGTCGAAGAAGCATTTAGTGTCATAGAGGGTCCTGAAACGCGGAATCAGCACGCCGTAGCCGAAAACTGCGACGACCTTCCCCGATCCTTTTCCGAGCTCCGTCACCTTCTTCTCGAACGCCTGTGTCCTCTCCTCGTCGAGCATCCCCTCATAGCCGCCCTTGTATATCTTCCCGTAGAGCAGGGTCGGGTCAATCTTCTTGTCCCAGATGAGCAGCGGGTCTATCATCCCGTCGATTTCCTTCCCGCTCTTGAAGCATTCCGCATTGGCGTCGACCGACTCGAATCCGATTCCCGCCGCGGCGCATTCACGGGCGAGCAGGTTGAGGAAAACCGTCCAATCGACCGTGGTGTATCCGTCGAACGCGACCACCTGGTTCTTCCCGTGTGCCTTTTCGATGATTCCCGCCGCAAACTTCTTCGCGACGTTCGGCGTCCCGCCGCTCACGACTGATGAAACTGTCTTTTCTGAAAGTTCCGGACGGTTCACCGGCTTGGGGTCGTCGAACGGAAACGGATTGTACATGAAACTCATATATTCCTGTATTTTAATGTGTTAAATCTTGCTTTGAATGATATGTGTCAGGATGATATATATGCTTGAATGATATATATGCCTGAATGATATATATGCCTGAATGATTATGTCTTTATGGACACGGAATTTCGGGCGTATGCCTATCGTATGTCGTGGAACTCGAATCCCATGATTTCGGCGAAATCCCCGAGTTCCCTGCGCCAGTCGCCGTCGGTAATCGCGTAGTGCTGGGTGACTCCGACTTTCAGCAGCCGCTCAAAGAGTTCCTTGACAGGGACCTGCGGCCGGAAGATGCTGTGGGAGTAGGTCGCCAGTATGTGCTCTCCCGGGAGCGACTCGGCCATGAAGCAGACCATCTTGTAGCGCCCGTCTTCCTCGAAAATTCCCGTCACGGTCTTCATTCCGGGGCTGAAGCGGTACCATCCGAACGGCGCTCCGGCATACTTGTAGCTCGTCTTTGCAAACCGCACGTCCCTTGCAATCAGCACATTGTCCTGCCATTTAGGGTCTGTGTGGTCATTAGGCCCGGCGTGACCTCCCGCGAATGTGCCGAAGTCGTCCTCGATGTGGAACGGCTCGATGAAGTTCACGTGCCCTCCTGAAATCAGCTTTAGGACATATGTCGCGAGCCCGGCGCCGGTGTCCGCCTCCGGCACGAGCACGGAGAGGCTTTCGTTGAACCAGTCGTGGTAGAAGCCCGCCCTGCACCCGCTGACCTTGAAGGTCGATGGGTCTATGTCGTTATAGACCAAGATGTCGATGTCCCTCTCCTGCGCCATCTTCTTCAGCGCGAGCGAGGCCCTGACGCAGCCGATGAACTTGTCCCTCTCCACGTCGTCCGTCATGCGGTAGCGCGCGGTGAGGCTGTCGGCATATTCATTCACCTCCGCATCGGTCAGAGAATCAAGCGTTTCCTTGTAGTCCGACGACGGAAGATAGTGGATTTCCGGTCCTATTTTCGTGAACAGGTCGTAGTTGTCGATGTAGGTGGACCACATCGCCTCGTTCATATTCGCCATGAGCCCGACGTTCGATTGGCGGAGCACAGTCCTCGCGTAGGCGGCGCGGGAGAACGATCGTATCTCGTCGGTAATCTCCTCCCTCGTTCCCATGACGACCTTCACGCCCTTTCTCGGCACGCGGCGGATTGAACCCGAGGCTTCGAGGGAGCCCACGAGCGTGCCGCTGCAGAGATATTCAATGAAATCGTCTTCGTCCAGCGTCGTCTCGAACGCCATCCGCTTCTTCGCCACGTTCGTGAACAGAATCGGAATGTCGGGGCAGTCGCGCAGGAATCGTATCCACGCGAAGTCCTCGCTCCAAGAGAGAAATTCCGCGATTATGAAATCGACCTTGGCGTTGTAGAACGTGTCCATCGCCTTTTCCGCGTCCTCCCTTTCATAGACTATCCCCGGAAACGTGACGTCGAGGAAGTCGATGGACGAGAGAATCTGCTCGGCGACGACTGCCTTCTTCTGCCCGTATGAGCCCTTTTTCGGGCCGGAAAGGTTCTTGAACCTCGGGGAGGCGACGAGCAGCAGGCCTGCCCGTGGCTTCCTTATCTTTTCAGAAGTGTTCATTTTATCGTATTTATTGTAAGCGTTTTTTTGATAGGGCGACCGTCATGCCCTTTCCCTGTTCCTGTCGTAGTCTTTCCGGTAGCGGGTGAATGCCACGACTGTCATCACGAGCCCGCACACGAGCCAGATTGCCGCGAGAACCGGGAAGGTCGCCTGAAGGCTGCCGAGACTGTCCTTCATCGCGCCGAGAACGACCGGGGCGAGCGCCCCGACGGCAAACCCGGTGGTAATCATCGCGCTTGAGCATGAGGCGTGCAGGCGCGGCGGCGTCACGTCATAGAGCACCGAGTAGGTGTTGGCGTCGAACATGGCGCGGAAAAACCCCCACGCGGCGAAGCAGAGGTAGAGCACCCACAGCGTGCCGGCATGGCCTATGACGAACAGAGGCACTGCCCCGAGGAGAAGCCCCGCGGCCTGAAGCAGCATCCTGTGCTTGGGCGACTTCGCGGCCAGACGGTCGGAAAGCGTTCCGGAGAGCAGAACCCCGACGAACGCCGCGACATATGTCCAGAACATTGAGTTGAATCCCGCAGACGCCTGGCTGAGCCCGCATTCGTCCTGAAGATATGCCGGCATCCATGTCATGTAGCCGGTAATCACGAAGATAAGCCCGGAGAATCCGAACGTGAGGCAGGCCGCCGTAGGGGTAGTGAACACGGTCCGGAAACCGTCCAGTATGCCCGGCTTGTTCCCCTCCCTTGCCTTTTTCTCCTCTTCGCTAAGCGGCTTGTCCTTGAGCCTGAACGCCATGAGCAGTCCCCACACGATGCCTGCCGCGCCGAAGAAGATGAAGGAATACTTCCAGCCCTCTCCCGGGTGCAGCGCGTCGAACCTGTCGGCAATCAGCCCGGCGAGCCATCCCGCCAGAATCACTCCTATGTAATATGCCGTCTGATGAATCGACATCGCCCTTGCGCGGGTGTCGGTGTGGTACTGCCCGAGCAGCGAGTAGTTCGCCGGGCCGAAGAACGCCTCGCCTCCGCCTGTCGCCACGCTGCGCATGAGCACGAGCATGAAGACGCTGTTTGCCACTCCTGTGAACATCGTGGCCGCGCTCCAGAAGAGAATGGAGACGGTCACCACCCACTTGCGGCTGAACCGGTCTCCCGCCCAGCCCCCGAGCGGCACCATGAAGGCGTAGAACAGGTTGAACAGCGTGGCTATGAGTCCGACGGAAGTGTCGGTGAGGCTGAGTGCCTCGCGTATTGAAGGGAGCACGGTGTTGAACACCTGTCGGTCTCCCTGATTGAGCAGATAGGCCATCCACAACAGGAGCAGAACCTCCCATTTGACCCATCCGGACTCTTTTCTTGCAGTGTTTTCCTTCATCTGATGTGGTGTGGTTTTCATCCCGTCGTGCCGTGTCGCCCTCGTGCTTCTCCGGCCGCGTCCGGTTAAGTTCTGCAAAATTACAAAACTTTTTCAAAATACCACACTATACTACACCTAATTTTCGTTAGGTTTTAAGAGAGGGGCGCCCGGCATTATCCCCGGGCACCCCTCTCTTAAAAAATTAAACAGCTTCTCAGTGCACCTCGCCGAGAATCTTGGCGACGCGGGCGGGATCCTGCACGGCGCCGGTCAGCGGAGTATTCCTGTCGAAGGCGCGGAGGCACTCCATCTCGCCGTCGGTCAGGGAGAAGTCGAAGATGTCGATGTTTTCGGCAATCCTCTCCCTGTGCACGGACTTGGGGATGAGAATCACGCCTTCCTGATGGAGAAAGCGGAGCGTGACCTGCCGAGGTGACTTCCCGTATTTCGCTGCTGTCTCCGTCAACCTGCCGTCCTCATAGAGCTGCGGCATCTTGTCGCGGACGAACGGGCCGTATCCCATGTGCGCGATTCCGTAGCGGCGCATCCATTCCCGGCATTCCCGCTGCTGGCTTATGAGGTTCGTCTCTATCTGGTTCACCGCCGGGACAATCCTGTTGAACTTCACGAGATCGACAATCTGCGCCGCGCTGAAGTTCGACACTCCGATTGCCCTCGCCAGCTTTTCCTCCTCATAGAGCGTCTCCAGTTCCCTCCAGGCCTTGTAGTAGTTCCCGAACGGCCAGTGCAGCAGCACGAGGTCCGCCTGCTCAAGTCCCAGCCTTTCAAGCGAACGCATAAGTGCGCTTCTCACGTCCTCGTAGTCGTCGAACCAGACTTTCGTCACCACGAAGATGTCCTCTCGCCGAAAGCCCTCCCTGAATAGGCTGTCAAGTGCCCTGCCGATGATTTCCTCATTGCAGTATATCCTGGCAGTGTCAATCATTCTGTAGCCGCACTCTACCGCCGCTCTTACAGCCTCGGTGCATTCTCTCTCGTCCGTCGAATGAAACGTTCCGAGTCCAAAATCCGGCATCATCACGCCGTTGTTCAGTCTAATCATATTCATGATGTTCAGAAATTCACCTCATCCATCCGGTGGAGGCTGTGCCCCTTAATCTGCACCACAATCAGATGCAGCGCGGCCTTTCCGGCGAGAACCCTGACCGCCTTTCCCTCGCCGTAGCCTCTTATCTGCTCCACGGCCTCGTCCCACTGCTTCAATGCAGCCTCCTCGGTCGCGTCCGGCTTGAGGTACTTCAGCTCGACGATGTAGGCGTGGGCCGTCGTGGCGCAGCGGTGGAAGTCCGGCATGAGGAAGAAGTCGCAGTAGCCGTGGTTGAGTTCGACCTCCGGATTTGTCAGGTAGTAGGGGTTGAGACTGAAATAGGCCGTCATGAAGCCCTGGATGTTCCTCTCTCCCTCGATGAGGCTGCGGACAGATGTCGTGTCATGGTACTGCTGACAGATGTATTCCATCATCGGACGCCAGTCGCCGTCGAGGGCCGCGGAGTCGAAGGTCTCGGACAGTTTTGACATATTGACCTGAAGTATCTTATTGTATTCAATCACGAGGTATTCGTAGAACTGTCTGCGGACGTTGTTGTTCGGAATGCTAAGGATTGTGTTCACTCCGCGTGTGCCGCTGATGGTGAGCAAACCGTAGTAGTAGAGCAGGCTCTTGAACATGTCCGGCTCAATCAGGCGGTGCGCAGGGAACGACGGCTGCACCTCTCCGAGAGTGAATCCGTTCTGCGCCACCTCCAGAAGCACGCTCTTGCGGTCTCCGT
>DJPQ01000063.1:0-642 GCA_002439805.1 Bacteroidales bacterium UBA6408
ACCTCTTTGCCGGGTAATCGTCGAGAGATCAGATTGTCTTCGTGACCTCGTCCATCCGGTAGAGACTGTGACCCTTGATTTGTACCACAATCAGATGCAGCGCGGCCTTCAGCGCCCCTACTCCCTGATAGTAGCGTATCATCTCCCTCACCTCCGTCTCGCTGAAGCCGAGCATCATGTCAATGAAACGCTAAAATTTTGCAGTTACATTGAAATGTGCTATGTTTGCGGAGTCTAAAATGCTTTAGCCGTCTATATGGATAACGAGCAGCTCAGTTTCGATGCCGATTTCAGGAGATACTGGCACAAGTGCGTACTTTTCGCCAAGTCATATTGCTATGACGAGATGGACGCCGAGAACGTGGTGTCCGAAGCCATGCTGGTATATTGGAAAAAAAGACGCGAGGGAGCCGACATTCCCTATGCGCTGCCTTTTCTTTTCGGCGTTATACGCAACAAGATGCTGCACCTGTTCCGTTCCAGGGCGTCCATGACCGCCATGCAGGGGAATCTTGAAAGCGATGCCGCCATGGAACTGCGCTTTCGGATTGATACGCTTGAGGGCTGTGATCCGCATTCTCTCTATAATGCGGATATTCGGAGGATAATTTCGGAAAGCATCGCGAAGATGGGTGAGCAGAC
>DJPQ01000063.1:676-24463 GCA_002439805.1 Bacteroidales bacterium UBA6408
TTCATGCTCAGCCGTTTTGACGGTATGACTTACAATGAGATAGCCCTGGAACTCGGAATATCGGAAAAGACTGTGGAGTATCATATTTCCAAGGCTTTGAAAATCCTTCGTTCCGAGCTCGGGGACTACCTTCCGCTCGTCGCGATTCTATTCGGGCTATAGGATTCCGGTGCGGTTTTTCCGGACTTGGTCAGGGTAATCCGGACTATGCCGGAATATATTTGTCATAAGCTCGAAATGATAAAACGATGAAAGATTTCTTGAAATCCATGCTTGCCGCGGCTTCTGCCCTCATCTTGGCCGGGGCTGTGTCCGACGGCTTCGCTCCGTTGTGCGCACAGGAGCGGGATTGCCGCACCCGCACTTATGTCACGCCGGTTCGCGTCCTGTGGCAGGAAGGCAATGTCAGCAACGCCGACGCGCTTCTTCGCGAAGGCAACGGACAGGCGTTTTGCAACAACGACACCCCGGAGTCTTCCTGCGTACTGTCTTCTGCGGGCGGAGTGTCTTCCAGCATACTGCTTGACTTCGGGAAGGAACTGCACGGCGGGCTTCAGATTGTGACCGGCTGGGCCGAAGGCACTGTCCCGGTGCGCATCCGTTACGGCGAGTCCGCTTCGGAGGCAATGTCGGAAATCGGAGGCAAGGGATGCGCTACCAACGACCACTCGGTGCGTGATCAGGTGATAATCCTTCCTATGATGGGTGTCGCGGAAATCGGAAATTCCGGATTCCGTTTTGTCCGCATCGATCTTGTTGAACCTGATAAGGTTTTGAAACTCAAAGAGGTGCGGGCCATCTCCATCATGCGTGACCTTGAATATACGGGGTCTTTCAGCTGCAGCGATGAACGTCTGAACAGAATCTGGGAGACCGGTGCCTACACGGTTCACCTCTGTATGCAGAATTTTCTCATCGAGGGCATAAAGCGCGACCGTCTCGTGTGGATGGGGGACGCCTATCCCGAGGTGATGACCGTGGCTTCTGTATTCGGGTACAATGAGGTCGTTCCCAAAACGCTCGACTGGATGCGCGACACTACCCCTCTCCCGAAATGGATGAACGGCTCTTTTTCCTCCTATTCAATCTGGTGGATGCTCTGCCATCAGGCATGGTTCCGGCATACTGGTGATCTGGACTATCTTCTCGGTTCAAGGGAATATATCACCGGACTGCTCCGTCAGCTCATCGGAAAAATCACCCCTGACGGACGAGAGTGCCTTGACGGGACGCGTTTCCTCGATTGGCCGTCGCAGGAAAATGAACCTGCGAAGAATGCCGGGCTTCAGGCTCTGATGGTCCAGGCGATGCAGGCTGGACAGGAATTCGGGAACATTTTTGATGACCGGCAGCTTGTCGCCGACTGCGCCGATGCGGAGAAGCGTCTGTCCAAGGCCGCCACGAAAGTTTATAGGGAATTTTTGAAATCCGGAGTTGCCCCCGACGCCCCGGGCTCGAAGCAGGCGGCGGCTCTGATGGCGCTTGCCGGCCTTACGGACGCGAAGAAGGCGGACAGGGACATTCTTTCCAGCAACGGCGGCCACGGCTTCTCAACATTCTACGGCTATCTGATGCTTGAGGCAATGGCCCTCGCCGGCAACTGGCAGGGTTCGCTTGATGTCATCCGCAGCTACTGGGGTGCGATGCTCGACCTTGGCGCGACGACATTCTGGGAGGACTTCAACCTCGACTGGCTTCCTGAAGCGGCGGGTATCGACGAACTCGTGCCGGAAGGCAAGAAGGACATACACGGGGACTTCGGAGCCTACTGCTATAAGGGGTTCCGCCACAGTCTCTGCCATGGCTGGGCATCCGGTCCCACAGCTTGGCTGAGCCGCCATGTTCTCGGCGTCGAAATCGTGGAACCAGGCTGCGCGAAGGTCCGCATAACTCCGCACCTCGGTGACCTCGAATGGGCAGAAGGCGCGTTCCCGACCCCGTTCGGTCCGATTCGTGTCCGCCATGAGCGACTCTCTGACGGAAGGATAGACACGACTGTCGATGCTCCGGACGGAGTGAAAGTGGAATAATGCCGTGACATTTTTTTTGATTCCCTGTCAGGGTACTGTGCCTTGGCAGGGAATATTCTATCTGACAGGCGTCAGAAATGTCGAAAATATAAAAATTCAATAACATGAAACTCCAGAAACTGATGATTGCAGCCGTCGCGTCCTCGCTGGCGGGATGCTCTGCCGGACAGACAGGCGGTCCCGTGTCGCTTTCGGGAATCTATCCTGAACTGGCATTCTATAATGAAGAGGGAGAATGCGGCACAGGGGCGGTCGTGCCATGGGCCGGCCGGCTGTGGGTGGCGACATACGGCCCCCATATGCCGTACGGTTCGTCCGACAAACTGTACGAGATTTCTCCTGAACTTGAAGTGACGGTGAGGCCCGAGAGTATCGGAGGAACTGTGGCGAACAGAATGATACACGGGGAAAGTTCCCAACTGTTCATAGGCCCGTATGCCATTGACGGTGACAGGAATGTCAGGGTGATACCATATTCCGTAATGCCCGGCCGGCTCACCGGAAATGCCCGCCATCTGACCGATCCTGAACATAAGATATACTATGCTACGATGGAGGAGGGGTTCTATGAAGTCGATGTGGACTCTTTGACCGTCAGCGAGCTTTACCGCGACGGGAACTCGAATCCGCAGGGCGGAGGATATGCCCCGGTCAATGACCTGCTGCCGGGAGTACACGGGAAAGGGCTGTATTCGGGCCAGGGCGTGCTCGTGTTCAGCAACAACGGAGAGGGTACTCAGGAGGCCCTGGAGAAGTTTGACGTGGCGTCGGGAGTCCTTGCTGAATGGAACGGCGCCGATTGGAAGGTGGTTCGGCGCAACCAGTTTACGGAAGTGACCGGGCCGGGAGGAATCTTCGGGAACAGGAATCCTTGCACGGATCCGATCTGGGCGGTCGGATGGGACTACAAATCCGTCATTCTCGGTGTGAGGGAGTCCGGGCGCGGATGGCAATTCTACCGCCTGCCCAAGGCCAGCCACAGCTACGACGGCGCTCACGGATGGAACACCGAGTGGCCGCGCATAAGGGATGTGGGCACAGCTGATTCTCCTGACTATCTCATGACCATGCACGGAATGTTCTGGCATTTCCCCGGGACATTTACCTCCGGCCGCTCTGCGGGAATACGTCCGCGTTCGTCCTATCTTAAGGTCATAGGCGACTTTGCCCGCTGGGGAGACCGTATTGTGTTCGGATGCGACGATTCGGCCAAGAACGAGTTCCTGAACCGGCGCGGGGCCAAGGGCGGCATCTGCGGCCCCGGACAGTCCAATTCAAACCTGTGGTTCACTTCAGTCACGGGGCCGGACGACTTTGGTCCGTCCGATGCGGAGGGCGCTGTCTGGGCAGGAGAACAGGTTCGGGCAGGGGAGGCTTCCGAGCCGTTTCTCTTTGCGGGATGGCCCGGCCGCATGGCATGGCTGCACAACGGGGGCAAAAGCGCTGTCGCCTTCTCTTTCGAGGTTGACAGATGCGGAAACGGAGTGTGGGATGACTTGAGGACGGTGACTGTGGCTCCTGGAGCGGATGCTCACGTGTCGTTCGATTCTGACGAAAAGGGCGAATGGATCAGAGTAAAGACGGACGCCGACACGAAGGCCACTGTCTCGTTTTCATGGTCTTCAGCGGATGACAGGAGCACGATGCCTTCAGAAGTGTTCAGAGGATTGACGAAATCCGATGCCTCCTCTTTCGTTGACGGCCTGCTCTACAGTCTCGGGGACAACCGGCGTGCGCTTGGCGTGCTTGCAGGGCGTTCGGAATCGGGAAAAAGGTCGGAGACCGGCTATTATGAGCTTGACGGCAAACTCGCTCTTGTACGCAGGGACGACAGCCTGACGGCGGATTTCATACGGACTCGTTTTGCGGTTCCGGAGAATGTCGTCACGGTGGACAGTTCTTCCGTGCTGGTCGTCGATGACCGGGGGAGAAGATGGCGGCTGCCGATAGGGAACGGCTCCGTTGAGCGGCCGACCGCAGAAGGTGAGCTGCGCGTGTGCCGGGAGGTCGCGACGGAGAGGGACCTTTTCTCCTGCATGGGAACATTCTATGAACTGCCGGCCGAGAATGCCGACGGCTATGCCAAGATAAGGCCGATTGCCACCCACGGCTTCCGCATCGCGGACTATGCTTCATACAGGGGACTGCTGGTGATGACAGGCATAAGTCCGGAAGACGGTCGGGGGAATCCTCATGTGATTGTGTCCGACGACGGGAATGCTGCCGTGTGGGCAGGCGCGATTGACGACCTTTGGTCACTTGGCAAGCCTCGGGGACACGGAGGCCCGTGGAAGGACAGCGATGTAGCTGCCGGCGTAGCCTCCGATCCGTATCTGTGCGCTTTCTATGACAGGAAAACCATGACGCTTTCCCACAATTCCGCCGGGAACGTTACATTCACAGTTGAGGCGGATCCGACCGGATGCGGCGACTGGATGGTGTATGAAACCTGCACCGTCGCGCCGGGAGAGACCTTCAGGCAGGAACTGCCGGAGGATTTTTCCGCCCGCTGGATAAGGTTCAGTACCGACGCACCGGTGCGTGCGACCGCATGGCTTGAATATGAGTAACATACTCGCGAGACTCGTGTGAGTAATTGAAAAATCCATTTGTTCACTGGGGTGAATGGATGTGGCCGGGAATGTACTATTGTTGTGTTTGTGGAACAAAAAGATGAGTTATGAATAATGATTTGATTGATAGGTATTTGCGCGGAGAGTGCACATTGGAGGAACGCATCGCGGTCACAAGGTGGGCTGCGGAATCTCCTGATAACAGGGAGCAGATTGTCGCTGCCCGCAGGCTTTATGAATCCACACTGCTCAATACGGAAGAGGAGTCTTCGCGTAAAAAACATTTCCCGAAATGGCTCAGATGGACTCTCTCGTCGGTCGCCGCAGCCTCGGTCGCCGCAGCCGGTGTCTTTATCGGCCACAAGAGCGTGGAACCTGTCGGGCAGTCCCCGTTCGCGGCGCGGACAATCGAGGTGCCTGTCGGACAGCGCGTGCATACGGTGCTGTCCGACGGCACGTCAGTCTGGCTTAATTCCAATTCCCGGCTTGAACTTGTCGCCGACGGCGGCGGTTTCAGGAAAGTCCGTCTTGACGGAGAGGCTCTCTTTGACGTGAGTCATGACGAAAGCAGGCCCTTTGTCGTCGAGACGGAAAGAAACAGCGTGACCGTGCTCGGAACGACATTCGACGTGTCCGCATACGGAGACAGCGGAAACTGTTCCGTGAAGCTCTATGAGGGAAGCGTGAGCCTTTCGGACTCCGACGGTTCCGAGATATGCCGCCTTGCCCCGTTTCAGAGGGTGGATATAATCGGGGACGGCTATATGATGTCCGGCATGAATCCGAACGAGCGGGAACTGTGGACGGAGGGCATCTACTTCTTTGACGACAAGACATATTCGGAAATATTCAGAACCGTGCAGTCCTACTACAAGACGCGTATAATAATCGAGGATGCGGCTGTGGCCGACTTCAAGTGTACCTGCCGCGTGCGTCAGGAAGACGGGCTGGAGCATCTGCTCAATGTCCTGAACCTCGTGCACCCTTTCCGCTGGAGATGGAACTCCGACCGTACGGAAGTCAGACTGTCGTTGAAATGACAGAAGGACTCCCGCGCTTTTTCACTGAAATTATTAACCAAAACAATAAGAAATGCATAAACTGAAAATTGTCATACTCTGTATGACTCTCATGCTGTCCGCCGACCTGCTCGCCCAAAATGTGACGGTCGGGACGGATGCCGGTGCCCCGGTGACGTTAAGTACTGTCATTGAGGCGATTGAAAGCCAGACTGACTGGTCGTTTGTCTATGACAGGTCGCAGGTGGACGTCAGCGTTCCCGTCACACTGAAGCGCAGAACCGCCTCGGTCAGGAACATGCTCGATGACATCTTCGGCACTGTGGGGGGGGGTAAGTACGCCTACCGTATGCAGGGCAAGAACATCGTGCTTGTCCTCAATACGCATCCGGCTCGACCGGAGACCGCCGCAGACGGGCTTCCTGTCAGCGGAGTCGTCACAGACGCCTCTACCGGAGAACCTCTGCCGGGTGCCGGAGTAAGTCTCAAGGGGCATCCTGCAAGCGGTACTGTCACTGATATGGACGGCCGCTATAGTCTCTCCGGAGTGCCTGCTGACGCCACGCTGCTGTTCTCATCCCTCGGCTTCACCGACATGGAAATCGCGGTCGGGGGCAGGACTAAAGTAGATGCCTCGCTTTCCGAGAACCGCGAGACACTCAAGGAGGTCGTGGTCATAGGCTACGGCACAATGGACAAGAAGGAGCTGACTTCCGCAATCTCTCACCTGTCCAGCAAGGACTTTCTCAGCGTCAGTTCCTCCGACCCTCTGATGATGATTCAGGGCAAGGTGGCCGGCGTTTCCATCACGAACACCGGGTCAGGCGACCCGAACAACCCGGCAAGCATCCAGATTCGCGGAGTTTCCTCCCGTGATGCCGGCCTGTCGCCTCTCATCATAATAAACGGCGTGCCCGGTGAACTGTCGAATGTCAATCCGAACGACATCGAGAGCTTCGACATCCTCAAGGACGGCGCCGCTTCCGCAATCTACGGCACCAGGGGTTCCAACGGTGTCATACTCGTGACCACGAAGAGCGCTCCGACCGACGGCAGCATCCACACTTCCTACACCGGAACGGTCTCGTTCGATGTCCCTGTGCAGGAACTTGATATGCTGGATGCCTACGGTTGGCGTCTCAACAGGGTGGAGGGCGACCGGAGCGGATATGACTACGGTGGCGAAACAGACTGGCTCAAGCGCGTGACCAAGACCGGATTCACCCAGTCCCACACCATATCCCTCGGTGGCGGCATTCCCAAGACGAACTATAGGGTGACCGCCGACTACAAGGATGCCAAGGGCATTGACCTGCGGTCGTCCCGCCGTGAATACGGAATGCGCGCGTCCGTCAATCACACGACAAAGAACGGACTGCTGTCCTTCATCGCCAATGTCGCTCCCCGCGTCGCCTACATCAAGGCTTCCGACTGGAGCACGTTCACCAATGCCATAGAGGCCAATCCTACGACTCCCGTCATGGATCCGGACGACCCGTTCCATTACTTTGACTTTCAGGGACAGACTGCCGCGAACAATCCGGCCGAGGTCCTTGAGACGGAACTTGCCGACCAGGAAAAGAAATGGATTGACTGGGACGCCACGGCGAGGCTCAACCTGCTGCCTCTGCTCGGGAACGGAAAGGCTGACAATCACACGCTCACTACTCAGGTGACGTTCTCCGACCGCCAGTACGACAGTTTCGACGGCACGTTCTCTCCTTCTACCAGCAACCGCTGCATCCACGCCGGACGTGACGGGCAGGCAGGACGCAGCTACTCGAAATACCGTACCCACACACTTGAATGGCTCGGGAACTGGCAGGCTCATTTCGGTGACAACAACATAAAGACGATGGTGGGATATTCCTACACATACGAGCAGAACTCCGGAATGGCGGCCAACAATGCCGATTTCTCCAACGACGGAATGACCTACAACAACCTCTCGTTCGGTGAGATGGCCTCGGAGGAAGGCAAGACAAACCTCAGCAGCTACAAGAGCGACAGCAAGCTCATCGCCTTCTTCGGCCGAGCAAGCTATGACTGGAAAGGACGCTACCTGCTCACCGCGTCGCTGCGCTATGAGGGCTCGTCCAAATTCGGCTCCAACCACAAGTGGGGATGGTTCCCGGCCGTGTCCGCCGGATGGCGCATTTCTGATGAGCCTTTCATGAAGAACGCTGGCTGGGTCAGCGACCTCAAGCTCAGGGGGGACTTCGGAGTCACGGGAAACCAGAACTTCTCAAGCTATCTTTCCCTTGACACGATGTACAGCTTCGGGGCCTACAGCTATAACGGCGAGTTTTTCTATGTCTGGGGACCTCAGAAAAACGTCAATCCGGACCTGCACTGGGAGAAGGGCAAAAACTGGAACATAGGACTTGACTGGGCTCTTTTTAAAAGCCGTCTCTATGGTTCGTTCAACTACTACAACCGCAGGCAGGTTGACCTTCTGGGAGAATACACCGTGCCAGTGCCGCCGTATCTCTTCAACACTACATACGTGAATGTCGGCACTATGCGCAACTCCGGCTTCGAGTTCGACATAAACTGGAAGGCTGTTGATACAAAGGATTTCGGATACACCGTCGGCGTCGTCGGCTCCACGATGAAGAATGAGTTTGTCAATTTCAGCAATTCCGAATATGTCGGGCAGGACTACTACGACGTCTGCTCCACAGGCAGCCCATACCCAAACTACACCCTTCAGCGCATCGAGAAGGGCCGTAGCGTCGGAAGCTTCTTCATGTACAGGTATGCCGGGGTCGATGCGGACGGCAACTGGGTGGTCTATAACAGGGACGGGGACATGATATTGGCGAGCACCGCCACGGTCGATGACAAGCAGTATGTCGGCAACGGACTCCCGAAATTCACGGGTTCCATGACGCACAGCTTCCGCTACAAGTGGTTCGACCTGAACATATATCTCCGCACGGCTCTCGGCTACAACATATTCAACATACACGAATATATGTACGGAACGCGCAATTTCAGGGGAAATGTCCTCAAGATTGCATACGGGCAGAACGCCGCCATAAACAAGGACGCCAATCCCGTCGTCTGCGACTACTTCCTCGAAAGGGGCGACTACCTCAAGATTGATATGGTGAACCTCGGCTTCACGCTCGACACGGACTGGAAATACCTCAGCCGGATCAGGCTTTATGTCACCGGAAAGAACCTCTGCACCTTCACGAAGTTCACCGGCATCGATCCGTCAGCCTACAATGTGAACGGTCTCACCCCGGGAGCGAAAGGGAGCGGGCAGTACTACCCGTCCAGCCGCCAGTTCATACTCGGCGTACAGCTCGGTTTCTGATAATCAACATAAACAAAACTGAAAATGAAACTTAAAGGATATATTTCCCTTCTGGCTCTCTCTCTGTCTGCGTTCGTCTCCTGCACGAACCTGGACGAGAACATCTATTCGACGGTGGCCAGAGAAAACTACTACAACTCCAGAAAGGACGTGATAAGGATGGTGTTCAGACCGTTCGAGCATGCCTATTTTACAGGATGGAACTGGGGAGTCAACGAGCAGACTGCGGATCAGATTGTCGTCGTCACGCATGACACATGGTTTGACGACGGCGGAAAGTACAGAAGGACCGCCGCTCACGAGTACAATGTCGAGACGGTGGAGTCATCGTCATGGACGCTGCCTTATCAGGGCATAGGCCAGTGCAACTTCGTCATCGAGGAACTTCAGCGCCTTGACCGGACTCAGTTCGGCTTCTCGCAGGAGGAATGGGACAGCTTCTCCACACAGAACCGCGCCCTCCGGGCAAAATACTACCTCAATCTCTTTGACCTGTTCCGCAACCTGCTGATGGTCACTCACTATCATGATCAGTCGCTGAATCCCAAGAAACAGGTTTCTCCACGGACGACCTTCGAGTTCATAGAGTCGGAACTCAAGGACTGCATAGCGGGACTTCCCGTGAAGCAGGGCACCGGCGGAAACATGGAAATGCAGGGACAGCTGACCAAGGCCGCCGCGGCCACCATGCTGGTCAGGCTCTATCTCAATGCAGAGGTCTATATCGGGGAAAGCCGTTTCGATGAATGCGAGAAATGGGCCAGGGAGATAATCTCCGGGAAATACGGCTCCTACTCCGTGGCTGACCGCTGGGACTCGGCATTCGACTGGAACAACGAGACTTCGCCCGAGGTCATCTTCGCCTATCCGGGGTCAAAGGCATATTCCTTCCACCAGTATTCTTCTTGGAATCTCTGGTGGGCGGCGCCGCTCGGCTCCGACTACTATTTCAATGACCTCAAATGCAAGGCCCGCGAACAGAGCGGCAGCCATATGCCGAAGCTTTCCGTAGCCCCGAGTTATGACCTTGACGGCAACCCCTACGAGTTCGACCTCGGCTCGCCGGTGCAGAAATTCAGAAAGTACTCCGGAGACGAGCGCAAGGGACAGATTCTGGACGAAAGGATGAAGAAATACCGCAATCTCGGAAACAGCACCCGTGAGGGAATGTTCCTCTACGGCTACCTTGAATACACGGAGAACGGTGTCACCAAGAGGGTCAAGGGCAGCGGGGGCGCGGATATGTGCCTTCACGACGCTGTCGGGAAATTCGTGAAGAATGGGGTTGTCCTCGGCCCGGACGAATGGCCGGGAGGCGTCAGCAACCATCAGGCGGGCGACCACAACTCGTGCTACTATTTCGTCAAATATCCGTTCTACAGCGACAATGATGAGGGGCAGCTGGAGGCGGACTACACCGAGTTCCGCCTTCCGGAGGTAATATATTCCCTCGCCGAATGCCTCGTCCGCAGGGGAGAGACGGAGGAGGCCGGCAAGCTCCTTAACGGCGTGCGCAGGCGCAACTACAAGGCGGCGACTGAAGAGCAGCTCAAGAACATCCTCTACAGACCCGAGGGAAATGTCGAACTGAACCTTGATGAAATGCTCGACGAGTGGGGACGCGAGTTCTTCGGAGAGGGGCGCCGCAGGATTGACCTGATACGCTTCGGCAAGTTCACGACTGCTACTTGGTGGGACAAGAATCCGGAATCGGACGACCACACGATAATATTCCCTCTGGCGCGTCAGGTTCTGAGCGCGAATCCCAACCTTGAGCAGAACCCCGGATATAACAAATAAATAATACATTGAAGATGAAAGGAATACATAAAATCGTCGCTTTGGCCCTGTCACTGGCCTGCCTCGCGCTTTCCGGATGCGAGGGAAAGAAGCAGCTGGTAATAATCACCGAGCAGCTGCCGATAAGGACATCCGCACTGTATGGTTTCGGCGGCCCGTTCCCGGGCTTTGACTGGAACAACCCGAAGAGCTGCTATGAGCTGACTCCGTCGCCGGACAATGCGTTCATATTCACATACGAGGGACATCTTGAGGGCGGATGGTTCAAGGCCGGCACAACTCCGGGAACATGGAGCCAGTCGTTCCTCCGCCCTCCTGCAAGCGATGAGGCCGTTTCGGAAATTCCCCCGGCCGGTCTTGCCGAGACGGCGTTCAAGGTCTCGCCGGACTTTGTCGACGGCGTGGAGCAGGACCGCTTCTGGCACCTTCAGAAAGGCGGGGAGTACCGGCTGACATTCAACCTGTACACCTGCACGATAAAAGTTGAACCGTTGAACTGATAACTGTATGAAACCGATGTTTATCGCAGCTCTTGCAGCTGTTCTGCTTGTCTGTTCCTGTGACAAGTCCTCAAAACAGGAGCATAAGGCTCCCGTTTCCGAAGTCGTGCTGACAAAATGCCCGTTCACCAGGGGCGTCAATCTCGGCGACTGGTTTATGGGCAAGTCTCCGTCCGAAGTGAACCGGATCACCTACACGGCCCGGGAATTTGCTAACCTCCGCTCGCTCGGGATTGACGTCGTGCGTGTTCCCGTGCGATTCAACTATTTTGTCGGAGCCGCTCCCGACTACAAGATTGACTCTCATGTCCTCGATGTCCTTGACTATGCCGTAGATATGGCCGAAGGCAACGGAATGTACATCATCATTGACAACCACGCCTGGCTGTCGGAGGATTTTCCGAGCCTTTCCGGTCCGGTGATTATGGAAAAGGTCTTCACCCAGCTTGCCGAGCGCTACAAGGATCGATCCGACAAGGTCATATACGAACTCTTCAACGAGCCTGGAGGCGACTTCATCAAGTCTCATTGGTATGACATCCAGACAGAGCTCATCGGCGCGATACGCCGGATTGACACAAGGCACTCCATAATTGTCACCGGTGTGGGCTGCAGCATTGACAATCTCCGGAAGATACCTGTCTATGAGGACAGAAACCTGATTTACACCTTCCATTACTATGGACCGCATCTCTTCACCCATCAGGGCGCGTCCTGGGAGGCAGGAATGACGGACTTCGAGAAGCCGGTTCCGTTCCCGTACGATGCGGACAGGATGCCGGCCCTGCCGAACACCGTGACCTACAACGTGGTCATTGACGACTACAATGACTACGCTTCGAGGGGCACGGCCGCCTACATCTCTCAGAAAATTTCCTCCACGGCCGGTGCATTCGCTGAGGAAAGGGGAGTTCCCGTGTTCTGCGGGGAGTGGGGAGTGCTGAACGGCTTCGCCGAGCCTGCGGACAGGGCGGCCTGGGCGAAGGCGACCAGAGATGCACTGGACGCAAGCAATATCGGATGGACCTGGTGGAGCTATCGCAATGACTTCAGCATATTCCGGAAGGACGCGAGCTATTTCTTCGAGCAGAATCTCGACACCGACCTGCTCGCGGCCTTGGGCTTCACCGTTCCGGACTGGTACAATTCCGACAAACCGGTTGACATCACCGTCTATGATGACGCCCTCGCGCCGTTCTGCAATGCCTGCGGCCCGGAGGGGGATTCCGACTGGAAATCCGCGGACAGCCCGTACTCTGGCACTGAATGCATTTCCTGGACCGTCGGAAAGAACGCATGGAGTGCCCTTGAGGCAGTGGCATGGCCTCCGCTCGACATTTCCAGACAGGCCTCCGCCGACTATTCCCTCACCTTTGCAATCCGCTCGTCAGAGCCGGTTGACAAACTTTTGGTGAGAGCCGTGACCTACAACCCTCAGGGCGACAGGATTCCATGGCGTTTCGGCGCATGGATAGGCAACGAACTCAGCGACGAGGTGAAGATCAAGGCGACCTTCCCCTCCGACGGGAAGTGGCACTATGTGAAGATTCCGCTTTCCCGCTTTTCGGCTCTCGGCGCTATGGATTCCGACGGATGGCATGCTCCGACTGACGAACCGTGCGACTGGGCGCATTTCAATGTCCTGCAGTTCGCCGTCGAAGGTAACTCGGCCCTCGTCGGAAAGAGAATCGACGTCGATGACATAATCATAAAGTATGACACCATAGACGAGGATCCGAGTCCTGGTCCTGTCGGCCCCGTGAAGCCGGGAAAATTCGTCCTCTTTGACGGCGGACTCCAGAATTCCCTGTCCCTTGAAAAAGAGGGAAATACGGAAAGGCTGAGCACTGACGACGGACTCATAGAATGGACTGTGCCCCAGTGCGGCTCATGGGCGTCGATGCGGTTCAACAACGCGAGCTGGAGCGTCTATGACCTGTCGTCACAGGCAGAATCCGGATATTCCGTGACGTTCAGAATGAAGGGCGAAGATTCTTCCTCTCTTGAACTTGAGAATCTCAACCTCAGCTTTATGGGCAAGGGCGGCAACTGTGACGTCACCGGACTCGGAAAGTACTCCGCTACGGACGGCGAATGGACGCTGATTTCCGTGCCTATGGCCGACTTCGGATATGACGGCTGGAAGAGCGTGCAGATTTTCAAGATTCAGTACACTAAGGCGCTGACTCCGAAGAAACTTTGGATAGACGGCGTGATTGTGAAAAATGATGAAAAAGTTAATGAATGATGACTATGAAAAAGACTTATCTGACACCTCTGTTCGAGGAAAGCCTCGTTTGCTCCGAGAGCGGCTTCGCCGCGTCCGTGGACTCCGCGCAGCCTGAGGCCTGGACCAGCGGAACGCATGACTGGTTCGAAAATGAATAACCCGTAAAAACACTGATACAATGAAAAAGAATCTATCGCTTATTGCGGCCGCGGCGCTCATGCTCGCGTTCGCTTCCTGCAACAAGGAAAATGTTGAAGACACTCCTGCCGAAAAGGAGAAATTCACCTTTGAACTCGGCGCTTCCGTCGGAAAACTTTCTCAAGGAGCGGTCTCCAGAACCGTCCTGAACGATGACTGGACCCTCTCGTGGGAGAAGGGAGACGTGCTGTCGCTCGTGACCGAAGACAAGGAATGGGCGGACGGCGTGAATTTCACGTACGACCCGTCGTCAAAGACGTTCGGCAGTGCCGACGCTTCCGTCTCGGCGGGATCACGCACATTCAATGTCCTCTATGCTCCGGGACAGACCTATCGCCACAAGGCGGACGGAACCACGCATGAACTCAAGTCGGTTCAGGCTCTGGACTGCTCCGCGCCGACTGCCGCGCTGAAGGCCAATGACGCTCTTGCCGGACAGTTCTCGGCTGAAGCCCCGTTCGGGCAGACTCCACAAGTGAAGATGTCTCACCTGTATGCGCTTATGAAAGTGACCGTGAAAAACAGCGGAGCCGCAGGCAAGATCACCAAGTTCGGGATGAAGGTCGCCGAGGGAACCAACCTCAGCGGCGTTCATGAGATTGACTTCTCCGCCTCTCCGGCCGCAAGATACAAGGAGGGCGGCTCCAACGCCATTACGCTGAACGTCGCGGGCGGGGACATCGCGGCAGGCGGTGAGCTTCCTCTCTATTTCATCGTCGCACCTCTTTCCGCCTACACCGGAGACGTGACTTTCACAGTAACGGCCGGCGGAAAGGACTACGAAAAGACTGTGCCTGTGCAGGAACTCACTTTCGCTCCCGGCAGCTACAACACGACGGCCTACACGGTGCAGCTCCCTGCCGATGAGGTCGTGATTTTCGACGGTCAGATGAGGAACGGTCTCGGCTATTCGACTGACGGCTGTGCCGGCTCGCCTGCTGTTTCGGACGGGCTGCTTACATTCAGACTCGACAATTCAAAGAACTGGGCTGCGATGCAGATTCATGACACGAACTGGAAAGTGAAGCTTGACCTTTCGTCCCAAATCAACGCCGGGTACGCCCTGAACTTCAGATTCAAGTCTTCGCTCGGAGCGGTGAACTACGGGCAGTTCAGCGCCAATTTCCAGGCTAAATACAATGTAGGAATTTTGAAATATGCCGTAGTTGACGGCGAGTGGACGAAAGTTTCCATACCGCTTTCCGCTTTCGGTGCCGAGGACGGCTTCTGGAAAGAGATTACCCTCCTGAAATTTCAGTACAATGAGCTTTCCGCAGCCCAGGACATCAGCTTCAGTGACATAAGAATCGGCGCATACGAGCCTGCTCCCGTCATGTCCTTTACACTTTTTGACGGGGCTCTCAGGAACTCGCTCGTCTTGGGAAAGGAAGGAAATACTACCGGAGTGTCAGTGGAGGAAAACCTGATAAAATGGGCCGTTCCAAAGTGCAGTTCATGGGCGACAATGAGGTTTAACCACTCGAATTGGGGGAAGTTTGATATTTCCGCACAGCGCGAAGCCGGATATTCTCTGACTTTCCGCCTGAAGGAAGAGTCCGGAGCCGACCTTGAACTTGCAAGCCTTAATGTCTATCTGATGGGGTCGGACGGCGACGCCGGCATTACCGGACTTGAGAAGTATGCGTCCCGGGACGGCGAGTGGACGAAAGTCTCCGTGCCTTTGGCTGACTTTAACTATTCGGGCTGGAAGGACACGCAGATTTTCAAGATTCAGTATGAAAAGGTCGCCGCTGCAAAGACGCTTTACATTGATAGTGTGGAGATTAAATGAGACTTTCAGCCAAGACTCTGATTCTGCCGGCCGCCGCGCTGACCGTGCTTCTGACGGCATTCTCGCGCAAACCGGTCTATCTCGACGACACGCGTCCGCTTGAGGCGCGTGTCGAGGACGCTCTGTCTCGGATGACGCTTGAGGAGAAGGTGGCGCTGCTTCACGCGCAGTCCAAATTCTCGTCAGCCGGCGTGCGGCGGCTCGGCATTCCGGAACTGTGGTGCACTGACGGTCCTCATGGAATACGCCCCGAGGTGCTTTGGGACGAGTGGAGGCAGGCCGGCTGGACCAGTGACTCCTGTGTCGCCTATCCTGCACTGACCTGTCTTGCTGCGACATGGAACGAGGAAATGGCCGCTCTTTTCGGAAAGTCCGTGGGAGAGGAGGCGCGCTACCGCGAGAAGGACGTGCTGCTCGGCCCGGGCGTGAATATCTACAGGACACCGCTGAACGGAAGGAATTTCGAATATATGGGCGAGGATCCGTTCCTTGCGTCGAGGCTGGTCGTGCCGTATGTCCGGGGAGTGCAGGAGAACGGCGTGGCGGCCTGCGTGAAGCACTTTGCCCTGAACAACCAGGAGGCCAACAGGCACGCCTATGAGGCCGTGGTGGATGACCGCACTCTCCATGAGATTTATCTCCCTGCGTTCAAGGCTGCCGTTCAGGAAGGCGGAGCGTGGGCCGTGATGGGCTCCTACAATAAATACAAGGGCGAGTTCTGCTGCCATAACCGCTATCTTCTGAACGACATCCTGAAAGGGAACTGGGGCTATGACGGAGTGGTGATTTCGGACTGGGGAGGAACGGAGGACACCGGTCAGGCAATCTCCAACGGGCTTGACCTTGAATTCGGCACCGGCACAGACGGGATGACGACGGGGTGGAACGGCTATGACGCCTACCACCTTGCCGGCCCGTATCTTGAGAGATTGCGAAGCGGAGAGGCTTCCGAGGAAGTCCTGAACGACAAGGTGCGCCGAGTGCTGCGGCTCATTTTCCGCACGGCGATGAACCGTGAAAAGCCGTTCGGCTCGCTGTGCTCTCCGGAACATGATGCCGCGGCGCGGAAAATCGCCTCCGAGGGCATTGTCCTGCTGAAAAATGACGGGGCTGTTCTGCCTCTTGACCATAGATGTGTACGCCGTATTGCAGTAGTCGGAGAGAATGCGCTGAAGCGGCTGACTGTGGGCGGCGGCTCGTCGTCGCTGAAGGTGCGTCATGAATGCACGCCGCTGGAGGGTCTGACGGCGGCTGCCGGAGACAGCGTTCAGATTGTGTATGAGCGCGGCTATGTCGGCGACGTGACCGGATTCCTCGACGGGGTTTCGACAGGACAGGACCTGAGGGAGAGCCGCAGCGCGGAACAGCTGGTTTCCGATGCCGTGAAGGCCGCCTTGGAGGCTGACGCGGTGATTTTTGTCGGCGGGCTCAACAAGGCTCACGGCAACGACAGCGAGGGCTCGGACCGGCTGTCTCTCTCTCTTCCGTACGGGCAGGACTCTCTGATTGAGGCCCTTGCGGGGGCAAATCCTAATCTTGCCGTGGTTCTTGTCAGCGGGAATGCCGTGGCGATGCCATGGGTGGAGACCGTCCCGGCTATTGTGCAGGCGTGGTATCTCGGCTCGCAGGCAGGATATGCGCTCGCGGATGTGCTGTTCGGCAACGTGAACCCTTCCGGCAAGCTTCCGTTCACCTTTCCCGTCCGTCTTGAGGACAACGGGGCGCACGCCACGGTTTCCTACAGCGCGGAAAGCCTCACGGCGAACTACGCTGAAGGGATTTATGTCGGCTACCGCCGGGCGGAGAAATATGCCGTGAAGCCTCTTTTCGCATTCGGGCACGGACTGAGCTACACGGAGTTCAGTTACGGACAGGCCAGAACAAGCGGAAAGACAATGCGCGTCCCTGATTCGCGGACTGCATTGAAGGACAGTGATATAAGGGTCGGCGCGAAATCTCGTCCCGCTCTCTCCGTCTCGGTTCCGGTGACCAATTCCGGCAGCGTCACAGGCAAGGAAACGGTGCAGTTCTATGTGGGTTTTGACGAGCCGCTCCCTCCCTCGGAAAATGTTGCCGACCGCCCCATGAAGGAACTCAAGGGCTTCCGCAAGGTGGAACTTGCACCGGGCGAGACCCGGACAGTCACCGTTGAAATCCGCCCCGATGACCTGCGGCGCTACGATGCCTCGCTGTCCCGTTGGGTGCTTGACAAGGGCCGCTACACGGTCCATGTAGGCTCGGCATCGGACGATATCCGCACAACCGTTTCATTTGAAGTTCGTTAGCATGAACATATATCCATGAATATATATCCATAAACATGAGAAAATACATCCTTTCGTTACTTTCGCTTCTCGCTGCGGCCTCTCTCGGCGCACAGACGCTCGAATCCCCGGACGGCAGGTCCTCCGTGACATTTTTCATCGATGATGACGGACATCCTCTGTACAGCCTCACATGGCATGGGAAGGAGGTCGTGAAACCCGGAAGACTCGGATTCATGATACGCGGACTCTATGACCGCACCTCGTCCGAATTCAGCGAGGGCTTCGAGCTCATATCCTCGGAAACATCCTCCTTCGACGGGGTCTGGACTCCGGTGTGGGGCGAGGAAGAGGAAATACGCGACCGTCACAATGAAATGGTTGTCAGACTGTTGCATAAGCCGGACGGGCGGAGGATGGATATATGCTTCAGGCTATTTGACGACGGTCTGGGATTCCGCTACAGCTTTCCGGCGCAGGACGGGATGACCTATTTCGTGATTACGGACGAGCTTACGGAATTTGCGATGACGGGAGACCATACGGCCTGGTGGATTCCCGGAGACTACGACACGCAGGAGTATGACTACACGAGGTCGCGTCTGAGCGAAATCCGGGGCAGGCTCGGCGGGGCGGTGGACTACAACCTTGCGCAGTCGATATTCTCGGACACCGGAGTCCAGACCTCGCTCCAGATGAAGACGGACGACGGACTTTACGTAAATCTCCACGAGGCCGCCCTGGTGAACTACCCGGCGATGCACCTTCTGCTTGACGACGCTGCCCTTGTGTTCAAGGCGCATCTGACGCCCGACCCCAACGGCGACCTCGCCTATATGCAGACCCCGTGCACTACCCCGTGGAGGACAATCATAGTTTCCGACGACGCCCGCGACATACTCGCAAGCCGCATCACCCTCAATCTCAACGAGCCTTGCCGGATAGAGGACACGTCGTGGATTCACACCTGCAAGTATGTCGGAGTGTGGTGGGAGATGATTACCGGAAAGAGCGAGTGGTCATATACATACGACCTGCGCAGCGTGCACCTTGACACGGACGACTACACTCGGCTTGCGCCTCACGGCCACCACGGCGCGACGACGGAGAACGTTATGAAATACATTGACTTCGCTGCGGAAAACGGCTTCGACGGGGTGCTCGTCGAGGGATGGAACATCGGATGGGAGGACTGGTTCGGGAAAATGAAGGACTATGTCTTTGACTTTGTTACCCCATATCCGGACTTCGACCTGCGGCGGATAGAGGAATATGCCGCGTCCAGGGGCGTGAAGATGATTATGCATCACGAGACCTCAGGTTCCGTACGGAACTACGAGCGCCATCTTGACACGGCCTACACTTTCATGAATGAGCATGGTTACGATGCCGTCAAGAGCGGATATGTCGGGAACATAATCCCGAAGGGGAACAACCACTACAACCAGCGGATGGTGAACCACTACCTCTATGCCGTCACTGAGGCCGCGAAGCATCATATAATGGTCAATGCCCATGAGGCTGTTCGTCCGACCGGGCTCTGCCGCACATGGCCGAACCTTATCGGAAACGAATCCGCAAGGGGCACTGAGTATCAGGCCAATGCCGGCAATGCTCCGGGACACGTCACGATTCTGCCGTTTACCCGTCTGATCGGAGGTCCTATGGACTACACCCCCGGCATTTTCGAACAGGATATGTCGAAAGTCAATCCGCGCAATCCGAACAAGGCTAAGTGCACGATTGCCAACCAGTTGGGCATCTATGTCGTGATGAGTTCTCCGCTTCAGATGGCCGCGGACCTTCCGGAGAACTATGAACGGTTTCCGGATGCCTTTCAGTTCATAAAGGACGTGGCTCTGGACTGGTCTGAAAGCCGCTATCTTGAGGCCGAACCGGGCGAGTACATCACGGTGGCACGCCGCGCCAAGGACAGCGGCCTGTGGTTCGTAGGCAACTGCACCGGAGAGCACGCTCATGTCTCGGAGATTGCATTCGACTTCCTCGAACCTGGAAAGACTTTCGTCGCCACTGTCTATGCCGACGCCCCGTCGGCCGACTACCGCACGAATCCTCAGGCCTATACGGTGACGCGATACCGCTGCGACAACCGCAGCCGTCTGGTTCAGAAGGCCGTCGCTGCCGGCGGATATGCCGTATCTTTTCGGGAGGCTACCCCGGAAGACTTCACGCTGCCATTTCTCTGCGGCTCTTCGGCCGGGGAGGTCAGGGAGTTCATCGTGTCCTCTTGGCCGGAGACTGTCCGCAGCAATACGGAGGATGAAGGGGCGCGTTTTGGACTCCCATATCCATACACCGTTCCGAGTATCAGCGGCGCTTTTCAGGAAATGTACTACTGGGACACATTCTTTACTGACGAGGGGCTTATTCTCGACGGATTTGTGGAGCAGGCACGCAATAATGTGGAGGATATGCTCCATATAGTCGAGCGGTTCGGCAAGATGCTCAACGGCAGCGCGACATGGTTCCTGAACCGCTCCCAGCCGCCGTATCTCAGCATGATGATACGCAGTGTCTATGAAGCCACCGGTGACAGGGACTGGCTTGCCCGCGTGCTTCCAGGTCTGGAAAAGGAATATGACTTCTGGATGACTTCGAGGGTTTCTCCCTGCGGGCTGAACCGCTACGGCAATGAGGCGACGGATGAGGAGAAGCTTGAATTCATCGGGCTTCTTAAAGAGCGTTTCGGCCCAGGGTTCGACACCGGTGGGCTTTCCCGAGACGAACTGCTCCGCATCGGCTCCCACTACATTGCCGAAGCGGAGTCCGGGTGGGACTTCACGCCGAGATTCGATGGCCGCTGCGAGGATTTCTGCCCTGTTGATTTGAATTCGAACCTCTATCTTTACGAGATGAATTTCTCCTTCTTTGCCTCTGAGCTTGGCGACGGAGCTTCCGCCCGCCGTTGGGTGAAGGCTGCGGCACGAAGAAACCGCCTGATGCACAAGCTTATGCGAGACGGCAAGTCAGGGCTGTTCTTTGACTATGACCATGTCAACGACCGGCGCTCCGACGTGCTCTCCGCCGCCGTGTTCAGCCTTCTTTTCTCGGGAGCCGCCGACCGGCGTGATGCCGCCGCCATTGCAGGCACTCTGTGTGCGGACAATCTGCCGCTCTCGCCTGATGCTCCCGGCGACCCTTTCCGTCTTGAATATCCTCATGGAATCTCGGCGTGCGCATACGGCGATTACCGCCGCTCCTGCCAATGGGCCTATCCTAACGGATGGGCGCCGCTTCAGTACCTCGCCGTAAAGGGTCTTCTCCGCTATGGCTACGACGCTGATGCCCGGCGCATAGCCGTGAAATACCTCGACACCGTGGTCTCCACCTTTGCCGAAACCGGCAATCTCTGGGAGAAATACAATGCCGTCGAGGGCAATATCAATGTCAGCAATGAATACGAGATGCCCACAATGCTCGGCTGGACCGCCGGCACTTTCCGCGTCCTCAGTGAATTGCTGCGCTAAAAGAACCGTATTTTCATTTTTTCTCGACCCTGGCAATCTCCGAGGCGAGCTTCGCGGTTATCGTGCCGTCGTAGTCGCTGATTGCCTTGGCTATGGCTGCGGTATAGGCCTCGACAATTTCGGTCTTCATATGTGCTGGTTGCTCAGCACCACGAAATTATTTTCTGAAAACGGGCAACACTCATTATGGTATTATGTGTGGTAGAATAATTTGTTCCCCGAAGCCACAAGCATCTGCGCGACTACATTCTCCCGAATGCGCCTGCATGGGCTGAGGCTATGTCAGAAACAGTCTCTGGACAGTCCGCTAAGTCCGTCGAAGACTATACCTCGTCCATCCGGTAGAGGCTGTGACCCTTGATCTGTACCACAATCAGATGCAGCGCGGCCTTTCCGGCGAGAACCCTGACCGCCTTTCCCTCGCCGTAGCCCCGTATCTGCTCCGCGGCCTCGTTCCACTGCTTCTCCGCGGCCTCCTCCGTGGCGTCAGGCTTAAGGTACTTCAGCTCGACGATGTAGGCGTGGGCCGTCGTGGCGCAGCGGTGGAAGTCCGGCATGAGGAAGAAGTCGCAGTAGCCGTGGTTGAGCTCCACTTCCGGGTTGGTGAGGTAGTAGGGGTCGAGACTGAAATAGGCCATCATGAATCCCTGGATGTTCCTCTCTCCCTGGATGAGGCTGCGGACAGATGTCGTGTCGTGGTACTGCCGGCAGATGTATTCCATCATCGGACGCCAGTCGCCGTCGAGGGCCGCCGACTTGAAATGGCGGTTCAACTCAGAGATGTTGATGTTCTTTATCTTGGAATACTCAATCACGAGGTACTCGTAGAACTGCCTGCGCACATTGTTGTTCGGGATGCTGAGAACGGTATCCACTCCGTCAACTCCTCCGATTGTGAGCAGCCCGTAGTAGTAGAGCAGGCTCTTGAACATGTCCGGCTCAATCAGCCTGTGCGCCGGGAACGAGGGCTGCACCTCACCGAGGGTGAATCCGTTCTGCGCCACCTCCAGCAGCACGCTCTTGCGGTCGCCGTCGAGCTTGTCGAGGCGGATGAGTTTGTCGAGCTTGTTGTAGTCGGTGGCGGTGTTTCGGTCGAGCATGTCCCTCGGCGCCTCGCCTCGGTTGATGTAGTGGCGTAGATAGTAGCTGACCATATCGGTGTTGTACATCTTAGGGTCGTTGTCAAGAGACTCCGTGGAAAAGCAGTACCCGTCATACCAAGGCTTCATCTCGTCAATCAGGGCGTCCTCATCGGCATGTAGCGCCCCGACTCCCTGATAGTACCGGATCATCTCTCGTACCTCCGTCTCGCTGAAGCCGAGCATCATGTTGAATTCGGGGTCGAGTGTGAGCGAGGTGGCGATGTTGTAGCCGCTGGTCACGTCGTCCATGGTGACGGGGCTGACTCCCATCATAAGGATTCGGTCGAAGTTCGGTTTGAAGAGCTTGAACACGTCGCGGTAGAATCCCTCAGCGTGTGTCATGGCATGATAGACCTCTTCCCCGGCGACGTTCAGGACGGTGTTGGTGAAGTTGTCGTACTCGTCGATGATGAGATAGAGGTGGTGTCCGAACTCCCTGGCCCTTATTGTGATGAGGTCCAGCTTCGAGCGGAAGTCCGACTTTGATTCCACGTCCTTTGCAAATCCCTCATAATAGAATTTCTCGTACCTCCTGGCGAAGCCGTCGAGCACCGCTCCCGTCCTGCTGTTGAAGCGGTCGAAGAGATTGTTCATGTCGCCGCCTACCTGCGAGAAATCCAGATACAGTACCTGAAACGTGCCCATCAGCGCAGTCGGGTTCTTCTCTATCCAGAGCCCGGAAAACAGACTGTCGAAGTTGTCCTTCTCATTGATGTCGTAGTAGTACTTCATCATCGACAGGAAAAGGCTCTTCCCGAATCGTCGCGGCCTGATGAGGAAGAGAAAATGTCCTGCAGCTTCCATTTTGGGAAGATACATTGTCTTGTCCGAGTAGTAGAGATTCTCCCTCCGCACCTGAGTGAAGTCCGAAATTCCGTAAGGTATGAGCTTGTACGATGCCATATTCAGTAAAGTTTACAAACGACGGCAAAAATACGAAAAATCGCTTACTCTGCAATAAATTTCGAAACCGCAGTCCGGGAGGACTGCCCGATGAAAAGTCGCCGCAGGAAAAATCGTCTGAACTCGCTATTTTTCGAGTACGGAGAGGATATCTTCGGCTATGAGTTGCGGGGTGATGCGGTTGCGGCGGGAAAGCTCGTCGTAGGATACGCGGTCATAGAACTCCTTGCACAGACCCTTGCAGAGCACCTTCATCGCGGACGGACCGTAGTGGCGGGCAATCTTCTCCCCGAAGCCGCCGTCCAGAACTCCGTTCTCAATCGTGACCACAAGCTCGTGCCCGGCCTTGAGACTCTCCAGCAGCTCCGTGTCAAGCCCAGTCGCGTAGCGCGGATTCACCAGAGTCGCGTCGATTCCTTTTCCTGAAAGAAGCCCAGCCGTCTGCCCGGCAGTCTCGAAACTGTCTCCGAGGCCGATGATCGCCACCCTGCTCCCGTAGTGCTCAACCCGGTAGCGGTTCAGC
>DJPQ01000112.1 GCA_002439805.1 Bacteroidales bacterium UBA6408
ATGAACGCCAACCTCGCCCATTCCATGTCCAACTTTCAGGATGCCAGCGGTTCGGAGATTTCCAACGTGTGGTACACCGCCCAGTTCATGGCTCCCGTATATCCGGTCTATCTCAAGGACATGGACGGAAACGATGTTCTTGACGAGAACGGCAACAGGCAGTATGAATATGGAACGGTGGACGACAACGGCTACGCCAACCGTGTGACGGCGCAGGGCTTCAACTCCAAGGCCGAGCTTTACAACAATAAGGCATACTACAAGCGTAACTCGGTGTCCGCAAGGTCGTTCGTGCGTTTCGGCACGACCCGCAAGGATGCTCTGCTCTACGGGCTGAACTTTACTGTAAATCTCGGCGTGGACTTCACGGACTACGGGAGGACAGGCGTTGCGGACAAGTACCACGGAAACGCCGCCGATCAGGGCGGCTCAGTGAGCAAGCTGAACACGAGGACGCTGAGCTACACGCTCAACGAGCTTCTGACCTGGCAGAGAAAATTCGGAGATCATTCAATTGACATTCTCGCCGGACACGAGTATTACAGGTACAATTACAATTATGCCGCAGCTGCCAAGAACGGCATCGTGGCCGGCATCGACGAACTCGGCTCGGCCGTGACGACAACCACGAACACCTCCTATTCCAACGATTACGCAATCGAGTCGGTTCTCGCCCGCGTCAATTACGGCTATGCCGACAAGTACTACTTTGACGCATCGTGGCGAACCGACGGCTCTTCAAGGTTCTACAAGGACAACCGTTGGGGAAATTTCTGGTCCGTCGGCGCATCGTGGCGAATCACGAACGAGGATTTTATGTCGGGAACGTCGTCATGGCTGAACAACCTGACCGCGAAGGTCTCCTACGGCGTGCAGGGCAACGACAACCTCGGCTCCTACTACGCATGGCAGGGACGCTTCAACTACGGGTGGCCGAACGGCTCCCGTCCGGGCACCATTGCAAGCTCGATTGAGAATAAGCTTGTGACGTGGGAGAAGAACGGGAACCTGAACACCGGAATCGAGGCGAGTCTTTTCGGAGGCCGTCTTTCCGCGACTGTGGAGTATTACAGCCGCCGCACGAGGGATATGCTTCTGAACAACCCGCTTGCGGTTTCGTCCGGGTTCACGGGCTATGACGACAATGTCGGCTCCATGGTCAACCGAGGCTTCGAGGCTTCTTTCCGAGGGGTAATATTTGAACGGGAAAATTTCCATTGGGACGCCACCGCCATGGTCTCTCTCAACAGGAACAAGGTGACGGAGCTCACGTCTTCACAGAATGTCATAAACTACGGAAACATGGTGATAGAGGTCGGCAAGCCGATATACACCTTCTATATGTCGAAGTCTGCCGGAGTTTCTCCTGCAACCGGAAAGCAGCTCTATTGGGCGAACTACCGATATGCCGTTGACCCGGCTTCTGGCAATGTGACTACCGAAAAGTGCGACGAGTATGTGACTGACAATGTCGGACTGGCTTCCCTGAGCAAGTACTATTATGGCAGCCGTCAGGCTCTGTTCTCAGGCAGTTTCTCATCTAATTTCATCATATTCAAGAATTTTGACTTTTCGTTCCTGACTACATATTCCGTTGGCGGCAAGATTCTCGACAGCCTCTACGACGGCGCGATGAACGTCACTTACGCGGGAAACAACTGGCATAAGAATCAGTTGAGGCGCTGGCAGAAGAAGGGGGACATTACTGACGTGCCGATGGTGGAAATCGGCGGAAGTCATGCGACCGTGGGCGAATCCCTTATCGACGCATCGTATTTCGCGATAAAGAACATAACTCTCGGATACACGATACCGACAAAGGTCACTTCACGTGTGAAGATGAAGTCCTTCAGGGTATTCTTCACGGCCGACAACATCGCGCTTTTCAGTCATCTTGACGGAATGGACCCTCAGTACAACTTCGCGGGTACTGTTTCGTACACCTATTCGCCCTCGCGTGTTTTCGCCCTCGGTCTTGACATAAACTTTTAGGAGATATGGAGATGAAGAAGAAATTTATAATGATATTTGCAGCGGCATTTTCTGCCATATCATGTCAGTTGGACTTCGTTCCGACGGATTCAGGCTCCGGCGACGACCTGATGAAGAATGCGTCGTCGGCCATATCCACGATAGACGGAATCTACCGGAGCATGTGGACCGCAGGCTGGTCAACGGGAGGAAATTCCCATCAGTGCTTCGGCATATCGGCATACAACCTCGCGCTTGAGTCCATGGGGGACGACTTTATAATGCAGAGTGCGGGCAGCGGCTGGTTCTGGTATGACCACTGCTACAACATCAAGGCATATTATATGTCCGATTCGTTTCGTTCCTACGATGTCTGGTACGCGAACTACACTTGGATTTCGAACGCCAACTATGTGCTTGCCGCAAAGAATACCATGGCGGGTTCGGATGTAGATAAAAGCTATGTCTTCGGCAGCGCGTATGCAATCAGGGGACTGTCCTATTTCAATCTTGCCAACTGGTACGCAAGGCCGCCGTACAGCGCCATGCAGGATAAGTACAGGTGGGACGATCCGGGCCTCCCGATTTATACGGAACCGACCGACAAGGGGTTTGTGGGAAAGAAACGCGAGAATCTTCGTACGGTTTTCAAGCAGATTAACGATGACCTCGACTCCGCTATAGTCTTTCTCGGGAGAGGTGAGAAATCCGTCCTTGCCGGAGGCAAGTCGCACATAAGCCTGAACGTGGCGCGGGCTCTGAAAGTGCGCGTGGCCCTTGCGACGGGAGACTGGCAGACCGCGCTTGACAATGCCGAGCTCGTGATAAAGTCGGAAGAATATGAAATCGGCGGAGAAAGTGAACTCATGGGCGGAATGAACAGCATCTCCGCGTCCAATGTCATGTGGGGAGCCGGAATAGAGAACACCGAACAGTCCGGTGCATACGCCGGTTTCTTCACCCACATGGACAACACGGACGGGGCATATGCCGAGTCGGCGCCGAAGCTGATAAGCTCAAACATCTACAAGAAGATGGAGCCGGATGACATCCGCAGAAGGTGGTGGAATCCGGACAATGAGGATTCTCCGTACATATCGGAGAAATTCCGGTTCTCGAATGTGGCCTCATGGCTCGGCGACTACATCTACATGAGGGTCGAGGAGATGTACTTTGACGCTGCGGAAGCCGCACTTAGGCTCGGCGACGCCGACAAGGCCGTGGAGTATGTGAATGCCGTCATGTCAAAGCGCTCGACGAGCTACGATGCGGGCAGATATACCGCCTCGACCTATCTCGGCGCGACGAGCGTCACCTGGACGGGTTCTCTTCTGGAGAACATACTCATCCAGAAGCGGATTGAACTATGGGGCGAGTTCGGACGTCTGATTGACATCAGGCGTCTCGGTCAGGGCATCGACAGGAAGTCTGCCGACGGCTTCGCGGACGAGTGCCTTACGACGATGTCGAGAAACGGCGTCAATCTCAACAATCCTGACACATACGACTGGGTGATGACAATCCCTCAGGACGAGATTAACAACAATCCGAACATTAACGAGGAAGATCAGAATCCTTTATAGTAAATAAGGAGGATATACAGATGAAACTAAATATCAGAACAATATTGCTTTCCGTTATCGCGGCCGCCGCTTTCAGTTCGTGTTCTCAGGAACAGCTGGGAGTCATCGTGACGCCGAACGATGACGACAACCGTGAGATACATTTTCTCCAGAGCAGCGTCACAAAGGAATTCCCGCAGGACACCAAGACCGGCGTCATAGCCGTGACTCTTGCAAGAAACGGCAATAAGGGAACCTACAAGGTCATACTCAAGAGCAGCGGCAAGAATGCGGGACTGTTCTCAGTGAAGGACACTGTGATTATTCCGGACGGACACTACAGTGTTGATGTCCCGGTTAAGGTTGATATGTCCGGCGTGATGCTCGGGTCCACCGTGAAGACTTCGCTCTATATCGCAGGACGGGACTGCGAACTCGGAGAGGATTCTGCCTACATAAGCCAGTACGAGGATTTTCTTGATGTGAGCGCCTCATACCAGCTGGAGTGGGAGCCTTACATGAGAAAGACCGAGTCCGGCGAGACGGTGCAGCAGACTGCTACCTATCAGTTCAACCTGTTCTACAGCGGATGGCAGAGCGGCATCCCTGTCGAAATAGCAAAGGGGACGGACAACATCTTCCGTCTGGTCGATTGGGCGGAGACCTGTAATTTCATGTTTAAGGTGGATTGGGATAAGAAGACAGTTACGGTCCCGGCGCAGTCAATCGGCTATTATGAGGAAAGTCTCGGAACATATGTCTATGTTTCCGATGTCGCCGAGTATCTGGGCGACTCAAGCATGTACGACTACTACCCGTGCACATGGGACGGGGAACGTTCATTCAGCCTGAGCCTTGTTTACTACTATGACGGCACTGATTATGTTGCTGGCTATGATAAGGTTGAAACGCTCACCTTTGCCGGAGACCACGACACCGATCCTTCCGTCTCCGCCACATACAAGGGCGCCGGAAAGTTCAGCTTCGAATACAACGACTATGTGAAGCTTTGTCGCGCTGTTGTAGTGGAAGGCGACATCAGCTCTGACGAGAACAGGATTAAGGAGATTTCAAACAGCATCTGTCTCGGACAGGCCGAGAATGTCCGCGAGTTTTCGGACAAGGAACAGGTCTGGACGCCTGAAAGTGCGCTCAACACGCTTGTCGTCGTTCCGTTCGACGAGGCCGGGAAGCCCGGGGCGGCGGCAGCCGTGCGCTTCACCTACGATCCGGACGGCAAGTTCCTGCCGAGCGTCCTTGAATGCGTCCTCGCACCGCATCCTTCCGATCCTTACACCACGGTGAAATGGGATTTCAAGACTTCCAATATGGCTTCCGCAAGGTTCGTGATGCTTCCGAAGGAAGTCCTGGACTATTATAAGAAGCAATACGATATGGACCTGATTTTCAGCGCGGCCGGAGGAACCTTCCCCGCCGACAAGATTGCGGAGGCGAACAGCGCGGACGGAATGCATATCGTGTGGGATGTGGAAGAAGGCAGTGAGTACAGCATACTTGTCGAGGTCAAGAACTCCTGGGGAGACACTCTGACGGTGGAGACGTCCGCCAAGATGCAGACTCGTGCGGACAAATTTGAGGACAAGTCCATTGATGATTTTGTCGGAATGTATCTGATGAGCGCGACGGTCACGACCAAGTCCTACGACGGCAGCAGCTCATCGGAGTCTGAGGCTTTCCGTGTCGATGTAGTCAAGACCGGACGCAACACGGTTTCAATTAAGGGGCTGAGCAATGATTCAACATATTCTCCGGAGATTAAGGGGACATATATTCCCGAGAAACATTGCATCCGTGTCGAGACGCAGAATCTCGGCGAGTACAGCTACATGACGGTGGTCTTCGGATTTGTCAGCGATTTGTGGACGGCGGTACGTGACGGAAAATCGAGCCTTGAATTCGGCTTTTGCGATGACGGGTATGTTCACTGGCGGGCTTCCGAAGGGTCTGAAAAGAAGGTGAACGGCTATAAGTTCATGCTTATGGACGGATCTTCATATTCAGGCTATGACGTTGCCTATAAGACTTATTCGAATCTTCTGATGGTGAAGATGTAGATTTCTTTCTGCAAGCGGATTTTATGATACAATTATAGGGAAACTGTTATGTATGGAAAATTTATTGCACTGCTGGCGGTTGTGGCATCAGCAGTGGCGTGCACTGACACGGATGGAAGTGTTGTGACGGATGTCATTCTCGACAAGAATGAGGTGAAGATAGTAAAGGGCTCGACGGTTCAGCTGAACGCCGATGTTCTTCCTGAGACGGCATTGGACAGGACCGTGACATGGTCGAGCGACAATCAGGCGGTGGCTTTTGTTGATCAGACCGGTCTTGTCGAGGCAATTGCCCCCGGTACGGCGAACATCTCCGCCGAGGCAGGCGGAAAGACGGCAGTCTGTGAGGTCACTGTGTCAGCCGTTCCGGTGGAGTCTGTCCTCATAACCAACGGTGACGAGGAAGGCACGCAGTTGAGCGTCGCCGAGATTCAGAGGACGAACACTCTTCAGCTTACGGTCGTAGTCACACCTGCCGAGGTGCTCGGCGCCGAATATACTGCAATCTGGAAGAGCAGTGACGAGAAGGTAGCGACAGTCGATGACAAAGGTCTTGTAACCGCTGTTGCAAAGAGCGGCGAGTCATTGATTACTGTTACGGTGGGGGACAAGACAGCCGATTGTAAGGTGACTGCCTTGCCAAGGTCTATTGACTTCCTGATGGCAAACGAGGCATCCAAGTCATTGAAAATCGGTGAGACCTGGCAGATGGAAATTTCCGGAAGCCCTGCGGACAATGACGACACTGTGTCGTGGGCAAGTTCAAATGAGTCCGTTGCCACAGTCAGCAACGGACTCGTGACGGCGGTAGGAAAGGGAAATGTGAAAATCACCGCGAAGTCGACGCTTTCACCGAAGGCTCATTATGCGGAATGCGACCTTATGGTGTATGGGGATGAGGTTGCGCTCGACATGAAATTTGTCACCATTCCGGCCGGGGAGTTCTGGATGGGAAGTCCGGATGGGAAGTCCGAACTCCCTAAGGAACCGAACAGACTCCATAACGAGACCCGTCATAAGGTCACGATTACAAAATCGTTCCAGATAGGGGTTTATGAGGTAACAAATGCTCAATATGCAAAATTCCTCAACGAGACCGGCGTGAAAGATGACGGCAAGTCTTCCACGACAAAGACCGAGCTTCTCTATGAGAGCTCCGGTTCATGCGATTGGGGACTTCACTATGATTCCGACGCGCAGAAATGGATTCCGGTTCCGGGATATGACAATTATCCCGTGATATTTGTCAACTGGTACGGAGCCTCTGAATTTGCAGAGTGGGCAGGCGGAACCCTGCCGACAGAGGCTCAATGGGAATATGCCTGCCGTGGAGGAAAGGATGACCTCCCGTTCGGAATCGGAGATGGGAAGCATCTGGACGGCACAATGGCAAATTATCAGTGCACTAAGATTTATGATTACGATAAAGGCGGGTCAATCCAAAGTGACAGCGATGCGAAGCCTTTGTATAAGACTTGTGAGGTAGGCTCGTACCAACCCAATGCCTATGGTCTGTATGACATGCACGGAAACGTATGCGAGTGGTGTTCCGACTATTTTGTTTATGACCTGGGCCCTGATGCTGACATTGATCCGGCGGGTCCTGATACATCGCAAGATGGTTTTAGAGTAGTGAAAGGGGGAAATTGGTATTTGTCTTCGATACAGTGCCGCTCTGCCGCACGCGAGGGATGTTCCCCGGCAGCGACAGCGACAACGGAAGTGGGTTCGAGATATGGCTTCCGCATCGTGAAGCCGGTTGAGTAATTCGCTGTCATTTCGGGCAGTTTCACTGTCATCTCAAGCGAAGCTACTGTCATTTCGAGCGAAGCGAGAAATCTTTGTGCAGGCTAGATTCTGCCGAAGTTTTCTCGCTTCGGTGTTTTGATGCTTTCAGAACAAGTCCTTCAGGACGGCGGCGGAGCGGATGTGAAGGGGGTATTCGAGGTGGGTCTCTATGTAGGAGAGGAAGGACTCGATGAGGGATGAGCGGACGGCGCCGGTCATGGGGACGAGCATCGCCTCCTCGAATGGCAGGCGCATCAGGCTTCCGGCGAGGGCGGCGTTGTCGGCGCTGACGAACGGCGCGATGTCCTGAAACTCCGGGCGGAAGCCGAGGGCGGAGGTCAGCTCGAGGAGGAAGAGCAGATGGAAGTTGCTGAAGTTGCCGTCCATGGCATCAAGAAGGAGGATTTTCCTGACGCACCAGTCGTAGAGTCCCTCCTCGTTCGCCCCCTCGCGCAGGGCGCGGAACAGAACCTCGGCCATGAACATGGAGATGCTTGCCTTGTAGAGATTGCCCCTGAGCCCGCTGAGCGGATATGAGGCGGAGAGGGAACTGACCGTCATCATCGCTGAGCCTGAGGAAGGACCGGCCATGACCTCCGCCTCGATTATGTTCAGCGGACTCACGAGACCCGTCACCGCCGCCCGTGCCCCGCCTTTGCGCGAGGCGTGTCCGCCACCTCCGGCGACAGCCGATGCCGCCGAGACAGAGCGCAGGAACAGACTTCTGCGGCCGTATTCCCGGCTTAGGGTGTGCAGCACGAGGGAATTGTCCCCATATTTCGTCGAATGGAGAAGAATGAACTCAATCGGCTGCCTGCTGCCCCGTGTCATAATCCGTATTCTCTTTGTATTTTCGCAACCTTGACAGATAAGGGGTCTGTGGCTCAAACAAGGAAAGCTGAACCGTCTGTTCCGTAGGGTATGGTTTAGGCCCGGCTACTTCTTCAGTTCCCGGTCTTGATTGGAAGGCAATATACTCATTGATTACCTCGCCTACAAATCTGGCGAGGTTTACGGGCACGGCATTTCCTATCATTTGTTCCTGTTCCGTTTTGTTTCCATAGAACTTGAATGATTTCGGGAAAGTCTGAATCCGGCTTCTTTCTTCGGTTGTCAGGGCTCTGATGCCGTCAAGAGAATTGACAGGGTCTCCCGGGTGGAGATGATACCCCTGCGGCATCGGTCGGTTCACACCGCGTATTGTCGGGCTGGGTTCATCGACACTGAATATGCCGCGACGCACATAACTCCTCGGATGCCGATAGTAGTACCTTATGTCCAGTTCGCTCCCGAAATAATCGGACACCGACATCTGTTTTGGTGAAAGACTCCCCTCAATGAACGGCAGAATGAAATTGTCCTTTTCTCCGCGTTTTCCTATGAGGAAGAAGCGCTTTCTTGCCTGCGGAACACCGCATCGGCTTGCATCCAAAACATATTGCGTCAATCCGTATCCAGCCTCTTTGAATACGCGTCTGGCCTCAACCAGTTTCCTTGTAGCGGTTATTCTTGCGACATTCTCCATTACAAACCATTCCGGAGACACTTTTGAGACTATCTCCGAGAAACATATGGTCAAGTCACCTCGCCCATTATCCTCATTGCGCTTACCGGCCGATGAGAAATCCTGACATGGAGGCCCACCGACAATCATGTCCGGTTGGTATGTATTCACGACGTCTGCGGCAGCATCGACATTTTTAAGGTCAATCTTATGTACAGGATGTGAGAAATTGTCGCCATAAACCTTTATCGCCTTGTCCCAATTGTCCAGCCCGGCGAGCACGTTATTGCCGGCCAGTTCAAATCCAAGGCTCATTCCTCCACATCCGCAAAACAAATCAACAGTATTCATACTCATGTTCAATCAAACAGATAGGGACTATTAACAATTACCGCATCAAAGCGTCGTTCCGGACTGAGCAGATTCTGTCCGCCGCCAAGAATTATATTCTTTATTTCAGATTTTCCGATTCTCGGATGGGTGAGTTCAGGGCAACGAAGCAACGGCCACGATGATTTCCCGGACAAAGAAAACGCCTTGTCATTTGCATTCTGGTATGAATGGTCTTTTATGATTCTCGTGTAGTCGAATATGTCATAATCGACATAGTCCTTCAGCATCAGGTATATCCAAATTATGGTTCTCTGAAATCTGTTTATCTCCACCTTCTTTTGATGCCCGCCGACGTAGCACATCTGAAGTACAGCAAGATTAGACCAGACGAAGGCATCCAGGCAGTCCTCGGCAAGCATACCATTCTTCATCTTCCATACCGGCTGAAGAATCAGCGGGGTCTGTTTGTCGTATATCTTCCCCGCTACTGATTTTATGGCATTCTCGATTTTTTCATAGTGAACAAACACATCACCCACCTCTGCCCAATGGTTTATCTTCGGAACTGTGTTCAGAATCTTCCTTAAGGAGTTCTTTTCTTTGTCAGAGCGGAAGATTTCACAGATGCTGCACGCCAGAAAGCATATTGTCGGCGGTCGTACAACAATCTCGCAACTGAACTTGTCCTCTGTTTCTTTCTTGGTCGTGTTGTCCGGCAGTGCCGTCAACTTTACCTCAAGGCCTATCAGACTTTCATTGGTACTGCGGTTCATCATGACCAAATCAATCTTCTCACGCTCGCCGGTATAGAATTTCTCAAAAGATGTGAATCCCGCCTCGAAGTTATAATATGCATCGTCAGAAATCGGATTCACTCTGTACAGTTCTTCCCCGGAAATGTACTCATGCCTCAGTTCATTATTCTTGTCAACACAAAGATATACCGGACGGATACCTTTTGTGTTCATATACGCAATCAGCGATGCCGGGAATGAGCTGTTAAAGATGTTCTTGCCCCAGTTTTCCGCTTTCGTGTAGTCTCTGCTTGAATGTTTTTGGCCATATAGGCCAGGCTTTGTGGTGTCCATACAGAATAATCCATTATCTTAGAAACTGTTTTAATTTTTCTCACATTTATTTTTATATGTTCGTTCTTTTGGTGTCTTTTTGGTCATATTTTCTCATTTTGCTCGTCATTTAGCACCGCTAAACTCCTCTCAAAACGAAAAAATCTGACTCAAAAATACATCTCAAAATAACTGAACAAAAAATTAAAACAGCTTCTTATTTGTCACTTTCAGGAGATTCAGAGGAAGACGGCCTCATGTCCAGCATCCGGGCGGCGAGGGCTTCGCGGAGCTGGGTGTCGTAGCGGAGACGGAGCTGAACGCCGGCTTTCTGATAGTGATAGCGGACGACAAGTTCCTCCTCGATGAACGGGACAATCTCGTCCTTCTTGAGGCGGATGAACTGCTCCTTGTCCATTTCGAGCGTCTTGTCTATGGCCGCGAGCTGCTCCGTGACGCCGTCAGAGAGACCGTCCTTCTCAAGTTCCTTCTTCATCTGGTCGAACAGCGTCTTGGCGCTGCTGCGGTAGTCGAAGGTCTGCGTCTTTGCGAAATTCACGAAATCGTCGAACTCGGCGTCGCTCAGATGGAAATCCTCGGCTGAGGGAAGGCTGTCGTGAGTCTTGACGTATTCAAGCGCATAGCGGTCAATCACGCCGTAGAGCACGATCGAATAGACGAGACGGCTGTAGCTCGGGGAGTCAAGCTCCACGTCCGGGGTGATTCCGCCGCCGTCGCGCACAATCCTTCCGCCGGCCGTCCTGAACTCATGTGTCAGGGAATCCGGAATCTGCCCCACGCTGCCGTCCTCATTGCGGTGGCTGTAGTCGATTGCCTGCACGCAGCGTCCGGAAGGGGTGTAATACTTTGCGGTAGTGACCTTGAGCTGGCCGTTGTACGCCACCGGACGGATGGACTGGACGAGTCCCTTGCCGAAGCTCCGTCGGCCCATCACCGTCGCGCGGTCGAGGTCCTGGAGGGCTCCCGTGACAATCTCAGAAGAAGAGGCGGAATTGGAGTCAATCAGGACTATAATCGGAATCTCCGTGTCAATAGGCTCCGTGGTCGTCCTGTACTCCTTCGTGTCCTCGGCCTTGCCCTTGGAACTTACGACCAGCGACCCCTTGGGAACGAACAGGCTCACGATGTTGATTGCCTCGGACATGAGTCCGCCTCCGTTTCCGCGCAGGTCGAGAACCAGACGCCGCATCCCCCGCTCCTTCAGTTTGAAGTAGGCGGCGCGGATTTCGGACGAGACATTCTCGGTGAAGCCGCTCTGAAGGATGTAGCCGTCCCTGTCGTTGAGCATCCCGAAATATTCCACATCCGGCAGGTGGATTCTCTCCCGGACGATTTCCATATCCCTGACCTCACCGCTGCGGACCTTCCTCACCTTGAATTTCACTGTCGTCCCGGGCTTCCCCTTCATCTTCTCCGACGCCTCGGCGCTTTCGAGCGGGCGCGTGTCCTCCCCGTTGATTTCCAGTATCTCGTCACCGCACTGAAGGCCGTACTTCACCGCCGGAGAATCCTCATAAGGCTCGTTGATGACGACATATTCCCCCTTCTTCTTGTGAATTATGGCTCCGATTCCGCCGTAGGTCTTGGAAATCATCATCTGGAAGTCCTCGTTCTCCTCCTCAGGCACATAGACGGTGTAGGGGTCGAGCTCGGCAAGCATCGCGTCAATGCCTGCCTTCATTATGCGGTCCACGTCGAGCGTATCGACATAGGCCAGGCTCAGCTGCCTTACCACGGAATTGTGGATTTCCGTCCACTGCCCCAGCTTGAACCCCCGGCTCTGCGCCCCAGATTCGACTCCTGTACCCAAAAGAAACGCCGCTGCGGTGACGGCGACAATGATTTTTCCTGTGATATGTTTCATAGTTTCGTATTCTTCGTGCGATTCGTTTTGCTCATGTTTCTAATCAGTCGCATTTCTCAATAACCGTTCCACGCAAAGTTACGAAATTTAGTAACTTTGTGCTCATTTTTTGACGGTTTCCGGACTAATTTGAATTATATTTTTGAGGATATACAATGAGTAAAATAGTTTTTGCGACACAAAACAGAGGAAAGCTGCGTGAGGCGGCGGAAATATTGGGCGACGGGGTTGAATTGCTGACGCCGGAGGACTGCGGCGTCGAGGGGGAGGCCGAAGAGACGGGAAGTTCATTCGCCGAAAATTCGTTTCTCAAGGCAAAATATGTGAGCGACAGGATTTTCGAAGTCATGAATCCGTCGGCCGGAGCGACCCCGAATGGGAAATCTTCGGATATGGCTGAAAACGACGCAGACGGGATAGTCGCAGTCTTTGCGGACGATTCCGGGCTTGAGACCGACGCGCTCGGAGGGGAGCCGGGGATATACACGGCCCGGTATGCGGGGCACGACAAGAACTTCGCCGACAACATGGACAAGCTCCTTTCAAGGCTCAGGGACGCCGGCGCGGAAACTCCGGCGGAGCGTTCAGCGCGCTTCCGCTGCACGGTGACGCTGATTCTTAGGGACGGCGGAACCTCGCAGTATGACGGCCGCCTTGAGGGACACATCGCCCCGGCAAAGGCGGGATGCGGAGGATTCGGCTATGACCCGGTGTTCATCCCGTCCGACGACGAGCTTGACGCGCTCGCGTCGGCGGGGCTTTCGGGGCCTGAAATCGCCGCCCTCAGGGGGAAGACCCTCGCCGAGATTCCGGAGCATCTGAAAAACCTCATCTCGCACCGCTTCAAGGCGCTTCTTCCGCTATCGGTCACTCTTGGAGAGGCGGCGGATTGATGCTGTGTTCTCAAGGTCGCTGCGGTCCTGGACGTCATCCACGAGCAGGGCGGGCTTGGGACCCTTGCAGAAGTCCTCGGGACGCTTGGCCTCGCTTGTCGTGAAGCCTATCTTGAAGCTGCGCGGCTCGTCCGGGGCTGAAGTCTCTGATTCTTCGGAGGTCATCGGGATGTATTCAAAGTCCGGCGGAATGACGATCAGGTTGCCGTTGTCTCCGGAAAGGCCTTCCCAGTCCATACGGAATCCCGTCGCTATGGCCGTGATTTCCACGCGGTCGCCGAACTCCTCCGAATAGTCCCAGACGATTCCCTTCTTGAAGCGGTTGGCCTCGCCGATGTACTCCGTGATTATGTTGTCGATTTGACTCAGCTCCTCCATGCTCACCCCGTGCTCGTTGTGCCCGATGGTGATGTTCAGCAGCACGTTCTTCGCCGTCTTGAGGTCGTGGTTGTTCAGCAGGGGAGACTCGAACGCCCCGCTCAC
>DJPQ01000102.1 GCA_002439805.1 Bacteroidales bacterium UBA6408
TGCCCGAGCGTCATCGGCACGGCGTCCTCCAGCTGGGTGCGCCCCATCTTCAGCACGTCGGCGAACTCCTCTCCCTTCTTCTTGAGGGAGTCGATGAGCTTCCGGAGATGCTCAACGAGCTTCTTGTTTGTGGCATATAGTCCGAGGTGAATCGCGGTCGGATAGGCATCGTTGGTTGACTGCGAGCGGTTCACATGGTCGTTAGGGGAACAGAACTGATACTCTCCCCTGTGATGCCCCATCAGTTCAAGCGCACGGTTTGCGATGACCTCGTTGGCGTTCATGTTGGTCGTGGTGCCCGCGCCGCCCTGAATCATATCGACCGGGAAATCCTCGTGATGCTTTCCGTCAAGAATCTCTCGGCAGGCCGTGATGATCGCGTCGGCCTGCTCATCGCTGAGAAGTCCGAGCTGACGGTTAGCCATTGCGGCTCCCATCTTGGTGATTGCCAGAGCGTTGATGAAAAGAGGATAGGACGAGAGCCGGAAGTTGCTTATCCTGAAATTCTCGATTCCCCTGAGCGTCTGGACTCCATAGAGCTTGTCGTCAGGAATTTCACGACTTCCGATGAGGTCGCTTTCAACACGCGTATTTTTCTGTTCCATATCTTTCAGATTTTGCAAGATTTTGGTATATATCCTTATGATTTCATACAATTGTGCCGGATTTCATTGCCTTCCGGCGAAATCCGGCACAAATGTACTAAATATTGTAACACGAAACCGCGAAAAGCGGTTTTATTTGTTCGGGATGCTACTCGGAGTACTCAATTTATTCCTTGACACATCGCACGCTGGCCCCATATACACGAGCCCCGTAGCCTGACGGGTCGTAAAGATTGCTGTTGAACTTCTCTATTCCGACATATACGCGGCCCTGATTCATGAAGAGGCAGTTGGAACGTCCCCATGCATCCAGATTGTGATCCGCGACGTCGGCCGTCCAATAGAGCATCTCCAGTGATGCATACTGCGGAGCTCCGAACATACCGAGAGAACCGGCCTTCGGGAAAAAGGCGTTGTTTCCGCCCTTGTTCCAGACATAGCCGTAGCCATTCTCGTCCTCGACCCAGTTGTCGGCTGTCTTAACGTCATTCTCGTCAAAGTCCGCGTCAATCCTTGAAAGGCAGGCGCCTGACTCAATCGTCCCGAAAGCCTGCGACTTAGGCACGACATAGCCTGCGGGACACGGGTCGAAGATGCTCTTGTAGTTCTTCTCGGAGGCTGTGTTGCCCCAGAGGTTCGAACCGTACTGCTCGTCGGTGGAGTTGTCCGGGCTCATTATGTACCAGTCGCATTTGATTGCGCCGGTATAGACGGCGTGGATGGTGAGGAACTTTTCCGGATTCGCCACGGCATACTCCATATTTCCCGGAGCATGGTAGGTGACAATCGCCTTCTCAGAAGAAATGCCCCTCGTGCCGTCCCCTTTCTGTTCATTGCGGACATTCGCCGACGGACTGAGCTTCACCTGTTCCTGATATTTGGAGTTCTGGGTGTCGCTGTCGTCTGTGTAGTATATGGTCGGAATCTCCACAAAGTCAGCCGCTGACGGGAGGAACGGGTCCTTGCGGCCCCACTGATAGAAAAGTCCCCTCGTGTTCTGCGCCTCGGAAGGCACGGCGCTGAGAGCTCCGAGGTTGCGGTCCATCCACACAAGACCGTTGTCGTCTGTCTTGTCCGCGATTTCGTCGGCGCTAACCCAGATGTGCCAGCTCCAGAGAATCTCCCCGCCGGCGTTGCATACCGCAATCACGGCATTTCCGGGCTCTGTCCCGGTCGAGAACCAGACATTCCCTCCTTCAAAGGCAGGCTCGCCGTCGATGACATTGTGGCTGCGGGTGCGGTCGCCGTCGAGGGTCGCCTCCCAGACAAGCTCCGCATACGCCGCGTTCTTAATCTCGACTCCGCAGTTCTCGATGTACTTGGAGTTGCCGTCACCCTTGCCGTTGCCCTTTACCGCCGCCGGGAACTTGTAGGTCACTCCGAGAGAGGTGATGTAGCAGTTGGCCGTCTCGCCGTCAGCGGCAAGGCTGACCGGAGTGCTCACCTGCATCACCTTTATGTCGCGACAGTCAGTGTAGCCCTCGTCGCCGCAGATGACCGAAACCACGCCGTAGCGGGTCTTGCCCGTCGTGTTCGGCTCAACGGTGAAGGTGACCGAATTTTCTTCCGGATTCGCGGAGATGCTTATCCATGTGTAGTCGCAGTCGTAGTACCACTCGCCGTTGGCGCTGACAAGGACGGTCTTCGTGCCGCCCTCGACCGGAAACACCGTCTGAGTCGATGACAGTTCGACATTCCCGACCAGAATTTCCTCGGCGGGGGTCTCCGGAGCCGCTTCCTTCCCGCAGGCCGCGAGCGAGAGAACCGCCGCAGCCGCACAAATCATGTTTATATATCTTTTCATGTCCTTCTGTTCTTATTGTCAATTATTTCCAGTCGTTCGGAATTGAATCGTAGTCGCTCAGGCCGGTGCAGCCGTAGAAGCAGCTGGTTCCCGAAATCCTGTTATTGAATATCGAAGTATCGTATGTCTTGCGTTGATAGAGGTGAACCTTGGTGCCGCTGAAATCCGTGTATGGAGACTCTCCGGTCAGTGCCGCGCAGTTTGCAAATGCATATCCGAAATCCTTTGCCTTCTTCGCAGCATCGAACAGCCCGGCCGGAATTGATTTGAGCGATGTGCAGCCGGCGAAACACTCATTAAAGGTTACGACGGTGCTGGCCGGCGGCACACTGTCGAAAAGTCCGGCAGGGATTTCAGTAATTCCCGCGCAATTGACAAAGGAGTCGGCAAAACTGTAGGCCTTCGTGTTCTTTGCGAACAGTCCGGAAGGAATGGCCTTGAGCGACTTGCAGTTGGCGAACACGGACTTGAACTCCGTTGCAAGCGTGCAGGCATCGAACAGCCCGGCCGGAATCTCGGCAAGGGCCGTGCAGCCATTGAAGAGGTTGTTGAAATCCGTGACGTTCTTGTTCTTCGCGAAAAGACCTGCGGGAACAGACTTCAATGCGGAGCAGTTGTTGAAAACCTTCGGGAATTTCTTGGCATTCACATTGGCGGCAAACAGCCCTTCCGGAATCGCCTCAAGAGATGAGCAGTCCATGAATATGGAATCGAATGCCGTGACTTTGACCATCTTCGAGAACAGCGCGGCAGGCACGGTCTTGAGGGAGGTGCAGCCGGAGAAAATGCTGTTTATGGATGTCACGTTAGCGCAGTTCGCAAAGGCGTCTCCGGAAATGTCCGAAAGGGACGTGCACCCCATGAACAGGAAATTCATCATTGTAGCCTTTGCCGGGAAGACATTCGCGCCTGCTTTTACAAGGGACGTGCAGCCTTTGAACGCATTGTTGAAAGTAACGTTTCTTGTGATGAACGAGAACAGACCGTCAGGGACTTCCTTAAGGCCGGTGCAGTTCTCAAACATACTGTTGCAGCTTGATACCGTCGAGGCGGAACCGGTGAACATAGACTTCGGAAGAGACGCCAGAGAGGAGCATCCGTAAAACATATTGTTCAGGTTCGCGACCTTAGCGCAGGAATTGCCGAGCCCTTCGGGAACCGCCTTCAACGCCGCGCAGCCCTGGAAACAGTTCGACAGGTTATTCACCTTCCCGGCAACCGGTTCGAACAAATCCGCCGGAATGGTCGTCAAAGAGTCACAGCTCTGAAAGAGTCCGGTGAGAACCAGCGTCTTGTTTGCCGCCGTTGCTTCGGCGACGCCTTCAAGCAGTCCGGACGGGACCTCCGTTATGTTGGAATTGAAGAAAATCTTCTGCATTGACGTAGCATTTGCAAGTCCCTTGAACATCCCGGCCTTGAGCGGAGCGTTGAACGTCGCGCCGCTGAAGAGTTCCGAAATGTAGGACGACCCGTCAAGTCCCTCGAAGAATCCGTCAGGGAACTCGTCTATCACCGCATTCTGAAAAATCTGATTCACATATTTCGACTTCTTCTGTCCTGCAAGAAACTTGAAAAGACCAGCCGGAATGTGCTTGATGTGGCTAGAATGGAACAGCTGGTTGAAATGGTCGGCCGCGGTGCACGGGGTGAAAATTCCGGACGGGATGTTGTCCGCGACCACCTCCATGAACAATCCGTCAAAATTCGTGGCGAGAGTATTGCCCGCGAACAGGTTCTCCGGAACGGAGGCGAGGTTCATGCCTCTGAATGTCTGGGCAAAGCTCTTGACCTTAGGACAGTATGCGAAGAGTTTTTCCGGAATGGCGACCGGAGTCCCGGTCTCCGGACTTTTTCCGCCGTTTATATAATCACCAACGCCCAATCCCCTGAAGACATAATCCATCTTCGTGACGTCGGGGCAGTTGGCAAAGAGCTGTTCCGGGATGGACTTCACGGTTTCGGTGTAGGCGAAAGCATATGCGAAATTGGTTGCCTTTGAAGCATATTTGAATATGTCATCAGGTATTTCCCTTAATTTATAGCAGCTTGAAAAAGCATTCTCGAAACTTGTCACGTCAGAGAAAGATCCGCAGACATCCCCGGGGATGCTTTCAAGCAGCGGACAGGTCTTGCACATATTCGCGGCCGTCTCCGCGCCGAGTTTTCCCCAAGAAACCACGTTGAGAAGATTGACCGTCCCCACCTGCGTCTCAATGCTGTAATAGCCCGTGTCCGTGAGATTGTACGCCGGAGCCGTGCCCTTGGTCATGATTATATATTTTCCGGCCTTCGCATATTTGTGTGCAGGCTGCTTTGTACTGTCAAATGTCTCCGGAGCGGAACCGTCGCCCCAGTCAACGGTGATGTTGACATTCGTGTTGGCCCTTGTCGTATAGACCCCGGCATTATAATATGTCACGCCGTCCTTGTTGGTCTGAATCTCGAAAATCAGTTCCTCCGTGTCCTCCCCGATCTGGATGACCTTAATCTTGCCTGTAGCCGTGTTTTCCTTTTCTCCGACAAGAACTGAAATCTCTCCCTTTCTCTGCTTATTGTCCGGAGCAGGGGTTATGTTCACCGTGACCTTGCCGTCGGTGTTCGTTACCGAATACCAGTCCTCACCCTCGGCAGGGGTCAGAGCGACGTCAAGTTCAGGGTTGGACTCCAGTGTAATCTCGCTTTCGCCGCCCTTGCCGTCGCAGTGGGCGACATAGGTCGAAAGCTCAAGCCATGCCTTCCCGTCCTGAGAGACGCGGATGACATCGGTCGCGGCATCCTTGCCCTCGCCGGCCGTCAATGTCAGATCCACCGTTCTCTCGGATGTCGTCGTGTTCGGGTTCACGGAGAGCTTAAGTCCGCCCTCGACCTTCTCCACGAGCAGCCACTGAGAGGTGCAGCGGAACTTCAGGTCTTCCTGATTTGTCTCAATCTTCACCTCCGAAGCAAGCTCGCCGAACGCCGGGAAGCGCACGGCATTGGTCGAAGGGGTTATCTCCGGCTGTCCGGCCCAGTTCTGCGAGACATTTATCACATAGCTCGAAACCACGTCGTCCGCGTCCGAAGCGGTCACCGTAAGTTCCGTCGTGCGGCTCTTGTCGCTCTCGTTGAGCGGAGCCGTGAGCGTCAGGTAGTGCTTGTCGGCGGAGACTGAAAGCCAGCTGTCGTCGGAAAGGCTGTAGTTCCATTCGTCAAGGTTGGTGGAGACAGCAACGACCACCTCGCCGCCTCTGGTCTTGAAATTCAGGCTTGCGGAAAGTCCGTCCTCAGCGGGCACAAACAGTCCGTTGTCTGAGCTTACCTCTATGCGGGCCGTCCGCTCCGGAGTCTCCTTGCCTCCGCCCGGTTCAAGATTATCCTTTGCGCAGGATACGGCAAGCGTCATCGCCGCGACCGCGAGAAAATATATCGTCTTTTTCATCGTATTCTTTCATTTATTTATTCGACATCGGATTCAGACCCCACAATTTTGCGGAGTTCCACGGACTTTCCAAAAGGCATGCAGGCATATTGAAGCGGAGTGAGCACCGGTGACTGGAGGCTCATGTCCATATAGAGGATGCAGAGTCCGGATCCCTCGGGAATGCCTCCGTCCGGATTCGGTTCGGTGTTGAGACCCGTCGTAACCGTGATTGTGTTCCTGTCCTCCGAAACCGCGCCCGCAAAGACACCGGGCGCATTATTGTCATATGTGAGGTAGCCGTTGTTAATCCAGTAGCCGACGAAGAAGCAGGCCGCCACATCCGTATCCTGCTGGCCGAAGCCGACATTCCAGAGCGACGGAATCTCCACATCGCCGGTCTCCTTGCTGAAATTCACCGGAACGGCCATTCCCTTAACGAGAAAATCCTTCAGAAGATAGGATATGCCGTACTTGTCCTCCACGAGAGTAGCCGTGCGGGTGAAAGTCGCCGTATATTTTTCAATGTTGCTGTCCTGAAGTTCGCGGAGAGTGCCCGAGAACCCCTTGGCATAGCAGATTCCTTTTGAGTTATAGACCCGGGTCACCGCATACCAGTTCTCCGCATAAATGTCATACTCCCCGAGAAGGCTCAGATACTTGTTGCCGGCGACGGTCTCCTGAGTGAAGGAATATTCGAGCGAGGCGTCGCCCGACATGACCTTCACCTTGCCGGTCAGAGCCACGTCGCCCTCGTTGGCGGGAGCGGTGACGGTCACGGTGGAGGCGTCATAATCCACCGCGATGCCGGCCCATTCGCAATCAACGAGTTCGGCGGCCCATTCGGCGCTCGCCTCAACGGTGAACCTGTATTCACCGCCCCGGGAGTCGAAGGCATACCCGTCGGTCGCGGTGGTCGTGAGAATCTTCGCGTTTCCGGATTCCTGCGCCACGGCGATAGTCTTTTCCGCCACTGCCGCGTCGCTGAAGGCAACGCTAACGACAGCCCTGCGGACAGATTCGGTTTCATTTTCAGATACGCTGACGACAATCTTACCGTCGCCGTCAGTCTCCGCCGAGCACCAGCCCTCGGAGCTTTGCACGGTCTCCACCGCCAGACCGTCCCCCTGAAGCTTCACATAGACGGTTTTCTGCGACGCGGACCGGTCAAAGACCAGACTCGCGGCAGACAATGTAGCCTCGGGAACCTCTTTGACGGGTTCCTCCTTCCCGCATCCCGTTACCGACAGGATGCCGAGAAACAGTGCAGTTAAGCCAATAGTCCTTTTCATACACTACTTTTGTTTTGGAAACCTTCAAAAAATAACCTGCATCATCTTTTTCATGTTTCCCATTAATACTTATAAAATACCTTTGATAGTCAGATTCCAATCATCTCCTGCCCTTGAGGCCGTCGCCCCGAACTTCCACGAGAGCTTGCCTCCCCAGTACATGAACGCGGCCCCGAGACCCCGGTCGGACGGGGTCATCGCCTTCATATAGAGGACGCTGCGGTCCGTGTCCGCGCAGCCCGGAAGCACGACAGGAGTTCTGCCCTCCGACGGGGTCTCAACGCCTGAAGAGAGTTCCGGAGCGCCGAGCGGCCGGTAGGCGTAGGCCTGACGAACCTGCCCGCGCATTCCGAATGCGGACGCGCCCGCCGCCGGCTCCGAGGTCATTTCATACGAATCCGAGGTCTTCTTCATCTTGAACGGCCCGATCGGATAGTCGCCGTAGGTGTAGCCCTCGTCAGCCGTGTAGTAGAGCACTGAGCCGGAGGATGTTATGAGGGTAATCTCCATGGTGGAGACGGTGTATTTCCGTCCCTGATATTCCTGAATGGCGCATCGCATCCCGGCCTGCCGCCCGTCCTTGCCCATAACCCCGGACATCGCGTAGAACTTGCCCGCCATAGGGACATACTTGGAAGTGGAAGGGTCAAACACCCTCGCGCAGTAAAGCACGTCGGCGGTTCCGAACGAGCCGTAGTTGGCGTTCTCTGCGAACACCTGGTTGTTCATTATCGACAGCGTCCCGTCCTCCGGATGGTACTCGCCCTCGACGGTCGCGACAAGCGCATTGCGCGGAGCGGATATGCCCCAGCCGTGGATGTAGTATTTCTTTCCGGTGGTTCCCGGAGCAATCGTGACGGTCATCTTGAGAGGCTTGGAAGAGAGTTCCGAGGTGGAGCTCGTCACCTCCCATGTCCCGAGCCAGGCCTGCCAGCCGTCAGTGACCTCGCCGGCGGCCTCCGTCTTGAAAGCCTTCTTATAGACAGCGGAGGTCGCGGCGTTTCCGTTGTAGCCGAAGGCCACAAGATAGTATTCCTTGTCCGGGTCGAGCGATGAAATCTGCACTGCCTTGCTTCCCGTGTTGAGGAAAGCCGCTATTCCTCCCTGACTCATCAGGTAGGTGTCTATTGCCTTCACAAGGTCGGAGGAGGAAGTGTAGTGGTCCACGAAACTCTTTTCATAGATGTTCCAGAAATACGTGTCGGTGTTGGCCGCCGTCACGGAGACAATCGCCCCCTTGTCCGTCGGGTTGGTCACCGAAAGAATCAGCGCGTTGCTCTCGCTCTCGCCGGAAAGCGTGAACTTCCTGCGGGCGACGGCCGTCGTGGCGTGGTCGAGGTCGTAGCCGAAGGCCACCACGCAGTACTCTGTGCCGGCTGTCATTCCGGAATAGTCCTGATAGTCCGAGCCTGTGTGGAGATTATTGGCAATGCCGCCGTAGCTTGCGTATGCGCTTTCAAGCTGCATGACGAGCATCTGGTCGTCATCAAGGGCGTCCGCGTCGGAGCCGAGCAGCACATCATAAAAATATGTCTCGTCGTCCTTTGACGGAGCGACGCTTATCCTTGCCGAAGTCGATGACTTTTCCTCGATTTCGAGCGAGAAGGTCATGTCGCTGGAGATTATGTTCTCCTTCCTCTTCAGCGTATATGGGCCGACAGGGAAGTTTCCATAGACGAACTGGGACGCGGAGGAGAAATTATATATGCTTCCGCCCGCGTAGAGGAAGTAATCCATGCCCGAGAAGGTGTATGGCGCGGCGGAGTCGGCCGTGAACTGGTTGCCGACAACCTGCGCGGCGCCGTCCTCGTTCTGCCGTCCTATCAGCGCGGCGAAGCCGCCCTCGGTGATGAGGTAGTAGCCGTCGCCGTGGTCGAAGCGCCCGAAGTGGCAGATATAGCCCGAGACTGAAGAGTCTGAGTAGCGGCTTGCGGTGTAGGCGTTCACGAAGTAGAGATAGCCTGTCTCAGCGTCGAAGCCCGCAAGCACGGGGAGCGTCCTCGCGATGGATATGCCCCATCCTACCACCTTGTAGCTCTCGCAGAAGACATTTTCGGAAATGATGACGTCGAACGAAACCGGCTTGCCGAGAAGCTCGGCGGAGGTGCTGGTCACGGTCCATGTGCCGAGCCATTTCCTATAGGCATCCTGAACATCCGCAGACGGCTCGTCGGTCGTGAACTCCTTGACTGAGAACTTGCCCGCTCCCGCATCCTCGTCATAGACGAACGCGAAGAGGCAGTATTTAGTCGAAGGCTTCAGGCCGGTAAAGGTGTATGTATCAACCCCATAGAGACAATGGTCGGCGAGCGTTCCGTCAGAATTGAGAACATCGACAATCTGAGCCTCGGTGTATTTCGTCATCTCCGCAACCGGCAGGATGTCCCAATAATACATGATGTCATTGTGCTCCGGAGTGACCTTCGCCGTGGCTTCCGTGCTTCCGACGTCAATGAGTTCAAACTCGAATCCCATGTTCACCGGAGCTTCCCCCTCGACTGTCGTAAATTCGGATGAATATATATCCGTGACTATATCCCCGTCGTCCGAAATTCCGTA
>DJPQ01000023.1 GCA_002439805.1 Bacteroidales bacterium UBA6408
TGCAGCATCGTCCCCGCGTTGCGCCCGTGGTCGTAGCCCGCGATGAAGTCGTCCTTCAGGTCGTGCGCGAACATGGAGTTGCTCATGTAGTGGTTCTTCCACCAGCTCGCGTCGATACCGTCACGGTAGAAGTCCATGTCGTTGAACGTCTCATGGGTGATCGGCCAGTGGGCGAACCAGTTCTTGCAGTGGAAGGTCACGAACTCCGTGCTCTGGGGGAAGCATATCTGATAGTTCTCGTCCACGTGCGTGCTGACGTTCGACCAGTAGAGCATGGAGTTGTCGTCCATGGTCGAGTTCATCAGGCGGCCGCTGATCTCCATGTAGCTCTTTCCCGGGCGCAGGGTCACGCCTATCGCCCACTGCATCCTGTGGCGGTATTCCGTCTCCCCGACCCACACGGTCTTCGAGCCGTCGGCGTTGTCGACTATCCGCCAGTCGCACGGCACGTGGCTCGTCTGGCGGTGGTGGTGGAAGACGTTCCACTCCACGCCCCCGCTTATCCACGCACCCGTCATCCCGACGTTCGCCGGCTTCACCACGTGGTTGTGGTAGAAGATGTCGTACCCGTTCGTCTTGTCGACGGCATACAGCAGACGCCCGCCGAACTCCGGCACTATGCACAGCTCCACGTACTCGTTCTCCATGTAGAGGCAGTCGTAGGTCACGTCCTTGCGCGTCCGCGTCATGTTGTCGTTCAGTGGGTACGGGTAGACGCTCCGCTTCGCCCTCTGGTACGACCAGTCCCGCTCGAAGATCGGCGACTGCTCCGCCGGGTCCAGCAGGTACGTCGGCATCGTTATCTTGCCCTCCCAAGCCTTCACAGTGGAGGTCGCTGCAGGTGTGGCCGCGTCCGTAGTCTGAACCGCCGCGCTGCCTGCAGGATTCTGACCATCTGTAGAGTTCTGGGCGCTCACGGCCGTTACCGCAAGCAGTCCCAGAGCTGAAATTGTAATGAATTTCTTCATAAAATCTTTTGTCGTGTGTTTATTTTAGTTGTTATTATTTGATTGTCTTTGTTCCACCGCCGTAAACGTCAGCATCAGTAACTGCTTTACCTTGATATTGGCAACCGGTTACATTCAGTGTTGCTTTTGAAACAACTCCTGCAAATCCTTCCGCCAATGGTGTCACTGTACCCGTATCAAACGTAGCCACCGCTGTCGCTCCGTTAATCGCAACATTGTCTTTGGATCCAGCCCAACCAAGAGCAGCGCCAAGATATCCCATTGGCTTTCCCTTATAGGATTTGAATACAGTAGTAGCCGATGGCTTCGTGTCGATGCTGAGCATTGCACCGCCGCCAACAAGACCGCCGACCATTTCACCTCCTTGAGCCGAGCCTGTGGTTATCGTACAGTTACTTGTCCCTCTAACAATCGCTTTGTCAGAGGCGGAAACGCCACAAACATATCCTGCAAGTCCACCAACATAAGTCTGACGTGCCCCTGAGTTCCCTACGGCGGCCTTCTGCCCATTCGCCGAATACACGATTATGTCGCCAGTATTTTTCGAACCACGCAAAATCGCATAATAGCCAGAGTTGAGATAGTGAACATCTTTCACATCAACACAACGTCCTAATACACCGCCAATAGCATATCCATAATGTGTTGTTCCAGTCTCTTCTTCGACAAATGAAAGTGAGCCCTCATTGGAGCAATTTGTCATTCCTGTGAATGTGCTTCCTTCAGTGCCTTTCACCCCGGCATTTATCGCGGCGACGACACCACCGATTGCTCCGCCTTTCATTACAGACTCTCCTGTCTTATGAATTGACAGAGAACCTGTGTTCTTGCAATCAGACAGTTTCACACATTTGCCGTTATATTCGGCATTTGCTATGACACCGCCAAGATAAATTGTCTGTGCTGCAGAGAGACTTGCATCGATAGAAACATTGCCATGATTCTCAAGAGCAGAACTTGTTCCACTTATGGCATAAGCTACACCTCCTACAACACACCCCACATTTACTCCCGTGACGCTGATTGAACCCTCATTGTAGCAACGTGCAAAGTTTCCACCGTCATTATAGAGCAGCACGCCACCAATTCTGACAGGTTTGTCCGGATTTGAAATGTTAATTGCACCATAGTTATAGCAATCCATAACATATCCCGTACTATTATTTGTACGGCATATACCTGAAGCCAAAATAATAGTTTGAGTATTAGCCGGCTTATCAAGGTTAAAATTGACCCTACTATTGCATTTTCTTATCTGTCCGGAATTATTGGTCGCAAAGACACCTGCCCAACCGGTATTATCCCAAGTGTCAGTATCACCGGCAATCGTAAGATTGAAGATGCCCCCATTCTCTCCGATATTTGTAAACATCGGACGTACAGGATGATGAGTGATTGTATGATCATGCCCATATACAATATTTTCCAGTTTTTCTGTAGTATTCGAAGCCTCCAGATTATACTGATAATCAATGTCTGCCATCAGATGAACACCCTTGGCTGTACCAATAGTAGTCACCCATTTTGAATAATCACCGGCATTCAAGTCAAGAATGAAGTTATTCCAATCCTCTGCCGTATATATTCCGCCGTCGACATAAGTCCCGTCTGCCACAAATTCTGTCTCAGTAGGATAGACCTTGCCGGCGTTTGCAGTGAAAGCAGATGTCTTCTTCACCTGATAGTGATTTTCTGAATCAACAATCGTGAAAGTCAGACCTTTCTGATAGTCAGCAGCCGGAATTGCTATGAACATCGGGGTGTTTGCCGCGATGGCAGCATCCCCATTGGAATATGTCACGGATGTATTGCCCTTAGTCTTTCCTTTCTCGTCCTTTCTCGGTGCGAAAGAATTTCCGGTTTCAGAGAATTTTACAGTAAATACGCCGCTGATTGCCTCATTGTTGTTCCCGTTGATGCGGACACTCTTTATGGCTGCATTGGTGACCGTCAGCTTGATATAGGCCATCGTGTGCTTAAAAACCAACCCGGCGGAAGCAGATTTTGAATATGCAGACATGATTGCCGAAGCCTGGTCAAAATCATTTTCTCTGTATGCCTGCGTCTGAGGGACAGTGACATTCAGCGTATCCGATTCCGCTGAAAATGAATCCGCCACAATCGCTCCGGCAGGATAAACCGCGCAGTACGGAGCATCTACGACATCGAGCGTGAATGTCGCGTTCTTGGGGTTGGCCTTGTCTATGTTGATGTCCTTGCTGATCTTACCGTTCACGGAAATGGCATCACCTTCTGCCCAAAACACGGAGTAAGTCTTGTCACCGTTGTCGGAAATCGTTGTTTTGGTGCCTACGGACTGAGGCGCAGCGGCATCAGCAGAGTCTGATGAAACTGGGGAATCCGGCAGCACGGCACCGAGAACTATGGTTTCATCATCAGTCTGTGGGGCATCCGGCTTCTGAACGTCCTCTTCAAGTTCCTTGGCGCATCCGGCGAGGGCAAGCGCGGTCATAATTATTGTGGTTATAGTATATATCCGTTTCATTTTCTTCATATAAGAGTTAAAAGTTTGACATTGCACCCATTGAATCATCGTCAAAACAGGAGACTATTTCCACTGGAACGCTCCCTCAACCTCATAGAGGTCATCTGTGGAGCCTTGTCCGTTCAACGATTGGCAGAATCCCATTTCAAGACGGGTTGTCACGATTTTCATCTCAGGTGAAGCATACCCCCCCCCGACGATTTTTTTAGTTTCAGTGTTTTTCATATTTATAAACATTTGGTTTTCAATTCAATTAACATTTTTGAGATGTATTTTGAGTCAGATTCTTATGAGACTCAAAACACCTATTTGTTATATCGCACAGCCACATATGACAGGCACGAGCGCTTCACGTTCTGGATGGTCGCCCCGTCGTAGGAAATCGGGAGCAGACCGTCGTAGCCGGAAATGTCCTTCGCCGGCATGAGACGGACATAGACTGCTTCCTTGCCGAAAAGGTCGGCGGTGACAGGCAGGGTGAAGGACATGTTCTTCGCGCCCGGGCAGTGATACTGGCGGTAGGAGCCGTTCTTAGGATAGTCCGGAACGGTGTAGGTCCACTCGGTGCCGACGGAGGTGTTCTGGACAAAGTTCCCGGTGTAGGAGTCTGCCGTGAGCGTGTGCCAGGTCTCGCCGTCGGTCGAGTATTTCAGCCACCAGTAGCGCGGCGCTCCGACGTCGGCTCCGACTGTGTTGAACGCGGCCACCTGCACGGAGAGAGGCGCGTTTGCCTCGGTGAGAGCGGCCGTGGAGAACTCAATCTGCCAGTAGTATTCGTCGAGCTTCGGATCGGCGTGGTTGCCGGAGAACCAGTAGGCACCGAACCATGCCGGGCCTTCTGTCTGGGAGACGATTCCGGAAGCGGTGCCGGAAAGAGGGCCGAGGGAGCTCCAGTCCTGGCTCGGGGAAATTTCGCGAAGAGCCGGCTTGGAATAACTCAGACCAGGCTTGTTGAGCACGTCGGCATAGCTGGTCCACTCGCAGAGCTTCCCGGTGAACGGCTCGCCGTCGAGGGCGATGTCGGCGCGGCTCTGCGGACGAATCTGGTAGCGGCCGATGTTGCCGAGCCCGGTCACATAGTCCTCCAGACGGGTGTCGGAGGCCGCCTCGGTGCTGTTCCACTCGAAGTTGTCGCAGGTCTCGTTCACGATGATTCCGCTCACGCTGCCGCTGCCCTGCGGAAGTCCCTTGCCGTCACGCGCCCATGAGGCGGTGGTGTTGGTCAGGAGGTAAATCGTGCTGCCGGTCTTGTCGAGAAGCGGCATAGGGTATTTGTTGATTATGCTGCTGCGGGTGTTGTCAATCGGGACAAACGCGCCCTTGGAAACGGGAATTTCGCAGCCGGTGAGCGTCACGAGAGTGTTGATGTCGCTGTCGGTGAGTTCATTGACTGTCTTTGTGCGAGGCGTGACGTCGGTCTCGCTGCCGGAAGCGGCGGAGACTATGTCGTAGGCCTTGAGACCCTCTACAGTGTAGTGCTCGGGATTAGTGTGGCGGATGAGTTTCCTTCCCTTGAGCGAAACCGTCGCGAGGTCGTACCTCTTGAGCGAGAGCGCGTCCTCCGAGTCGAAAATGAGTTTGACCCCGTATGATTCGCCTTCTTCCGTGCTCTGGAGATATACTGTCCTGCCGGCGAGAGTGAGGTCCTGAATGATTACGGACATATTCTCGTTCGGGGCGGCGTTGCCTTCGGAGTTGTCGCTGATGACACGTCCGGTGAGGGCGTATGGCTTCAGGATTATGCCGTCGGCGTCGAGGTCGCTGTTGTCAGGGTCAGCATCGTCGAAGGTGAGGGAGCGGAGACCGCCGACCGTGAGCGGAACGGTCTGAACATCGCCGCGAGTGCCCTGGGTGACATAGAGCCGTGCGGTGAGGGCGCGGCCGACATTGTCGGTGGAGGTGAGTTCGATGATGGCGGTGCGTGGTGTGTCACTGAGGTTTTCGCGGACGGCATAGATGAAGGTGCCGTCGGCATTTACCCTGGCGAGGGGTTCCTCAATCCAGTCGCCGCCATCGGGATAGACGACGCTGCCGCTGATTTTCTCTATCGGAATCACGGTCTCGAACCGGGCCGATTGAGCGCCGTTTTCAAACGGAACGGTAACGTTCCTTTCGGTGAAATGGAAGGTGGCGTTCTCTGCGCCGCCCTGAATGAGACTCAACATGAGCTCGCGCCGGCCGCTGGTGAGGCGGATGTCAGCCTTGCGCTCCCGTCCGGGGTTTGCGCTGAAGCTCACCTCGATTTCGTTGTCTCCGGTCCAGCGTGATGTGGAGAGGGATGCCCAGTCGCCGCCGGCGATGATTTCTGCGGTCACTTCGGATGATGCGATGACGACGTAGGACGCGCTCCCCTCTGCCGCATCGACCGCGATTTCCGGAGCCGTGCATCCGAGTTCCGTCACCTCGATGAATTCCGGCTGCCGTCCGCAGGCTGTCAGAAGCGACAAGAGAAAGAATATGTATAATATCTTTTTCATTTTTGAATGTTTTATCAGTTTATATCGTATTGACGGAGGATGAAGACATCAGAGGGAACCACCAAAACGCTATCGCGTTTCGGTCCCCCACGTGTGCGTGGACCAACACCCTCTGATGTCTCCAACCTCCTTTCATTACTCTCCGTATTCATCATTGGTCAGCACTCCACCCGACGCTGCAACCTGATCGGCCGGAATAGGCCAGTAGCGGTTGCAAGGGCGTACGTTTCGGCTGATGAGCGAGCCGGTGTTGTACTGCGAGGTGCGCTCATACCAGATGCCCCAGCGGACAAGGTCGAACTTGCGGTTATACTCGCCGAGAAGCTCCTTGGCGCACTCGCGGCGGATTTCCTCCATGAGCAGGTCGGTGTTGCCCCCGACGTCGGCGAGCGTGAGTTCCGGCAGGGCGGCACGGCTGCGGGTCATGTTCAGATAACTGAGGGCCTGAGTCGTGTTCCCGAGCATCAGATGCGCCTCCGCAAGGCCGAGAACCGCTCCCGCATAGCGGAAAATCTTGTAGTTGTTCGCGTCGCGGGTGCTGCGCATATCCGGACACCAGAACTTGTTGCCGAGCCACGGAGTGCTCGCCGAATTCATCCTGTTCCACGAACCGTCGTCCCTGCGGAGGCCGAAGAACATCACCTCCTTCTCGCCTGCCCGTCCGGAGTCGTCCGGGTCGTAGCCGCGCCAGCGCCATGCAAGGTTGCCGGAGCCTCCGCGGGCCTTGTCCGCGCCGTTGGAGTATTCGCCGGAGCGAAGGTCAGAGGACGAGTATGGCAGAAGGTTCTGGCAAAGGTACGGAGTCGGGCGTGCCGAGGTGTAGGTCATCGCGTGCGCACCGAGTTCGGGGATGCCGATGCCGTAATAGACGTCCGAGATGATTTCCTCCTGCGCGAACTCGTCGCTCACGATGTTCTGGGCGCGGAGTGGGGTGGTCCAGCTGGCGAGCGTGCCCACAATCTGAAGTCCGTTAGGCTCATAGGTGTTAGGAACCTCCCAGATGGACTCACGGCTGTACTTCACGCTGAAAGGAACGTCCGTGAGAGGGTACTGCGAAAGCTCGCCGTAAATTCCCTCAAGTTGTCCGAAGAACTCCACGGCCCCGTCCCAGTCCTTGTTCCACAGGCAGAGGCGGCCTCCGAGCATGAGTCCGAGCGCCCGTCCCATGCGGTAGTCGGTGCCGGAATCGTAGCTCCTTCGTGCCTCAAGGGCGGGAAGATTGGAGCGGAGCTCGGAGATGCAGAACGCGCGTGTGTCGGCGGCTGACATTCTCGGAAGCTTCACAATCGCGTCCCGGTTGTCCTCTGTCACGCGCTCGGTGTAGAACGGCACGTCGCCGAAGGTGGAGGTCAGAAGATACCAGTAGAATGAGCGGAGAACGGCGCACTCGGCATAGAGCGGAGCGGCATCGTCGACCGTAATGTAGCCCTCCGAGACGGCCCTGTCGATGTAAAAGACCATTGAGTTGGTGCGTGATACTCCCTGATAGCCCCTCTGCCACACGGTGGATGCGGCTCCCGGACGTGCCGGAGCGATGTCGCACACGGCGTCAATCTGATTATCGACGTTCAGGAACATGAGGTCGGTGTCGCATTCGCACATCTCCCAGAATCCCATGTTCGTGTAAATCAGGCGGAGCGGAGAGTAGCAGGCGTTCAGTCCGGTCTTTATCTGCTCCACGCTGCGGTAGTACTTGTCCCCCTCGGTGTAGGAGGTTATCTTTTCCTTCAGCGAGCATGAGACCGCGCCGAAGCATATCAAGGCAATATAAACTATCTTTTTCATATCCATGTCCTCCCGAGGCTAAAAGTTCATCTGAAGGTTAATCACGAATGTCCTCGGACGCGGGAAGGCGCCGTTGTCAATCCGTCGTGTGGTCGCGCTTGTGGAGACGTCCGGGTCGAAGCCGTTGTAGCGTTTCCACAGCAGCAGGTTCTCCCCGCTCGCGCCCACCACGATGCTCTTGCACCATTTCTTCGCTATGTTGAAGCGGTAGCTCAGCGAGACCTCCTTGAGACGGATGTAGGATGCGTCATAGATCATGCGGTCGCTGGCGTTGTAGTCCTCCTTGCCGGCACGCGGGATGTTGGAGTCGGGATTCAGCTCCGGATCCCAGGCATCGAGCATATAGCGGTACTTGTTGTAGGCCCTGGAACCGCTCCCGGCGAGGATTTCGCTGATGTTGTAAATCTTTCCGCCGAATGAGTAGGTCGCATAGACCTTGAGGGAGAGGTTGCCGAGAGTGAAGGTGTTCTGAAGTCCGCCATAGACCACCGGGTCGGCATTTCCCTGATAGACAAGGTCGTTCTGGTCGAGCAGCCCGTCGTTGTTCTGATCGACATAGCGGCAGATTCCGAGCTGTTCCGTGCCCGAGCTGACATATGTCTTGGAAATCTTGTTCCTGTCAATCTCGTCCTGGCTGTGCCAAACCCCGGCGTACTGGTAGCCCCAGAGGGAGTTCACCGGATAGCCGGCGCGGTAGCCGTAGAGAGGCTGGGTGGTGTTGCGGAAGTTGGAATATGTCGGCACGAGACGGTCTTCGCCGGCGTCGATGACGAGCTGGTCGTTGTGCGAAATCGTGAACATCGTGCTCCACGAGAACTTGCGCGTGACGATGTTGCGGGTGGTGAGGGCGACCTCGATTCCACGGTTGCGGGTGTTTCCCATATTCGTGAAATATGTGTCGTAGCCCGTGCTCTGGTTCGTCTTCATCGCGAGGAGAAGGTCCGAGGTCCTCGATTCGTAGGCATCGACTTCAAGATTGACCCTTTCGCCGAACGCGGAGAAATTGAGGCCTATGTTATATGAGTCCGTCGTCTCCCACGTGAGGTTTCCGTTGCTCAGGCGTGTGTCGTAATATGCCAGCGGCCTGTAGTCCCCGAGCATCCACACGCCCTTGTCCGAGGTGAGGGTGGACTGGGACATATACGAGCCTATGGCGTCGTTTCCGCTGCGTCCGACGCTCGCCCTGAGTGAAAGGTCGTCGAGCCACGATGCTCCGGCGAGAAAATCCTCGCGGCTGATGTTCCACCTCAGGGCCGCCGCCGGGAATATTCCCCACTTTCGGTTGTCGGCGAAGTTGGACGCGCCGTCGGCACGCATGGTGAGGGTGACGTAGTATTTCTTGAGATAGTCGTAGTTCACGCGGGCGAGAACGGACATAGAGGTCTTGATGTTCTCGTAGCTGCGGTTGGTGGTGTTGCGGTCGTCAAGAAGGCCGCCGAGGTTCTTGTAGGTGACGTTGTCGTCCATGTAGCCCTCTCCGTAGAAGTAGCGGTAGTCGATGTTGGTGCGCTCCGCAGTGAATCCGGCGAGGAGGTTCAGGGTATGACGGCGCGAGAAGGTGCGGTCGTAGGTGAAGGTGTTCTCGCCGAGGAATATCTGACGGTCCTGCCAGATTGCCGTTGCTGTTCCTCCGGTGAGGTTGCGCTGTGCCACAGGAAGGGTGGAAGGGGCGTAGCGCAGGGACTTGTAGCCGTCGGTCGTGAAGGAGAACTTGCTGACGAAGGAGGCGTAGCGGTTGAAGATGAGCCTCACCCACGGTAGCAGGTTCAGATTAGTCTGACGCACGTCATGGCTTATCTGCTTGGCGCAGATGTATGGGTTGTTGAACGGTGAGCCTCCGGAGGCGTACTCCGAGCCGAAAGTGTTCCATGTGTCGTTGATTCCGAGCAGCGGGCTGAGGTAAATCGCTGCGGTGCTGTTGGTTCCGGTGATGGAGGCGCTGGACTTGTCGGTGCTGCGGTCTGCGTAGTAGAGACGCACGCCGGCGCGGAGCCATTTGAGCGGCTGTGTCTCGACGCTCACCCTTCCGCTGATGCGGCTGAACCCTGAGCCTATGACCACTCCCCTCTCGTTGTGGTAGCCGAATGACGCCGAGGCGCGGGTGATGTTGGTTCCGCCCTGCGCGGAGAAGCTATAGTCCTGATATACACCGGTCTGCGAGAGAGCGTCAATCCAGTCCGTGCCCTTGCCCTTTGCTGCGATTTCCTCTTCGGAGAAGTAGAAGTTGCGCGATGGAGTCTCCTTTCCGCTCATGTAGTCGGAGATGTAGTGCGTCATGTTGCAGTACTTGGCGAACTCGGAAGCGTCCATCAGATCGAGGCTGCCCATGATGCGGGACACGCCAGCCGAGGCCTTGAGAGACGCGGTGAAATTCCTTGAGGTCTCACGTTCCGTGGTTATGAGTATGACTCCGTTCGCTCCGCGTGAGCCGTAGAGCGATGTGGAGGAGACGTCCTTGAGAACGGATATGCTCTTGATGTCCGACGGGTTGATTTCATTGAGGTCGGAGACCGCGTCAATCACCCCGTCGACGACGATAAGAGGCGCGTTCCCGGCACTGATGGACCTCGCGCCGCGAATCTGGATGGAAGCCTCGGCTCCGGGTTCTCCGGTCGATGACATCATGTCCATTCCGGCAATTCGGCCCTGAAGGGCGGAGCTGACGGAGGATGCCGGAACATCGGCGAGCGATTTCATGTCAACTACTGAGACCGCGCCCGTGAGGTCGGATTTCTTGGCAGTTCCGTAGGCGATGACCACCACGTCGTCGAGCTTCGCGGCCTCGGACTTGAGCACGACGTCAATCTGCGTCCTGCCGTTCACCGGCTCAAGCAGCGACTCTAAGCCGAGGCAGCTGAACTCGATGAAGCCCTCCGAGGCGACGCTGAGCTCGTATTTTCCGTCAACGTCGGTGGCTGTGCCCTTGGCCTTTGCCTGCTTGTCAATAACATAGACTCCCGGCAGAGGATTGCCGTCGCTGTCCTTCACCGTTCCGCTGACCTTCACGCTCTGGGCGAAGGCCGCAGCGGCTGAGGAAAGGACGAGGAGAGTCAGAATAAGTATCCTTTTCATATATTCTTGTTTCATTGAAAAACATTTATTTTCCTTGAGGGAGTCCTCCTGTCATTCGACGGTCGGTTTGCTTCCGGTGGCGTAGATTTCTCCGGAGCATCCGGCAACCGCCTCCTTTGGAAGAGCGGCTGTGGATGTGCAGCCCTTTATTGCAGGGACAGGAGAGACTTTAAGAACATGACCAACGATGCCTCCGACTGCGCCAATCTGCGCGTGCGTCTTTGCCAATGTGTTGGCCGTGAGGCCGAACGAGCCGCTGTTTGTGCATGAGGAGATTTCCGAAAAAGCCGTTCCGCCGAGTATTCCGCCCACAAGCGAGCAGGGTTTGAGCGTTCCTCCCGCGAGAATCCTTCCAATGTTGGTGCAGCCGTCAATCTTGGCAGGTTTCGCAGAAAGTCCGACAATGATGCCTGCAATACCGCCGACATAGCATTGTCTCGCCCCGGACATTCCTGCAGAAGCACCACTGTCGATGGAACTGCATACATCTATCGTTCCTACATTGGAACAGCCGGTGATTTCACTATAGAACCCGGTTTTCGGCGCGGGGATAATGTAGTTGCAAACAACTTTCTTATTATTGTCAAGCTGATCGGAAACGGGAGCAATTCGTCCGACAATACCGCCGACACAGTATGCGCCCTGAGTCTTCGGATTATTTCCAAAAGTATTCTCCCACAGCGTTATATTGCCCTCATTAACACAATTCTTCAGCGTGACAAAAGTTTCCGTCGTTCCGGCGTATGCAGAAGCGAGAATGCCTCCAACTGCACATTTATAAAGGTCGGAAGAGGCTGTGGCAGCCTTCTTTATGGTTATGTTACCAACATTGCGACAGTCCTCGAATGTACCGAGTTTTGTCGTTTTGTCAGCGAGTGTGACATTAGGACGATAAGCGATACCCCCGCCCATAAACAGATGATTTGCAGTGAACGGCAGATTTATCTCGAAGTCGGCGCTGTTGGTGCAGTCGCGCATCACGCCGCCGTTCGCCTCGACAAGGCCGCAGAAAGTGAAGTTGGCATCGACGGTTGCGGTCAGCGCTGCCCTGTTCTCGCAGTTCTCGACTGTTCCGAGGTTGACTGCGGCAAGAGACGCGCAGGAGTTGGAGCTCTTTTCGGTGCGCAGTCCGCCAAGCCTGAGGTTCTTCACGATGCCTGTCTCCGTAATGCTCTTTATGAGCGGCTTCGTGAGAGAATTGCGGGTGATTGTGTAGCCTCCGCCGTTCAGAACTCCGTCCCAGCTTTGAATCTGGGTGAGTTCGTCGGCGGAAGTGATGTTCGCCACGATTGAGACCTCGCCGCTCTCGGGATCTTTCCACAAAGAATAGTCTCCGGCGTTCACTGCGGCGGCAAAGCTGTTCCAAGACTCAGGGTCGGTGATTATCAGTGCGCCGCTCGGAACGAAGGTCTGCGCGGCCCAGCCGACTATGACTCCGGAGCGCACGGCGGTGTCCCCGCGCATCTCGATAACCATCTTGCGGCCATATTTCTCGGTAATCGTGAGGTTGAACCCTTCGGCATATTCCCCCGCAGGCACACAGAAGTTCAGTTCAACGGCATTGGAGGCTCCAGCCGCTCCGCCAGCGCCGGAACCATCGCCTGAGCCATCAGCCGAGCCGGCATCTGAACCAGCACCCGAACCAGCCGCAAAACCGCCTTCAGGAATGGAGAGAGAGATGTCCTGCCCGGCCTCAACAGCAGTCAGTTCACCAGTCGCAAGATTCAGGCTGAACTTTCCGGCAAGTGGTGTCCCGAGGCTCGTGAGCGTGATGTCGGTAATCTCATATTTCCCGAAATCCACTGGAAACCGCACCACGCCGCAGAGGTTAGTGAGCGTGAAATCCGTGGCATCCGACTGCCCGTAGAGCACGGCGGAACCGTTGCTGAAAGAGCCTGGAATCCATTTCTGGACTGTCTGAAGAGTGATTTCGGCAGAATTGCCGTCCATCGAGCCACAAATCCAGCTCGGATAAACCACGCCGTAAGGGGCGCTGACTCCGGACACACTGAACGTCGCGTCGGTGGTCTTGTCCCCCACCCCGTGGAGAGGCTCTGAGCGCTGCCCGTTCACGGCGATGCGGTCGCCCTCGCACCAATAGACCGGATAGGCCGAACCGTCAGGTTCACCGAGGACGGTCTTGGTTAAAGTCCCGCTGCCGAGGCTGAGGCTGACAGACTTTTCCGGCGCCGGTCCGGGAGCCGGTTCTTCGCTGTTCGCCGGCTTTTCACAGCCGGAAGCAGCCGCAAGAATGGCAGCAACGGCAAGTGTATGCACTGCTGCGGCTGCAAGGACAGATGAAAGTTTGTTTTTCATATTCAATTGATTATCAGTTTATCTGTATTACTGTCTTTATGATTGCGCTCAATTCATATTCTCCATCATCTTATATTCTCCATCATCTTATATTCTTCATCATGGCTCCACATTTATATTCTCCATCACCATCATGACTCCACATTTATATCCTCCATCCACATCATGATTCCGCCGGGGCGTTTTCCTTTCCCCTCATCTCCTCCGCGAAGACGGTCGGCGTCTTTCCGTACATTTCCCTAAAGCACTTGGCGAAGTAGGAGACATTCGAGAATCCGACCGCGTAGCATATCTCCGAAATGTTGTTCCCGTGAGGCTCGCGCAGCATCTCGGCGGCAACGACAAGGCGGAGATTGCGCACATAGTTGTTCGGGGACGTGTCCAGCAGGCGACGGATGCGGCGCACGAGCGTCGAAGGGCTGACGGCCATCTTCTCAGCGATTATCTCATTGGACAACAAGGCATTGGAAAGATTCTCGCGGACTATGCCGTCAAACTCCGCAAGGAAATCCTGGTCCTTCTTCGGCAGTCCCACAATCTGCGAGACGGTGTTGATTTTCTCCCGGAAGACCTCCTCCTCCTTCGAGCGGCGGTAGTCCATCTCCATCTGGCGGCTCTTGCGTTCGACGTTCCACCACACCGCGACAAAAACGCCGGCGGCAATCATGAGCGCGAAGAGGACAATCAGAGCGATGCCCCACGGGGATGCCCAGAACGGCGGACGGATGATTATCTTCAGCGGGACATGAGCCCCGTGCCATTCGGACGACGAGGTCGATGATCGCAGTTCAAGGGTATATGTGCCTGAAGGGACATTGTACCAGAAGGCGGAGCGCGACACGGATATGTCCCTCCACTTGGTGTCATATCCCTTCAGACGGCACTGGAGCCACGACGAGGATGCCGCCGACATATCCGGAACGGAAAAGTCGAAGCCGAATGAATTCTGGTCATGGTCGAGCCTTATGTCGTCTAAAAGGTCAAGGTTGTCATCGGTCGTTACGGCCGCGTCGCCGACATGAAGGCGCGAGATGATGATGTCCGGATGCCCGCCGGTGCGCAGCCTCTTGGGAGAGAAGCTTATGAACCCGTTGTCGGAGCCGAAGCATAGTTCGCCGGATGAGAGCCGCAGGGCGCTGTTGGTGAGCTTGGTGTCAAGAAGCCCCTCGATTTCCGTGTAGAGACGCAGGCCGGAAGTTTCAGGATTGAACTGGACAAGCCCCGAATCGGAGGCGAGCCACAGGCAGCCGCTGCGGTCCTCGACGCAGCGGAAGAACACGTCGGTCGGAAGGGAGGGAAAGTTCGAGCTGTCGCAGGTCGAGAATCTGCCGGTTTCGGGAATATATTCGGAAAAACCGTGGCTGAACCCTATCGCCCAGACACGACCGCCGGCATCGACATGAATGGACGCCACCTTATTGTCCGGAAGCCCGTCGTCTTGCGAAAGATGGAGGATTTCTCCGTTCGACGGATTCCAGCGATATATCCCCGATGCGAATGACGAGAGCCACAGATTCCCCTTCGCGTCTTCGTCCATTGAGGTGAGGAACACGCCATCGAATATTCCCATATCCTCGAAACGGTCGTTTTCCCTGTCATATCCAGAAAGTCCGAGGGTCGTTCCGGCATAGATGTCGCCGTTCGATGTCCTGTGCACGAGATAGACCTTGGGGTCGCTGCGGCCGCTCTTTTTCTTGAGCACTCCGTAGGACTTCAAAGACTTGGTCCGCGTGTCAAGTCTGTAGAGGCCGTGCAGCGAGCCGAACCAGAGGTAGTGGCCGTCAATGCACGGGGAGCAGACCGTCGCGGGAATGCCCGGAGTGGTGACGCGCTCCACCTCTGATGTCTCGGGATTCCAGAGAAGCAGCCCGGACTGCTCGGTCGAGACCCAGACCTTGGTTCCCGATTCCTCGGCGAAGCCGCTCACGATGCAGCCCTCAAGCGAGGCTCCGGAAGCCGTGTAGTGCTTGCGGAAGTTGGTCTGCGCGAGTCCGGACCAGTTGACCCCGCCGTCCTTGGTGCCGAGCCACACGCCGCCGCCGTCATCCACGAATGCGCAGGTCACATAGCTTCCCGAAAGGGAGAATCTGTCAGCGGCATCCCGCTCGATTCTCCGCACGCCGGTTCCCATGAGGTCGTATCTCCACACACCGTCTGTCGTCGTGAGCCAGAGCCATCTCTGCCGCTCGAAGAAGCTGTCCAAAAGGACTGTACCCTCAGGAAGGCGGAAAAGACAGCGTATTGAGCCGGACACCGGGTCTATCTCGCTGATTCCTTTCAGTGTGCTCGCAACATAAATCTGCCCGTCAGCCCCCTCATATATGCCTTCAATCTCGTCTCCGACAAACCAGCCCCCGTCCGGGAAAGGCTCAATGACGCCGCTGTCCCTAAGACCCGAAGGAGAGTGGTAGAGAGCGGAATGGTAGCGGGAGAGCCACACGCCGCTGTGCCGGGAGACGAGCATCTTCCGGAATCCGGAGACTCCGAGCGTGTCGTAGCTTATGTGGTGGAGGTGGGAATATTTCGTGTCGTAGGCAAACACGCCCTGGTCGTTCACGAGCATCCAGATCTGTCTGTCGCCGTCGAAGGTGATGAATGTCACCTTGTTGCGGATGGTCTCCCCGCTGTCGGCGGCGCGGGTGAGGGGCTCAAAGCGGTCGAGGACATAGTTGTAGCAGCTCACGCCGTTGTCGGTGCCGACCCAGATGTTCCCGTCGCGGTCCTCGGCGAAGCAGTTGATGTAGTCGGTGGTGAGGCCGAGATCGGCGGCCGTGAAGACGTCGAAGCGCCGTCCGTCATAGCGGTTCAGCCCGTGGTAGGTTCCAATCCAGATGAAGCCCCGCGAGTCCTGCATGATGCGGCTCACCCCGTCGTAGGACAGGCCGCTGCTCGCGGTGGTCAGGTGGGTGAACTTATACTGTCCTGCCCCCCCCCTGAGCCGTTTCCGGCAGGGCGAGGAACAGCAGCAACACTGCCACGAGAATTTTCATGAAGGTTTTTATCTTCATCTGTTATTATCAGTCATCAGCATTCTCTAAAGTATTCTCTAGTATTCTAATATTGCATTCCACAAGACCCAGAACTGTCTTCTCGGTTTTCCACTGTCATCTCGATTTTCCTCTGTCATCCCGAACAAAGTGAGATATCTTTGTGCAGCCATCCCCTCCCTCGATAAAGACTCCTCGTTTCACTCGGAATGACAGAAACAATGACAGCGCATCCCACTTGAAGGCCGGACAGGAGTCATTCAAACTCCGGCGTGCTGGTGGTTATTCGGCCGCGGACAGCATTCACCTGAAGTTTCCCTGTCTTTATATCATGCAGTTCATAAAGGGCGAGGAACTCGTCACCTCCAAGCGGACAGACGGCAGGCCAGTTTATTCCGGTCTCCACATCGTCTCCTTCAGGAATCCGAATCTTTGCACGCATCCTTCCCTCGAATTTCGCCGCAGTCATTTCCGACTTAGGGCATATCTGAACCTCCATACGCCGATGTTTTTTCGCGATTTCTTCATTACTATACTTGCTCTCATCCACTGTCTGATAGGCAATTATGAAATAATTGTCAGTCTGTGCTATGTATGGAGCACCATTATATATCGTCGAACTTGCAAGCGAAGTCTCGAACGGGTCAAAGCGATATGGCGACGAAGCATAAACCGTATTCGCCCAATTGTCTGAAATCGGATTATAGACGACCTGCGGATGAAGTTGTTCACCGTCTGCGGCATAATGCTCAATAGCGAGATAAATGTTGTCATTATACAGCATTGCCGTAGGCATACCGTCCCGGCGTGTCTCAGTATAGCACACATCGCGAAGATTGACCCATGTTTCACCGCCGTCCTTTGACTCGATTACCCGTATTTTCTGATACGGAGGATTGCCTGTCGCCATCTCATCCGCAAAATAAATCTGAACGGTTCCGTCCGGAAGTTCAAGAATAAATGGTTCATAACATCCGACAGAAGCCGCAGATGTATGAATGCGCTTGAGTTCACTTCTGCTTACTCCATTATCATCCGAGGTGCAAACTGAGATATGATATGCAGTCTTTAAGGTGCCTGTGCCACTACTTTTGCCGCGCTCATTTACCGCATATATAATTCGTCCCGGCTTATACGGGTTTGATGAACTCAATTGCGCGAACTCGATATTATCCATACGGTATGTCAGGTTATTTTCCGTATATGTAGGAAGAATGGTAGTCATCTTAATCCAAGTATTGCCATTGTTACTACTGAAACGACACTGACCGGCACTGCCCGATGTATAAGTTGCCATCAGACGGCCGTCATTCAGCCGATGAACACGAACATAAGTGCCTCCACCTGCATCTATCGCCACCGGCGTGTCCCAGACAATCCTGAGCTGCCCCTCCTCTACCTCTTCAAGGTCGGAAGTGGTGTTGTCAAGCGCGGTGAAGGTCAGCTCGGGGGCTTTCAGAATCACGCCCTGCCTCAATTCTACACTTGATGAGGTCTCGGCCTTGAGAAAGACGCCCTTGTCATCCGAGAACTCGATTTGAAAACCTTTTGCAAATGTCAGCGCCGGCATCGCGATGCAGAAATTCGTAAGTCCGGCATTTGTCACGGCTGTTGCCTCAGATGTCTCTGATGCCGTGACAGTTATGTTCTTTTCGCCGGCTCCATTAACGGAACCGGGCACGGGCGCGCCGCTCTCGTCGAAGCTGATGCCGAACTCCCCTGCGACAGCCTCCGAGTCATTCCCGCAGAACACGGCCTTGGTCGCACGTCGTTTGCAGTTTTCAGGATAGGCCACAGTAATCCGCAGATAGGCGGCAAGATGGTGGAAATCAAGCTGTTCTCCGGAACTTTGCACGACCATGATTGCCGCATTCGGGTCAAAACCGGCCTCGGCGGGTGTCTGGGCTGACACGAACTTCACTGAGTTTTCAGACACCCGCGCCGAAGACGGATATATTGCAGTGTAAGGGGCTGCCGGCATTTCGCCTTTCACCGTAAAGTTTGCCTTGTTCTTTCCGGCCTCATCGGCAGTCAGAGCCTCCGAAACGACACCATTTACCGATATGCGGTCACCCTCGGACCAGAGCACCGGATAATGCCCGTCCGCAGTCTTGTCTCCGATAGAGGTTTTTGTAAAGGTCTCCACGGTCGATGCCGTAAAGACAGTCTTGATTTCAGTTTCCGGCTCTGTTCCCGGCTGCTGATTAGGCTGAGGCTCACCGGTGCAGGCTGCGACCGCCATTGCAGCCGTCATCATCGCAAATATTGAGGTTATTCCGTTTTTCATTATTCATCAGTGCTTTTCTTGTGGTACAAATTCTTACGGATGCCACTCCGCGCCGCCGAAATGACATCTTACTCCGTTACAATCTTCCCTTTCCTTATATATATGCTTCCGCTCAGCTGCGTGACGGCGAGAATGGTGTCGTTTCCGAGGTCGCAGAGGGAGTTCCACAGCCCGTTGTCCCGCGTCTGGTCAATGTCGAACGGGCGTATGCGCTCCCTCATTGTCAGGAACTCATGCCCCTTCATCTCGTCAATCCTGCACACGGCCATTTCCATCACGGAATTTTTCGTCGTCGGCTCCAGCGCCCCCTCGGACGACTGGTAGCATATCACGAAATAGTTGTCTGTCTTTATTATATAAGGAGCTCCGGAATAGATGTATGCGCTCTCCATCGAAGTCCGGAACGGATCGAAACGGTTAACCGAAGAGCCATAGACCGGAGTCTTCCAGTTGTCGGAGATTTTCGTGCACACAATCTGCGGATGGAACTTCACGTTCTGCCCGTTCGCCTCAATCGCGACATATATCCAGTCCCCATATATCATCGCCACGGGCATCCCGTCGCGGAATTTCTCGTTGTAGCACACGATGCGGGCCGGCCCCCAGGTGTCGCCGCCGTCCTTTGACTCGATGACGGAGATGTTCTGGTAGGGCAGCCGCCTCTCATAGTAAGGCGTCTCGTCGGCAAAGTAAATCTGCACGGTTCCGTCCGGAAGTTCAAGCACGCACGGCTCATAGCATCCGCGCAGCACGTCCTTGTCCCAGGTCTTGGATTTATAGACGTCGCGGATTCCGCTCCATGTCTTTCCCGCGTCGTCAGAAGTGACGATTGCAATCGTGAACGGAGTACGCGAGCTCCTGTTTTCAAGCGGGCGTATGTTGCCGGCATAGATTATCCGTCCGGGATGATGAGGATTGTTCCCGCTCAGCTGCGCGAATTCGGCGTTTGAAACCATGACCGGAACCGCCGATTCATAGTCGCCGTGAACCATAGCCGGCCGCTGCGCCGACCATCCGGTCCAACCGTCAGGGCTGAACTTGAAGCATCCGTCCCCTCCGCGTGAATAAACTGCCATATACCTTCCGTCGTTCAGGCGATGCACGCGGGCATAACCTCCCTTTGCAAGAAGTTTTGCGTCCTCCCACTCGACGTGAATCTTTCCGAGCGAGGGTTTCTTCGGTAACAGACTTGGGTCAAAAGCCTTGGCAGAGACCGCTGCAAGGCAAAAAATCAAAAAAGAAATGCCTACAAGGCACAACAAACGGTTTTTCATTTCAGTGCATGCAATTTGGTTTGATGCAAAGTTAGGAAAACGACCCTTATTGCGTCAAAAATATTGAAGCAAAGAACGCAAAATTTGAAGCACACGCACTGCATAAGCACTCGCCAGCCCAGAATGCCTTAATGGAAGAAGTCAAACAGGCTACTCGTCCGGATGCGCCGAGAACTTGATGTCGCGAGTAAGAAACCTTCAAAAAAATATGGAAAAAAGACGCTCACGAAAGGTCGCTCCTGAAAGAATTTTTCATACATTTGCCGTGCAAAGGGATTGTGCGGCGAAGAAGCGAGACACAGCCGCCAAGTCCCATAGCAGAAAAGAATGAATGCCGCGGAACAGAAGAGTCCGCAAAGCGAGTTAGGTTATATCGTACCTGACCCGCTTTTTGTTTTTTAACATTCCGCTCTGTCCTACAGGAATTTGCAGGATATGTTGAACCATTTAACATGATGCGATATGCGTTGGCGAATGAATGACGAGACTGTGATTTACTCCCGACAGAACAATTTGTCGGAAAGACTGGCCGAGCTTGAACAGGAGGGTGCGCTGATTTCCCCATGCCAGTTCTTTTATGTAGTAGCTGCACCAAAATACCGCGAGCGTGGGAATGTGCCTCCGCTGCTCTATGTTGACAGGATGATGCAGTTCGCCGGGCGGGAGTACTATGTCGCGCTGATGTCCGCAGTTGACATATACCGGAATATAATCCCATCTGAGAGCGATAGTGGAGCAGCCGACGACGGAGGAGGATACGGGAATGATGGCAGAAGTGGAAACGGAAGCGGAAGTGATGGTAAATGCAAGGGCGACATCGACGATGAAAGCGACAACGGAGGCAAAAATGCCAGAGAAGACGGGGACTTTTCGGTGATGGTCATCGGGGAACGGATGACCCTCGGAAGGAGAAAGAGACGGCCGGTGAAATTCTATGCCAGACAGAACGATGTTTCCTCGGAAATCCTCCGCATCGAAACCGCATTCGGTCCGGTCAATGTCTCGTCTCCTCTGCTCACCGCCCTTGACCTCGTCCAGAAGGAAAGCGAGGTCGGCGGTCTCGCCCGTGTAGCCGAAGCCCTCACCGTCCTTGCCGCCGGGATTGAATTCGGAGCCGACAAAACTGCCATTCTCCAAGAGTTTCCGACGGCGATAATCCAACGCCTCGGCTACCTTCTCGACGCCGTCCAGGCGCATTCCCGCGCGTCCGAGCTCTACCGCATCTGCGCCGACTCCGGCATGACCTTCCGCCCGACGCCACTCAAAGCCAGCTCCGCCGCCGGCATAGGCTTCGAAACCGACCCTCAATGGATGGTGATCGTGAATGCCGTAATCCACATCATGTCTCAATAAAATCGCAGAAGAAAGTGTGAAAATATCACTAAATTTGCCGCACGAACTATGCGGCGGGCAATATTTCATATAGACGTGAACTCCGCGTTCCTCAGCTGGAGCGCGGTCAAACTTATGTCTGAAGGCAGATCCGACATCAGGCTCGTCCCGTCCGTCGTGTCCGGTTCCCCGTCCGACCGCAGGAGCATAATCACAGCGGCCTCGATGCCGGCGAAGAAACTCGGAATCAAGACCGCCCAGCCTGTCAGCATGGCGCTGCGCGCCTGTCCCGGTCTTGTCATAGTCCGCGGCGACTGGACATGGTACAAGAAGTGCTCGGACGGGTTCATGGAGATATGCCGGAGCTACTCTCCGGTGCTTCAGAAGTTTTCTATTGACGAATGCTTCATCGACATGAGTCTCAGGCTCTATAAAAAGGATCCGGTGGAAGTTGCGACCCGGCTCAAGGACGAGATTCACGAGAAGCTCGGATTCACCGTCAATGTCGGCATCGGCTCGAACAAGCTGCTCGCGAAGATGGCCTCCGACTTCGAGAAACCGGACAAGGTTCACACGCTCTGGGAAGAGGAAGTTCCCGCAAAGATGTGGCCGCTTCCGGTCGGGGAACTGCTATGGGTCGGGAAGAAGACGAGGGAGAAACTTGCGGCCTACGGGATTTACACCATAGGAGACCTCGCCGCAAGACCGGAGGCGGCGCTGGCGAAGATTGTGGGAAAGAAATATGCCGGACAGTTGCACGAGAACGCCAACGGACACGACAACGAGCCCGTGGAAACCGACGAGCAGGAGGCCAAGAGCATCAGCGCGGAAAGGACTTTCGCGAAGGACATCACGGAGACGGCGGCTCTCGACCGCGAACTTTTCAAGGTCGCCTGCATCGTCGCCCACAGGATGCGACGCCACAGTTTCAGGGGTTCGGTCATCTCCACATTCGTGAAGCGCAGCGACTTCAGCGTGGCACAGAAGCAATGCAGACTGCCGCAGCCGACCGACGTCACGGCCCTCATTCTCAACGGTGCAAGGAAACTGCTCGCCGAAATCTGGGACGGCCGCACTCCCGTCCGGCAGGTAGGCCTCGGCGTTTCAGACCTCACTCACGACAAGACGGAGCAGATGAGCCTATTTGAAGACCCGCAGATTGAATACTACCGCCGCTGGGACCGCGAATATGACGAAAAACAGGCAAGAAACGAGGATGCCCGCATTCTTGCCTATGAGCGCGCCGAGGGCAACAGTGTCATTGATGAGCCGAAAAATGGAAGAGAATGAATATGAACCCGATTTCGTCGAGACTTCTGAACCAACAGCTTGTATGTCCGCAGTTTAACACGTCTGCGGAAGTCGTATCATGGATGGGCGCGATGCAGGCGCAGGAGTACCGGGCAATGCGGTGGGCGGTGGCTTAGAGGCTTTTGAGAGAGACTTCAACTCTGGACGGATTGTGAGGACTCATCTGCTCCGGTGCACATGGCAGCTGATTTCGTGGGAAGACTATGCATGGATGCGCCCGCTGTGCGCCCCGAAGGCCCTGTTCGCGTTGAAAGGATGGATGACGTCGAACAAGATCTCCATTTCGTCTGAAGAGGAATAGAGAATTTCGGGAATATTCGAGACCGCGATGCGCGAAAAACGCAGCGTCGTAAAGGAGGATTTTGTGAATGAGAAGTTCAGGGGAGAACTCTGCAAACGCGCCGGAAAATGAATCCGGGTTCAAACGCATACGGCGCGCCTTCGAATCACCGGTCTGTTCAGAAGCACGGACATACCCTTATCATTCAGAGGGACATCGAAGACATAGTGATGTCCTTCGGCTCTCGCATCTTTTGATCTGTTGACGACGTTTCACCGCCATAATAAATGTGCCATACAGTCTTTTCATGTTCATTGCCTTTCGTTGCCCGTGTCATTGTCGCCACATTCCCGGAGTCGTTGAAAGTATATGAAATGTCATAATGTTCCTCTCCTGTCGTCACTGACGAAAGCAGATGTTTTGTCTGAAGACCGACTATTTCATCATTCAGAACAATTGCAGATTCTATCGGAAGCCAATCCTCCGGCTCAATGAACGAGTTCAGGCAGACGCCACAAAATTTGTTCTCTTTGTCGGAATATTTATAATTGACATCAACCTTGTCACCCGTATATGTTGTAGTTGTAAAAGAAACTCTGTCACCACTTTTCCAAACGAAAGTGTCCGTGGAACCAAGCTCTCCCCACGCCACAGAACGAAGATTATCGTCGTCATCAAAAGACAGGGCATATTCATAGCTTTTCAGAGGATAGTCAGGATAGTCAGTCTTGACGTCGACACCGTTCTCCTTCCATGCCAAAGAAACATTTATCACGTCTCCGCACCCTATGTCGTAGTAGCCGTCCCAGTTTTCCACTTCGTCGTCAGGCACAACAGTTATGACTGCCGAAGAAAGTTTTCCGCTGCCGTCTCGGGAAAACACAGTCTCAGCCCAGGTTAAAGTCTCTGATTTTTCAAGAATCCGTGAAAGCCGCCCTTCTGAATCATACTCAAATTCCCAGATATTTGGTCCCCATTCCCACTCCCTGCCATCGGAATAACTCCCGGTGATGCAGGTAATCCTGTTCTCAGCCGCAACATACGGATGTTTCGCGATCCAGACGCCATTCCCTTCATTTCCCGAACCAGGCAGTTTGTCACAGCCCACACAACAAGCGGCGGCAAGCGCCATCGCGCATAAAATCGTCTTTTTCATAGTTTTACAAAATTTTAGGCAAAGATACCCCCCCCCATCCGAAATTTCCAAATTTATTTTGCCTATTTCCAAATTTATTTTGCCTATAGGAAATAAGACTAACCAAAGCCAACTGCCTCGATAAAAATCGGCCAAGTGCCTCGATAATTTTCTTCTAAATTTCTCATTTTCAGAAACAAACATTATTTTTGCATCAGAAAACAAATTCACAAATGAGTGATTACAAAAACAGAATAGCAGACAAGACATTAAGGGACTTGCTGGATGCAATGGGCGCGGTTCTGATTGAGGGTCCAAAATTCTGCGGCAAAACGACCTTGGCAAAACAACAGGCCAACAGCATCCTCCGAATGTCAGATTCAAAGACCAGAGAGCAGAATCTTGCAATGGCCAGAACGAATATTCATTACCTACTGCAAGGCGAAACCCCAAGACTAATTGACGAATGTCAAGTTGCGCCACAATTCTGGGATGCCGTCAGGAACGAGGTAGATGACCGTGATGATGACGGACAATTCATTCTCACCGGATCCGCCGTGCCCCCAACTCCTAAAAAAGAAAGCGAGGAAATATTCCATTCCGGAACAGGAAGAATCGCACGGATGAAACTCAGAACAATGAGCCTTTGGGAGTCCGGAGAATCAACAGGTGACGTAAGTTTGTCCACACTTTTTGAGAACAATGAGGAAAAAGTCGAAGGCACAAGCAATATAGACCTCAAAGAGCTTGCATTCCTCACCTGTCGCGGAGGATGGCCAAAGGCGACATTGAAGAAAAGCCCCCAAGCGGCGCTGCTACAAGCTAAAGAGTACTTCAAAGCCGTCGTAAGTTCCGACATATCACGGGTTGACGATGTAGAAAGAAATGAAGAACTCGCCAAAAGGTTGATGAGATCATACGCCAGGAATCAGGGAAGTCAGGCGACGCTCGGGACCATCTTGGCTGACATCCGGAATAATGAGGAGCAATCATTAACGGAATACACTGTTTACTCGTACATCAATGCCCTAAAAAGAATCTTCGTAATTGAGGACTCATTGGCCTGGAATCCGAACATCCGCAGCAAGACTGCAATCAGGACATCCGACACTCGATATTTCACAGACCCATCCATCGCAACGGCGGCTTTGGGCATCGGTCCAAATGACCTCATGAATGACTTGGAAACATTCGGGGTCCTCTTTGAAACCCTCGCAATCAGAGACCTGCGTATCTATTCAGAGCCTATCGATGGAACAGTTTATCACTACCGCGACAAGAACGGCCTGGAGTGCGACGCTGTAATCCATCTGCAAAATGGCAAATACGGACTCATTGTAATAAAACTCGGAGGCGCGTCAGCAATCGATGAAGGCGCGAAAACACTTGTCGAGCTCGCAGAAAAAATAGACACGGACAAGATGAGCCATCCGTCATTCCTCATGGTACTGACAGGGAACGGGGACTACGCATACAGGCGGCCTGAAGACGGAGTGCTGGTAGTTCCTATCGGGTGCCTGAGGAACTGACCATCCTACTCCTCGCTCAGGGAGTCAATCCAGCGTTGGCGGCGGGCGTCCTGAAGGAGCATCACGAGCTTGAACTGGCCGTCACGTGCGCCCTCGCTGAGGCTGATTTTCTTGAAGAGGTCGTAGGCGTTCTTGCGCAGAACCGTAGCCTTCGGAGCCTTGAGACGGTGAGAGGCACGCTTGGACTCATACTCTATGTTCATCTTCTGCAAATGCTTGTCGACAATTTCCGTGAACTGGTCGGCCTTGACCTGACGTATGCGACGATCATCGAACTCGTAATAGAAATCATATTGGGACTCCTCAGGATCGGCAAATCCGATGAAGAAATTGACCTTCCAGCCGGTTTCCTTCTCGGTCAGACGCACTGCCTCGATGAACTGCTTCTCGTAGAGTTTCTCGCCGGTGATGCTCACTATCCCGTTGACTTTCTGCACCATATGTATCTTAGGGGTCTTGTGATACCAGCCGCCTACCTCGACGAGGTCGTTCATATTGTAGCGGTAAAGTCCCGAGAGCGTGGTGACATAGACGCAGTAGCGATGCCCTTGTTTCAGTTCGTGCAGACGGTAAAAGCGGGGGTCCGGGTTCTCAAGGTCGCATTCCTCGACGAACTCGTAGTAGTGGTAGTGCGGGAAGAGCGTGGAGTCGATGCCTTCGTCAAGGACAAGTCCGAAACGGCACTCGGAAGCGAAATATCCGAGTTCCTGATAACAGCAGCAGGACGGGAGCTGCTCCGCGACCTTTGCGGAAGCGATTGCAGTGTTGCCGCATTTCCATGAAGAGAGGAACTGAAGCTCAGGCCACCAGTCCTTAATCTGAGGCACAGGATGCCCCGCCTTTACGCGACGCAGGAACTCCGCCCTCTCATGGTCGGGAATCATCACGGGAGCAAGAGCCGCGCGGATTTCATCGGAAACATCGAACTTCGCGGACAGCGTCCCTTTCTCTATGTCAGTGATGTAATCGTCAAAATATTCCTCCGCATTGTGCACCAGTTCGAGAATTGTCGATGGGTTAGGCGCGACGATATATGTGACGCTGTGGGCTATCGCGAGCCTCATCATCGTGTAGTACCGCGCCGTATAGTCCTTTATGTCATAGACTTCCGACGGTGTGACGAACCGCTCGCGTATGAACCCCGGCAATTCCTTGGCGGTAACGCCTGAAACCGAACCGAAAATGGTCCCGTCCTCGGCATACCCTTCCACGACCTTCGCCACCGACACAACAAGCCCTCCTGTCAGGAACTTCGGGCGAAGCCGGGCGAAATTGTCGAGCCAGACATACGACATCTTGGAATAGACATCCTCCATATATGTCTCGGAAATCGGAATCCACTTAGGCTGCGACGTGGTGCCGGAAGTGGTGGCATACATCAGCGGCTTTCCCGGAATAAGCACATCCCTCTCCCCTTTTTTCTGACGCTCGACATAAGGGCGGAACGCCTCATACTCGGCCGCAGGAACACATTTTTCATACATTCTGAAAAGCTGCTCCGAAGTCCTCGCCTTCAGGATTGAGCGGAAATGATGCTCTCTCCCGTAGGCGGTGTTCCTTGCCTTCCATAGAATCCTTCTGAGTGTTCTTGCACTTGCATGCTTGGGGTCGCGGGAGGCCGAACTCAAGGCCATCCGTGGAAAAAAGGAAAGAACCCGCAACCCGAAATTTATCAGTTGATATGGTACAGTCATAATCACGCGTCACTAAGAAACTATCGACATCCGAATTTTTAGGGTGGGCAGTTTCTGAAAAAACCACGCAAAGTTAGCAAACTTTAGCGAATATAAAGAATCAGGCCTCGTTACCCCCCGAACCGTTGCCCTGAGCGTCGGCGGAGGCGTTCCGAGCGTCGGCGGAGACGATGCCCTTGCCATTCTCCGAAGAGGCCGCAGAAGCAGCGCCGTCACGGTACTTGAAGCGCCGTATCTTCTGTGTCGCGGTCTTCTCGAACGGTTCCTTGACAACCTCCACGCCCGCCACTTTAGACGAACGGTTAACCTTCTTGTTCACATAGTTCATGATTGCCTGCTTACGGGCCTCAAGCTTCTCGAAGAACTGATCCTCGCTCTCCTGATTCCAGTCAAGGACATTGCTGTTGAGCTGCACCAGAGCCACAAGCTTGCCGTCACGCTCAACCACAAGCGACTCGTCCACCCCGTCTATGTCGTTGATGACCTTCTCGATTTCCTCCGGATATATGTTTTCGCCGGAAGGCCCCAGAATCATATTGTTCAGACGTCCCTTTATGCTGTAGCGCCCCTTTTCATCGACCGAGGCAAGGTCGTTGGTCCGAAACCATCCGTCCTCCGTGAACGCGGCCTTCGTCCTCTCCGGATCCCTGTAGTACCCGAGCATCACATTGTCGCCCTTCACGACGATTTCGCCCTCTCCGGTCTCCGGATTCACATTTATCAGCTTCACTTCCACCCCGTATGCAGCCCCTCCTGTGGTGCCGACATGAGTCTGTTTCACTCCGGCAGTGCAGATGAGCGGCGCACACTCGGTCATTCCGTAGCCTATAGCATAGTTGAAATGGGCCTTCTTGAGGAACTTCTCAACGGCCGGGTTCAGCTTCGCTCCGCCTATTCCGAAAAACCTGATGCGTCCCCCGAAAGTCTTCTTCAGGCGCAGACCGACAAACCAGTACAGGAGACAGGCCATCTTTCTGTGCATCCATTTAAGCACACGGCTCTTCTGAATGGTCGGAAGGATGCTCGCCTTATACATCTTCTCTATAATCAGAGGCACGGAAAGCATGATTGTCGGCCGTACCTTCTTCAGCGCGGCGAGCAGCACCGTGGCCGTGGGCGGTTTCGGAAGATAGACAACCTTGGCGCCGACGAACATCGGGTAGAGCATGCCTATGCTCATCTCATAGGTGTGCGGCATCGGGAGTATGGACAGCCAGATATCCTTCTCGTCGGTCTTGTGTGCATGATAGGAGATAACTATGTTTGTGCAGAGATTCCTATGACTCAGCATCACTCCCTTTGCGCTTCCTGTAGTGCCCGAGGTGTAGATTATCGTCGCCAGGTCATCCGGCTGCGGGGCAATCGTGCGTCCGTCGCAGGTGAATGCGTCGTCGTCCCGGCTTATGACCGCAAAGGTCTCAATGTCAATGACAAGGGTCAGCTTCTTAATCAGTTCGGGCTTGATTTTGGGAAGATATTTCTTCGACACATATATAGCCCTGCATCCCGAATGCTCAAGTATGTTGGTAACCTCATTCTCCGACGAATCGGGAAGGATCGGCACGGCAACCCTCCCGAAGGCCACTGCCGAAAAGAATGCTACCGTCCAGTTCGGAGTGTTCTGCGACAGGATTGCGACGCGCTCCCCCGCCCCGATGCCGTACTGGGAGAGCTTTCTCGACAGTTCATCGCAGCGATGCTTGAACGAGCCGTATGTGTATTTCAAATCAGTCCCGAGCATCTCCGACATCTGCCGGTTCTCATAGAACGTCGTGGAATAATCGTATAACTTCGCCAGAGTATCGACATATTTCTCTCTGAACCCCGTAAGCTTCCTATATAACTTCATCATCCTTCAAATAAAATTTCCATGCAAACGGCATGATTAAAGGAAAATCTATGCCAAGCCGCTGCAAAGATACAACATTTTATTTTGTGCCCCCCGGAAGACAATTCCACGCCGCCCGCCTGAATGCCACAAAACAAAAAGCCCGGACAAGCTTCCCGCGAAGGAAACCGTCCGGGCCAGAAGATTCATGCTGAAGCCCCGCTACAGCAACCTGTAGCTCCGCGAAATAAAGTCTGCAAGCCCCTTACCCTTGAGCAGCCCGTTCGCGAGCAGAGCAAGGTCTGTAATCTGACGGGCCTTCTCACCGCGTGCCGCCTTTGCCTCATCCGTAGAAGCGTCCGCACTGCGGAGAGCCTCGACCAGAGGATTCTCAAGGTTGACCGTCAGGTTGTAGGACTCAGGCATAGAGCCGTAGAAGTTCAGTCCGCCCCCGAGCTTGGACATCTCTCGGTAACGTCTCATAAATTCCGACTGGGTTATGAGCACCGGAGCCGCGTCCCTGCCGAGGTTGTCAGCCTCGATGTTCCACTCCATCTCTGTCGGGAGACCGGCCTTGAAGATCTCGTCCAGCGCCTTCTTTTCGTCCTCGGAAAGCTCCGGCTTCTTCCTGTCCTCCTTGACAATGAGCCTGTCAACGCTGTCGGAATCCACACGAGCGAACTTCACGTTCTCAAGCTTGGTCTCCAGCATGTTCACAAAATAGGAATCAAGATGGCAGTCAAGCAGCAGCACATCGTAGCCCTTGTTTTTCGCGGCATCGATGTAGGAGTACTGCGCCTGAGGATCCGTCGCGTACAGAATGACAAGCGTCTTGTCCTTGTCGGTCTGCTCCGCCTTGATTGCCTTGCGATAGTCCTCGATGCTGAAATATTTTCCGTCCGTGTTCTTGAGCAGGCAGAACTTGAGCGCCCGCTCACAGAACTTCTCATCCGAAATCATTCCGTACTCGATGAAAATCTTCACATTGTCCCATTTCTCCTCAAAAGACTGCCTCTCCTTCTTGAAAATCTCCTCAAGCCGGTCCGCAACCTTCTTGGTGATGTAGCCGGAAATCTTCTTGACGTTAGCATCCGACTGAAGATAACTCCTAGAAACGTTCAGGGGAATATCCGGAGAGTCAATAACTCCATGCAGAAGAGTCAGGTAATCAGGCACGATGGCCTCCACAGAATCCGTTACAAACATCTGGTTGCAGTAGAGCTGAATCTTATTACGGGAAATCTCCATCTGATCCTTAATCTTGGGGAAATAGAGAATACCCGTGAGATTGAACGGGAAATCAACGTTCAGATGAATGTGGAACAAAGGATCATCAGCCATAGGGTATAGGGCATGGTAGAACTTATTGTAGTCCTCATCCGTCAGTTCGGAAGGCTTGCGAGTCCATATCGGCTCCACAGTATTGATAACATTGTCCTCGTCGGTATCGACATACTTTCCGTCCTTCCATTCCTGCTTCTTTCCGAAAACCACAGGAACCGGCATGAACTTGCAGTACTTCTCAAGCAGAGCCTTAACTCTGGCCTTGGTGGCGAACTCTGCCTCATCCTTTGATATGTAGAGAGTTACAACCGTACCGCGCTCCGTCTTGTCACAATCCCCCATAGTATATTCAGGAGAGCCGTCGCAGACCCACCGCACGGCCTTCGCGCCTTCCTTCCAGCTAAGAGTCTCAATCCGCACCTTGTCGGCGACCATAAATGCAGAGTAGAAACCAAGTCCGAAATGACCGATTATGCTGCCGATCTGATCCTTATACTTCTCCAGGAACTCACCTGCCGAAGAGAATGCAATCTGGTTGATGTATTTGTCAACCTCCTCCTCAGTCATGCCAATACCATTGTCGATAATCTTCAGAGTCTTCTCATTCTCATCAAGTTCGATATGTACCTTCAAATCACCGAGTTCTTCCTTATACTCGCCCGAAGCGGCAAGAGCCTTCATCTTCTGCGTCGCATCGACCGCATTCGCGACCAGTTCACGCAGGAATATCTCATGATCCGAATAAAGGAATTTCTTGATTACCGGAAATATGTTTTCCGTCGTCACACCTATTTTTCCGTTTGCCATAATATTTTTAATATTTAAATTTACATATAATAACACGACTCCGCTGTTCAAACTCGATACCAATAGAAGACGACCGACATTTTGTCAGTCATCTGTCATGCAGGAGAGGGTGCTGCAAAAAAAATAAGTCAGCCCCGTTTCACAACGGGGACTGACCTTCCTTAAAAATAAACGTTGTATGTATGTTAAGCAGTATGTATGCTCTTACTTATAGAGGAATCGCTTAATGCTCATCTTCGGCGTCTTCTCGAACGGTTCCTCGACAATCTCAACCTTGGAAATCTGGCTGTATGACGGAAGCGCCTTGTTGAGAATTACCTGCATATCATGCATCTTCTCTGATACTGCCTCGCCGTCAAGTCCATCAGCCTCAATCTGTTTCTTATCAAGATAGACAAGTGCCACAAGTTTCAACGCTCTGTCAACGACCACGGATTCCACAACATAAGGCTGATTATTCACCAATGCCTCAATCTCCTCCGGGTAGATGTTCTGCCCGTTCGAGGAAAGAATCATATTCTTGCTGCGTCCGCGTATGAATATGTTCCCGTCAGCATCAATCACTCCGAGGTCACCGGTATTAAGCCATCCGTCCTCGGTGAATGCAGCCTTAGTAGCCTCATCATTCTTATAGTAACCGCTCATTATGCTCGTTCCGCGGGCCTGAATCTGTCCCACGACATGCTGCGGATCCTCGGAATCGACGCGAACCTCTGCTCTATCAACAACCTTGCCACACGAGCGGAGAACGAAGCGCCGGCAGTCCTCATAGGCGAGAAGCGGAGCGGCTTCGGTCATTCCGTAGCCGATGGTGAACGGGAGACCTATCTTCCTGAACCACTGCTCGATGTCAGGATTAAGGGCTGCGCCGCCCATGATTATCATACGGACCTTACCGCCGAAGGCATCTAACAATTTCCCACGGATTTTCTTATAAATCAAGCTGTTGAGTCCCGGAATCCTGAGGGCGAACCTAACCGCCGGCTTTGAAAGCACAGGAAGCACCGCAGACTTGAAAATCTTCTCCATCACGAGGGGAACGGTAATCACCAGGTAAGGATGAACCTCCTTCATCGCGCCGAGCAGAAGAGCCGGCGTAGGAGTCTTGCCGAGATAGTAAATCGTCGAGCCGCCGCAAAGCGGATAAAGCAGCTCGAACATCATCCCATACATATGCGCCATAGGCAGCATCGACACGATCTTGTCGCCCGGATGGGAAGGAATGTGCTCCTGTCCGAATTCGACATTGGCACTGAGACATTCGTAGCGGAGCATAACGCCCTTCGGAGCGCTCGTCGTTCCGGAGGTGTAGTTTATGATTGCAAGATCCTTGTCGTTGTCCGTCGGGTAGTTCACGTTCTCGCGGGTAAACCCGAGCGGATATTTTTTCTCGAACGCCGCCTGAAGGTCATCCATCGCGGCCTTGACTTTTTCGTCAGTGCAATAAAGCAGAGTGAAGTCATCAACTGAAAAAACTGCCTTGATTCTCGGCATCGCATCCTTATCTAGCTTCTGCCAAATGTCATTGTTAGTGAAGAGAATCACGCTCTCGGAATGATCGACGAGAGAATTGATGCTGTCCGGAGTGAAATCCGCAAGAATCGGAACGGCCACGGCCTCGTAAGTGTTGATGGCAAGGAATGAAATTCCCCATTTCGCGGAGTTCTTGGCGCAGAGAGCAATCTTGTCACCCTTTTTCACGCCGCCTTCTTCAAAACATATATGAAATTTCGCGATGAGCGTGGCCACCTGCTGAAAGGTGAACTCGTCCCCTTTATAATTACATAGAGCGGGAGATTCCCAGTTTGAACGGATAGCCTCTGTGAGCCTCGTGAAATAATGCATCATCGGTCTGTTAATCATAACTCAAAATTTTTTGAAATTTCCATATGCTTGAAACGACGCAAAATTAGAAAGAAAAGACATTATGAACCGCAGTTTTTCCTATATTTGTGGCGAAAGTTCATATTTTTTGTGGTAAAATTTTGAATATGATGAGAAAAAAGCCGATAGTGGCGCTCGTCTATGACTTTGACGGGACGCTTTCTCCTGGCAATATGCAGGAGTTCGGATTCATTCAGACCATCGGAAAGAACCCGAAGGAGTTCTGGACCGAGAGCGATGACATTGCCATCGAGCAGGACGCGAGCAATATACTCAGTTATATGAAGCTCATGTTCGACGAGGCCCGCAGGCTTGGGATTCGCCTCACCCGAAAGGATTTCAGACGATTCGGGAAAAAAATCGAGCTTTTCGACGGAGTGAGGGAGTGGTTCGCGACGGTGAATGAATACGGGAAGAAGCATGGGGTCATCGTCGAGCATTACATAAACTCCTCCGGACTCGCCGAGATGATCGAGGGAACTCCGATTGCCCACGAATTCAAGCGGATATTCGCCTGCTCATACATCTACGACAAGGACGGCGTGGCGATATGGCCCGGCGTGGCAGTCGATTACACGGCAAAAACCCAGTTCCTGTTCAAGATAAACAAGGGAATACTCAGCATCCGGGACAATAAAAAGGTGAATGAGAGCCAGATGGAGGACAAGAAACGGATTCCTTTCCCGCACATGATTTATTTCGGCGACGGAGAGACTGACGTGCCGTGCATGAAGATAGTCAAGATGTTCGGAGGGCACTCAATCGGAGTCTATAACCCGGCCATACCGCAGAAAATCCGGACTGCCCGCAAGCTGCTCAAGCAGGGGCGCGTCAATTTCATCACCCCGGCACGATACACCCCTGACAGCCGAACCTATGAACTTGTCTGCTCTATAATCGACAAGATACGCGCCGACTATCACCTGCAAATTTTGGCAAAAAGCGAATAAGAAGCTGTTTTAATTTTTTGTTCAGTTATTTTGAGATGTATTTTTGAGTCAGATTTTTTCGTTTTGAGAGGAGTTTAGCGGTGTTAAATGACGAACAAAATGGGAAAATATGACCAAAAAGACACCAAAAGAACGAACACATAAAAATAAATGTGAGAAAAATTAAAACAGCTTCTAAAAGGCGGATTGCGGCGTTGCTCGTCTTGGTGAAATCCTCACAACCATCAGGTTGCTGCGGTTTCCCCTTCGCCGAGCGCCTTGCACTCCATCCTTTTCTTCATCTTTCTGCCTCTCAGCTGTTCAACTATGAAACGTGAAAAAAATTAACCTGCATCAGATTTGTCTTTGATTTTCGAGTATAGATTTCTTTTGGAAGAAGGAGTGTACTGGATGTACACGACTGATGAGAAAAGAAATATAGACCGAAAAGAATGAAAAAGATGATGCAGGTTATTTTTTGAAGGTTTCTATATAAAAATCCCGGGATTTGAAATGAATCAAATTCCGGGATAATTTTGTAACCGCCTTTTAGGTGCCCCGTATTAGAGGGCAATCACAATAGAACGTGAGAGCGGTGCGTCCGCAGACTTAGCCTTGACAACCTCGGACTTTGCGACGATGCGGGAAGGAGCGATGTTGTACTTGTTCACGAGCAGATCCTGAACATACTTCACACGCTTCTCAGCAAGCTTCTTGTTCCGTGAAGCCGAACCGGTGTTCTTGTCCGCCGTTCCGGTGATTACGATCGTTCTGCCCTCATCGACATTGGCGATGACGGTCTTCACATAGTAGTCGAGGTGGATACGCTCCTTGACAGGAAGCTCGGTCTCACCTATGTTGAAGTACATGACAGCCGGTGAGACATCCGTAAGGACAGCCTTCTTCTCTGCGGCAGCCTTCCTTGCAGCCTCGGCGTCAGCCTTTGCCTTTGCGAGTTCCTCGTCCTTGGCAGCAAGAGCCTTGTCCTTGGCAGCCGCGTCAGCCTTTGCCTTGTCAAGGGCGCTGTTCGCGTCGTTGAGAGCGTCGTTGGCATCCTTCCACTGCTTAGGCGTAACGCCTGCGGAACGCTTCCATGCGGCAGTCTTGCCGAGGTTTACGTTAAGGCCGGCGGCAACTGAAATCTCGCCGGAAACTCCGCCGGGAAGAGAAAGAGCACGTCCGTTGTAGAGGAGACCGCGAACATCAAGCGTGATGTCAAGCCTCTTGCAGACCTTGAAGGAATTGTAGAGGCCGGCGCCGGCGGCAATCTCCCTGCCAAACTTCAACTTGCTGTCAGCATTGTTGCGGTTACCCGTAAGAAGAAGGCCTGCATGAAGATAAGGAACACAATTATACACGCGAGACTCCCTGTAGCCCCAGAACTCGTTGGAGATGTTCCACATAAAGTCGCCGTGAATGTAGCCGAAAGCCATGCGGTTCACATACTTCCCGTCCTTCTCGGTGTGGAAGAGCGGCTGATATTCCCCGTCGGCAGCGCCTCGGGCACTGATGCCCTGAAAACCGAGCCTGACGCCATAGCAAGGAGTGAAATACTTGGAAATGTTGAGTTCAACATTTCCGCCCACGCCCGGAGTCACGACGCCGTCACCGATGAGATTCACGCCGCCGGCAACGCCGACTCCCCAGTTGTCCCAAAAACCGTTGGTTTCATAAGGCCCGCGGACAATCTTGCCGTTGGCATCCCTGTTACCGTCCTCCTGCGCGAATGCAGCGACAGAAAGCGAAAGGACAGTCAAAATAGCAAAAAATCTTTTCATAATATTAAATGTTTTAAATTATTTGTTCAATGCTGTTGCAACATCCACCGCGCAGGCCACCGTACAGCCTACCATTGGGTTGTTGCCGATTCCAAGGAAGCCCATCATCTCGACATGAGCCGGAACGGATGAAGATCCGGCGAACTGCGCGTCGGAGTGCATACGCCCCATAGTGTCGGTCATTCCGTATGAAGCCGGGCCGGCAGCCATATTGTCCGGGTGAAGGGTACGGCCTGTGCCGCCGCCGGACGCCACTGAGAAATACGGCTTGCCTGCGAGGATGCGCTCCTTCTTATACGTTCCTGCGACAGGATGCTGGAAACGTGTAGGGTTTGTGGAGTTTCCGGTGATGGATACATCAACTCCCTCATGCCACATGATGGCAACGCCCTCGCGCACATCATCGGCTCCGTAGCACTTCACCTTTGCACGCGGACCGTCGCTGTAGGCGATTTCGCGGACAATCTCAAGCTTGCCTGTGAAATAGTCGAACTTGGTCTGAACATATGTGAAGCCGTTGATGCGGGAGATAATCTGAGCGGCGTCCTTCCCGAGACCGTTGAGGATGCAGCGGAGAGGCTCCTTACGGACCTTGTCCGCCTTTGCCGCAATCTTGATGGCGCCCTCCGCAGCCGCGAATGACTCGTGTCCGGCGAGGAACGCGAAGCACTTTGTCTCCTCGCGGAGAAGCATGGCGGCGAGGTTGCCGTGTCCGAGACCCACCTTGCGGTCATCGGCAACGGAACCGGGGATGCAGAATGACTGGAGACCCAGACCGATTGCCTCGGCAGCCTCCGCGGCGTTTTTGCAGCCTTTCTTGAGAGCGATTGCGGAGCCGACAACATAAGCCCACTTCGCGTTCTCGAAGCAGATTGGCTGTGTGTCTTCGCAGGTCTTGTAAGGATCGAGACCATACCTGTCGCAGATTGCGTTGGCCTCTTCAATATCCTTGATGCCGTTTTCGTTGAGGACAGCGAGTATCTGCTTGATACGACGATCCTGGCTTTCGAACTTAACTTCTCTTATCATTGTCTTACCTCCTTATTCTTTACGTGGATCAACATATTTGACTGCACCGGCCTCCTTGGTGAAGCGCCCGTAAGACCCCGTCACCTGCTTGAGAGCCTCGTTTGCATCAACTCCCTTCTTCACGAGATCCATAAACTTGCCCATGTGGACAAACTCATATCCGCAAATCTGGTCGTCCTTGTCGAGCGCGATGGTCTTGATGTAGCCCTCGGCCATCTCAAGGTAGCGGGGACCCTTGGCAAGCGTGCCGTAGAGCGTGCCCACCTGACTGCGGAGTCCCTTTCCAAGGTCCTCAAGTCCGGCGCCGATCATGAGGCCGCCCTCGGAGAAGGCAGACTGCGTACGTCCATAGACAATCTGGAGGAAGAGCTCGCGCATCGCCGTGTTAATCGCGTCGCAGACGAGGTCGGTGTTGAGCGCCTCAAGAATGGTCTTGCCCGGAAGAATCTCGGCCGCCATGGCTGCGGAGTGGGTCATTCCGGAGCATCCTACGGTCTCGATGAGAGCCTCCTGGATGACGCCGTCCTTCACGTTGAGCGTAAGCTTGCAGGCACCCTGCTGCGGAGCGCACCAGCCGACGCCGTGAGTAAGGCCCGAAATGTCGGTAACTTCTTTAGCTTTTACCCATTTTCCCTCTTCAGGGATTGGAGCGGGACCGTGGTTCGGACCCTTCGCAACGCAGCACATCTGCTGCACTTCATGTGAATAAATCATAAAATTATTCTTATAATTGTTTAGCTTTTAAGACTTTACATACCGTCCAACTCAACAACAAGCGGAACAAACCCTCTTAACACGGCAAAGATAGAAAATATTTTTTAATTTCAGAAATATGCATGAAATTTGCGGCATATACGAAAATAAATTTTTGAGGATTGAGATGAACAAGTTCAGGATTGTTTCGGAATACAAGCCTTCGGGAGACCAGCCGGGGGCGATTGACGGTATATGCAGGGCTCTGAATCAGGGCGTGGATGCGGTGACTCTGCTCGGCGTGACAGGGTCGGGAAAGACGTTCACGATGGCTAACGTGATAGAAAGACTCCAGCGTCCGGCGCTGATTCTCAGCCACAACAAGACCCTCGCGGCCCAGCTCTACGGCGAGTTCAAGTCGTTCTTTCCGAACAACGCCGTCGAGTATTTCGTTTCCTACTACGACTACTACCAGCCGGAGGCATACATCCCGACGACCGACACCTATATAGAAAAGGACCTGAGCATCAACGACGAAATCGAGAAACTCCGCCTGAGCGCGGCGTCCGCCCTGATGTCGGGACGACGGGACGTGATTGTGATTTCCAGCGTTTCCTGCCTCTACGGCATCGGCAACCCGGAGGACTTTCATTCTCAGACGGTTGTGGTGAAGCGCGGTGAGCAGAGAAGCCTAACGAGGCTGCTCTATCAGCTTGTGGATGCGCTTTATTCGAGGACGGAGACAGACTTCAAGAGGGGAACTTTCAGGGTGCGGGGAGACACGGTGGATGTCTGCATCGGCTATGGGGAGGACGCGGTGCGCATCGAGTTTTTCGGCGACGAGGTCGACAGGCTCACTGTCATAGACCCGGTGTCGGGGGCCACGGTTCAGGACATCGACGAGATCTCGATATATCCGGCAAACAATTTCGTGACGACGAAGGAGCGCTCCGCGAAGGCCGTGAGCATGATTCAGGACGACCTGAAGCAGAGATACGAACAGCTGCTGGAATACGGCAAGGGAATGGAGGCCAAGCGGCTGAAACAGAGGGTGGAATATGACCTTGAGATGATTAAGGAGATGGGCTATTGCCCCGGCATCGAGAATTATTCGCGCTATTTCGATGGCCGCAAGGAGGGTATGCGCCCGTTCTGCCTCATGGACTATTTCCCGAAGGATTTCATCACCTTCATCGACGAGAGCCATGTAACGATTCCGCAGATTCGCGCGATGTACGGAGGCGACCATTCGAGGAAGGAGGTGCTGATTGACTACGGATTCCGCCTCCCGGCCGCTGCCGACAACCGCCCGCTGAAGTTCGAGGAGTTCGAGGCATTGGCCGGTCAGAAGGTCTTTGTGAGCGCGACTCCGGCCGAGTATGAGCTTGAGAAGTCGGAAGGTCTTGTGGTAGAACAGGTTGTGCGCCCGACTGGGCTGCTTGACCCGCCTATTGAGGTGCGCCCGACGGAGAACCAGGTGGATGACCTGCTTGAGGAAATAAGGGTCCGCGCCGAGGCAGACGAGAGGGTGCTCGTGACGACGCTCACCAAGAGGATGGCGGAGGAGCTTGAAAAGTATTTCACGAATATGGGCGTGCGCTGCCGCTACATCCACTCGGACGTGGACACGATGGAGCGCGTGGAAATCATCGAGGATTTCAAGAACGGCCTGTTCGACGTGCTCGTGGGCGTGAACCTGCTGAGAGAAGGGCTTGACATCCCGACTGTTTCGCTCGTGGCCATTCTTGACGCGGACAAGGAGGGGTTCCTGCGCTCCGGAAGGGCGCTGACCCAGACCGCCGGCAGGGCCGCGAGGAATGTGAACGGTCTGGTGATCATGTATGCCGACACCATAACGAAGTCGATGCAGGAGACGATTTACGAGACCGATCGCCGGCGCACGAAGCAGATGGAGTACAACAAGCTGCACGGGATTGTGCCTAAGCAGGTGGCGGTGAAGAGCAATGCTCTCGCCAATGTGTATGGCGGGGAGAAGGCTGGTCGTGCGGGGGCATTCGGAGGTGCGGCCGGTTTCGGAGCCGCTGGGCGCGGGGTGTCCGGAGTAGCCGCAGCTGGTGGGCGCATAGCCGGAGCCGGCGGACGAAGTGCTGCGGATGCGGCAGGCACGGTCTCCGGTAATGTCGGACACGGGCGCGTCAGTGCGGCGAACTCCTACGACGACCCGCAGTACATCCCGAGCCCGTCGGACCTCGGCAAGGGAAGGATTACGGTAGGCTTCGGTCACGACGCCGTCCGCGAATCCAACAGTGCCTACGTTGACGGCTACATCCAGGCGGATCTTGCCGCCGTCCTTCAGGACCCCGTCATCCGTTCGATGTCACGCTCCCAGGTGGAGAAGGCTGCGGAGACCGCCAAGGCGAACATGAAGAAGGCTTCGGCCGAGCTGGACTTTCAGGCGGCGGCGAGGTTCCGGGACGAGATGTGGGCACTGCAACAGTACCTCAAAGTCTGGAGGGACAGAGACGCATAAGGACGCATCTGCGGCATTGGATGTCTTGTCAAAATCCTCACAGCCGCCAAGGCTGCTGCGGTTTTGACTTCAACATCCGCCTTGCATCTGCAACCCTTCTTCCGCTCCGTCCGCCTCGCGGCTTCTTCTTGTTGCTTCCGCAAACTATGCCCGTCTCGCTGTTTGTTTCAGCGTTTGAGAGAGAAAAAAATGACAAAAATATGTGGTCAAAGTCGAGAAAAAGTGACAAAAATGGCTTGGCAATTTGCAGAAAAAGTCATATAGGATAATAAAAAGGAATCATTTGGGCGGCTGTCTTTTTGAGAATTATTCTTAACTTTGCAACGGCGGTAAATTTTACGGCCGTAAAAAGCAAGTAAAGTATGAAATTCTTTGACAGGAAAGAACAGATTGCGGAACTTCTGGAAATGAAGGCACGCTCCTATGAGAACCACTCGATGCTGACTGTCGTAACAGGAAGAAGACGAATCGGGAAGACAACACTCATCGGCAAGGCTATGGGTGACGAATGCTATGTCTATTTTTTTGTGGGGAAAAAGAACGAAGCCGTATTATGCGCGGAATTTGCAGCGGAGATGCGCCGGAAACTCGGAATTTTCGTACCGGAAGGCATCAGAATGTTCAAAGACATATTTTCCATGCTGATGCAGGAAGGAATGAGACACAAATGTACCGTCGTCATTGACGAGTTTCAGAATTTCGGCGATGTCAATCCTTCAATATTCTCTGACATCCAGAACATTTGGGACCAATTTCGTCTGAATACTCACATTCACCTGATTGTCAGCGGTTCCATATATTCACTCATGACAAAACTCTTCAAGGACAAGAAAGAGCCGCTGTACGGCAGGGATGACAAGACAATCAAACTGCTTCCGTTCGCGCCGTCCGTTCTGAAAGAAATAATGGCAGAATATGCTCCCGGCCACACGAATGACGACCTTCTGGCACTATACACCTACACCGGAGGGGTTCCAAAATACATCGAGCTCCTCGTTGATTCCGGTGCCCTGTCCAAGGAAAAGATGATAGGCTCTATATGCCGGGCGGACTCCCCTTTCATCGAAGAAGGCAGAAAGCTTCTCATCCAGGAGTTCGGGCGAAAATACGGGACATACTTTTCCATTCTGGAAGCCATAGCGGAAGGACACAACACTCAGGCGGCCATAGCGTCATACCTCGGGGCAAAAAGCATTGGCGGACAGCTGACTAAACTTGAGGAAACCTACAACCTCATCGAAAAGAAGCGGCCGATATGGGCGGGGGAAAAGACTCAGACCGTACGCTTCGAAATCAGCGACATATTCCTCCGCTTCTGGTTCCGCTACATAGAGAAGAACGAAATGATGATTGAAATCGGACAGTTCCCTCTTCTTAAAGAAATGATGAACAGCGACTACACCACCTACACGGGAGACACCTTGGAGCGGTATTTCAGGGCAAAAATGATTGAAAGCATGGAATATCGTGCAATTGGCAGATGGTGGGATGCCAAGGGTTACACCGACGCCAAGGGAAATCACCAGCAATGCGAAATTGACATCGTTGCAGTCAGCGCGGACGACAAATGCGTCGAACTGATTGAAGTAAAGAGGAATCCGGAGAAATATAACGCCACACTCATGAAAGAGAAGGTCGCGTTTTTCTCCAGAAAAGAAAAACGACTGAGCCGCTACCGCAAAGTCATCCGCTGCCTGTCGCTGGAGGATATGTAACCCCATTTCTTTTCACTATTTCTCGGAAATGGGAATACTGACAAATTTTACATCCGTAAATTTTACGACCGTAGAAATTATAAACAATTACGCGATGTACTTATTCTCAATCTCTTGCAGGGTCTTATCGTAGGCCTCGAGCTCTTTCTTCACGGCATTGACCTCCGGGACGCTGCAGTCAAGGTCTTGAAGCTGCCGTTCTGTCTCCGCGAGGCTGGCACGGCTTTCTTGAAACTCGGAAATCACGTTCCCGATTCCAGAGGCCGCATGAAATGCCGTTTTCAAGGCATAGCCTGCGGGATTTGTAAGGTCTTTTATTGAATCCGGCACAAATGCCTTGCCTATGGTCTTTATGGCCTTTTCTGTGGCCATCGAGCTGTATTTCTTCCTTATCGGAGCCATGAGTTCAGCCTTACGGAGCTCAACGAGGGTCCTCCGGTATTTTGACAGCAGACCGTGAAAAAGAATCGACGGGCCGATGGCGGCGGAATAAATGTCGAAGAGGTTGAACATATCCTGCAGATTATCCCTGTAGTCATCCGTTTTCCTGCGAATGTCAGAGCTGTCCTTCGCCATGGACAAGGTCTTCTTCAGAAAGTCGGACTGCGCCTGAGCCGTCGCGAGAGGGTTTCTGACCTCGACAACCAGGCCGCTGTCCGCCGCGAACACACCTGCGATGTCCCTTATACAATCGGCCATGTCCTCCCCTGCCTGCCGGACGAGCTCACAGGTCTCGCCATTTTTCCTGTCCGTCAGACAGTTTACCTTAAGACCAAGAAAAGAAAAGAGGTTCCGGAACATTGAGGCGAAAGCATCCTTCACATCCGCCTTCAGCACATCATCTGCCGACGCCTCAAGAGCCCGGCTCAGCATATTCATGAGCCTGTCGACAGGCACCCGGACCGTTACCGGCGAGTTTATGGCGGACAGAATAAGTGTCTGAGCCTTCACGACCTCGGAATAAGGTCCAGAAACCTTGCCGGTCAGTCCTTCAAACCAACGGCTTATTCCGTCAAGAGTGGCGATGATTGTCTTTCCGTCCTCCACATAAAGTCCGGAGCGGATTTCTTCCTCGCGGGACTTCGTTTCAGCCTCCGCCAGTTCCCGCTGCGTACGCTCGTCCTTCCACTCGCTGACCTTTGCGCCCAGCCCCTCCGAGGCATCGGAAATGGCGGAACCTGTAGCCTCAACAGCCTTCTGAGCCGTACTCGCGACCTTCTGGGCGCTTTCTGCCAGTTTCTTGAATAATGTAGCCATAATCAGTTGTCAAAGTCTATTATCTAGCAGCATTGTCATAGTCTGGCCAAGGAGCATTTCCGATACAGTGAGCGATGAAATCTAAGAAAGAATACTGTTGAAGTTGTTCGATTGGGCACTCTTTGTATTCGCGAGAAACATTCTTGGAACTTAATTCCTGAAAACCACGCATAATTTCCGGATTATTCATTATAGAGTCCAAATACTTCAAACAGTCCTCTTCTGGAAGCCAGATATTAAATTCTCCATCCGATGACATATGTTTTCTAATAACAAGAACGAAAAACTCTATAAGAATGGAATCAGCTTCTTTTGCACAATAAGCGATATTGTACAAAGCATAGGACAAGCCGCAAAGTCTTCTGGTACGGAGTTCCTTTCCCTCTCCGAAAAAGGCGCAAGTGTATATTTTAAACAGAGGGGAAAACACGGCTATTGAATCGCGGAGTGTATCCCGCCACATATCCTGCCGCATAGACCCATACAAAGGGTCTGCACCGATATTTTTGAATATTCCCATAATGTGTTCGTATTTTGTAAATGTGTTCGTATTTTGTAAAAGAGGAGGCCGGCAATAAGAACAAGCCCCCTTATTCTAACCATTCAAAGCGACTATTATCTGGACACTCCTTTCATGATTATATTCGAATCCGATTTCCGTTGCCATAACGTATATCGTTCCCTTATCTTAATGATACAAGTCTCATAAAAGCGGAATATTCCAGTCCTTGTCTGTAGGAGCCAATCTGGCAGTGCTTGCTGGAGAATATGAAATGATGGAAATTGTTATCGTCCTTCTTATTTGGTGATGCCCAATAATTACCTGTTGTCAATCTACCTGCATTAAGAAGATCATACCCATGAAGGTGTCTGTCCAGAGGGTCATTTTCCCAATCCCATTTGATTGCCGGCAATAGGATGCATCCAGCCTTTTCCAAAAATTTCATTGCGACATAGTCGTACTTCAATTTAGAGAAGTCCGCGACTTTGTCGTTTATCCTAAGTTTTGGGGGCAATTCAACATTTTCCGGAAAAGTAAAATCGTCAGGGAACAGCATGAAACATGCTGTTCCTCTGACGGTACACTTAATGAACCTCGCATTTTCCACTCCTGATACAGTTGAAGCATTCCTTTCGGACAAGAGAAACTTCCATTGACTTACGGACGGAATAAACCAATCATCTGGCAGAGACTCTTTCCACTGACTGAAAGAATCAGTTACATTGTCATTACGATAAGTCAGGACTTCTCCCTCATTCGTAATCTGGAACAAGTCTATATGAGGAAGGTACATTTCAGCATTCTCTGCTGCATAGACTGCAGTTTGTTGCTGCGCGAAGCTAAATGTGCCATTGTAATATCTGACATTGCCAGGAGAGAAAATACCCTGCGTTTCTTTATCTATTGAAAATAACCCACTCATCAATTACCTACCAGTTTTCGTCGTCCTCGTCATCATATCCAGAACATCTTTCCTCCGGGAGGTCAATTTCCTCTCCATCCCAGAAAAGTCTTGCCGTACTATACTCAAACTCATTATCACCGAACCCATCTCCCAAAAACTGTAGTGGACTATCGTCATAGAAAACATCCGGGGCATACCAGTTATCTGAACCCTCACCGGAGTTGCATACCTTAAGTTTTGAAGGGTCGAACTCATCAACGTCCTTAATGATGAGCCTATAGAATAATCCACAAGCACATGTAGCTCGTTTATAAATGGTTGTAATGCAATCTTCCTGCACTGTCTGGTCGGAATATTCAACATCTACTTCCTCCGGGCTAAATGTCACATCATCGTCATGTTCATGACAGCGATACTCTTTCCACCAGTCTTCGCCGGCAACAGGTGTCAGTGAAATTTCCTCGACATCGTCTATGTAGCAACGATGTTCTGTGCCATAATCGCTGAACATTTGTCTTTTAGAAATAGCTAATGCATATCCAATATTGTCCTTACTCAGTTCATCAGCATCAATGAGTCCACTGGCACCTTCAAAATCGTCTTCACAGTATCCCATATCGTTATACTCCTCCTTCACGTACTCCAAAGCATCCTTCAGTGTGTCGGCATCCATTGGCATTGACTCTGAAAAATATGGATTGCACATTACGCGAAGAACGTAATATTGATTTTCACATGGTACGACCTCGTCCAGTTCCTTATTCACATACCCCCACTTTCCATCTCTTCTGACAAGGCACAAACCTGTGGTGTCATCAAATTCTCCGCAATAATCATACGGGAGTTCTTTTTCAATTACTCCGCCATTACCCAAAACATATTTGACCCCTGCCTTCTGGAGCACACACTTATCCTCTAACCAATGAGTGTCATAATCATCATATTCAAAAGGAAGAATTACCTTACCTTCAGAAGAAATGACTCCTATCTTTTTATTTCTCCAATCGCCCTGATTTGCGATGAAGTATTTGCCATCAGATATATATGTAACATCACCATATTCAATAGGAACAATAACCTTTCCCGTAAAATCAATATAACCATATTTATCGGCTATCTTCACCTTATAAAAACCATCTACCCCCGGCCAAAGACTATCATATTGACATGGAATGACAACCTTGCCATTCTCATCCTTTAATCCGTATTTGCCATTTTCTTCGAATTCCTCCAAGTTATTGGTATTGCACGCTTCAACAGACGCCACAGGCTCAGAACATTTAGTTTCCTTCTTCAAATTTGGAGTCTTCAGAATCTTGTCAGCCTCTTCCTTATGTTCAATAAGGTAGTCAACAAGCTTTCTTCCAAACATCTGGACATTCCATTCCGGATTATATTCAAATCCGATTTTGGAAGCAATTTCACGGAGAGATGCCTTTACATTACCTTTACTGAATCTTTGGCTGATTTCTATCACGCCGTTAGACCGTTTAATCATAACGATGTCTCCAAATTCAGCGAGATTTCCGTCTCCGAACTCCTTGATGAGCTTTGCGCCCAGATGATGAGTATTCCATTTCGGGTCAACAGGGAAATTCCTTGACTCGGCAACTTCCCGCATCACCGCCATTCCGTTTCTCGGCACACGCAGAACATCCACATGCCCGTTGTCGGCGATTTCTATCACATATTCGCCGGCAATTACAGATTTCTTTGCCATAATTTTAGTATTAATTTGAATTAGTGTTTTTATTGAATCAGTAGTTGAATAATGATTAAAAGACATTTTTCTTAGAATGTGAAGCCGGCCTTCACCCCGACCGTAGGGGCATAAATATAGCTGACAGATGCAACTGCGATTTCACCTTTCCCGGCCGTTTCAAACAAAGGCCATGGAGTAAAGTCGAAGTCGGCAAGAAGATAGGCTGAACATCTGTTTCCTGCCCGGAAATTCACGCCCAGGCCGACATCAGCAAGAGGAATGCGCGAAATAGCATAGATTCCGCCGGAAACAGAAAGCATCGGCTGTACTCCGGTTCGCGTCATATATATCTTTCCGTTAAGGAATACCGGAACATCAAGCCTATGCTCCTTGAAATCACCATATTCAGGAATAAGCGAATCTCCTTCCACGAGCGGCGTGCGTGCATCATACAGGATTCCCGCGCCGACGCTTAAAGAACCGATATAACCAAAGCTGTAACCGATTGACCATGTTGCCTGCAGCGGAGACAAATCTCCGTATTTCCGCTTACCTGAGTTTTGAAACACTGCCGACCAAACATACAGCTGATAGCCATAGGAAAGTTCAAAGGTATTGACAAGTCCATGATTCCTGTATTTTCGGTCATATTCGGTGGTGGCGTTCTTCCGTGCGGTTTTCTTGGCCTCACGGACTCTTTTTGCCTCCAGATCGGCTATGCTGTCCCTGACAAACTCTGCACGTAGCCGTTCCATATCCTCCCGTTCAGCCTCCGCTCTACGCACCGATTTTTTACGGGAAGTTTCAGCGTACCATCGCTCTTTTTCCGCCACCTGTGCAGTTTTCTTCAATAGAGCGAGACTGTCGGAGACTTCCTTCTGCCTAGCAGCATATGCATCTTGTCGTTCCTTTTCTGCCTTTTGTGCAGCCTTTTTCAATAGAGCGAGACTGTCGGAGACTTCCTTCTGCCTAGCAGCATCTGCTTTCAGCCGCTCCTTCTCCGCTTTCTGAGCGACCTTCTTCAGCTGGGCAAGGCTATCGGCGACTTCCTTTTCCCGCAACTGCCTCTGAGCCGCAAGACGCTTCTCATAATCCTTGTCAACTTTCAGTGTGAAGACCAGATAGGAGCCGTCAACTTCAAGACTGTGCGAAATGAAGCCGTCGAGACTTGCCGTTATTTTCTTGCTGAACTGAGGGATGCTCATCTGGAAAGTTCCGTCCCTCAATGTCTCGGTTTTCTCCCCTGACATATCTGCCAAAATCACAACTCCCTCCATAGGCTTGCGGGAATCATCAAAGACAACGCCCCTTACAACCCGGTTGTTCTGTGCCGACACCGTCAAAGAGAGCAGCACCGGCACGACTGCCAAGAACCAACGCTTCATCATTTATGCAACTTTATCATTATTTCTTCTTGAACGGCAGGGATATAGCCGGCTTTTTCTCCGCGCCGGCCGGAGCCGTTGCCGGGATTGTCTTCAGGTAGTCATCACCGGGATTCCTGAAATTCACATATTTAGCCGGGTAACCTGTAACGGTGATAGATTCAATCTGCCCGTCTGACGCATACTTGACCTGCGTCTCCAGAGCGACGAGCAAGTCCCACCCGCCATTAGCATCCAAAGCCTCACGGACAGCAGACGAAACGACATTGTCATAGCCGCCAAGCCTTACGCTCTCAGAAGGCATCATAAAGTAAGTAATCCGATTCGGGGCAACCTCAATGTCAGCGAACAGACCGGCCACGGGTTGCAGTGAAATTTCCTTTGTAGTTGATGTATTCACCAGTTTTACACCGGAAGAGCATGAGGCGAAGGCGAGGACTGCCGCAAAGAGGACAAGAGTCTTTTTCATAATAAGTTAATTGTCTAAGTAATATTAGTTTATGTTATTATTCGCACAAAAAAGGACACGAACATCGTTGTTCTTGTCCTCTTATCAGGTCTTAGACTACCCTCCTCATGAACAAGCAACAATGCCCGTGTCCTGGATATCGGGTATGAGACCATATACCAATATCTATGGACACAAGCGTTGTCACTGTCCGCCGATAAGGAATCAAAGTGTCTAAGTTTGATAAGAAGGCGGAAACGTTGAAACGCTCTATGTCTTTGCTCCGCACACTTTTCTGATGGCGAAGCACGCAAAGATATAAAGAATTTTCAACATTATATCCAACAATGTCAAAGATTAACAAAAATCCGGAACTTCCGCCCGTACCAGAGGCATCGTTTCCGGTCGCAAAGTTCCGAAAAAGCACATCCCCGTGAAAGCTTTACGCAGTCCTTGTTGGTCCATAATTAAAAAAAACGCAAATTGTTGCATTCACGGCAATTCAGCGGATATATACAGTGCCTCTCCACATTATATACTAATTGTCAATAACTTAAGACGACAAACAGGCACAAGAGGCATTCTGACTTTGCGCAAACTTTTTGAAATTATCGGGCAACAATCCACAGCACGCACGCCTACAAGGCCGATTTTCAACTTTATCCGCTGAATATTTCATTCAACGGATAGTTATTCTTTCCTTTGCCACGTAAACTTTAACAGAGATTTTATGGACAACTATGCAACAACAGAAAATGAGTCGGTCTTTGTCGATTTGACATACGACGCCGGGTTCAAGGCCGTATTCGCCGACGAATCAAACAAATGGCTGCTTGTAAGGCTTTTGAATTACGTATTACCCTCTGAGGCGCAGGTACGTGACATCACAAGGTATCTTGACAGGGAGCAAGGCAAAGACACTCCGGACGGGAAAAGGGCACAATTCGACCTGATTTGTGAAGGCATGAACGGGGAACGCTTCATCGTGGAATTGCAGAGAAGCTATGAGGCAGCATTCTTCCAACGATGCGTCTATTATGCATCAGGAGCGTACCACATCAGTCTGAAAGAGAAAGAGTTGTATTCGAAGCTCCGGCCTGTGTATTCAATCGGATTCCTCAATTATTCGCTTCCTCACGAGAACGATGAGCAGTGGGACACGAACAATCTCATTTCAAACTATGTTTTTACAGAAAAACGCACCGGAGAGGTTGCAACTCCAACGATTTCAGTTACCTTTGTGGAGTTGAAAAGGTTTGCCAAAAGCATGGATGACTGCAAGAGTGAACTCGATTGGCTTTTGTATGTGTTCCGGAACAGCAGTTCTTTCACTAAAGTGCCGGACAGGATTCGTAAAATGCCGTTTTTCACAAAGTTGCTCGAAGCGTGCAGAATTGCAGCCTTTCCGGAAAACAAGAAACTTTATTATGAACGGGATATGATGCTTGAAAGAGACATTATTGCACAGCGCGAATATGCGCAGCAGAGCGGTTTTGCCGATGGCTTGGAGAAAGGGACTAAAGAGGGGCTTAAAAGAGGATTCGCGCAAGGGATTGAGCGGGGAATCAAGCAGGGAATCGAGCAGGGAATCGAGCAGGGAAAGAAAGCCAACAAAATCGAGAATGCCAGGAACTTTCTCAAAGCAGGGGTTTCCCCGGAAATTATAGCAAGTTGTGTCGGAATTAGTCTTGATGAGCTCAAATCACTTTTAGACTAAACGATTTACATTGAATTTATTCGGAAAAGGCCGAAGAGACAAGCCGTGTCTCCTCAGCCTTTTGACATTATTCATCCACGCAATTACGCCCTAATATGAAATGTCTGCCGCTGCGGAAGAGAGCTTTGATGTGATTTTCAGATACCTTGACATTTGCGATGAAGACAGATTATCCTCGGCCTTGTCCAATTTATCGCTGAGTTCCTGAGCGTCTTCAAGCATTTCCTCGACCTCTTCCATTGTCTCCATGTCCCCGTTCGTTGCTTTCTTGAGACAGGAGATGTAATTATCCACATAGGACTCATAGTCGTCAAGAATGTCATCCCAGTCTTCCGACGCGCCCGAGGCGGATGCATTAGAAGAACTCTTGCCGGCAGCATTTTTGGCATATAAATCAATTGTTATGTCAAAGTCGTCAATCTGATTCACGATATCCGGATTTTCGTTCAGCAGAGGATAGGAGAATCTGAATGCAGTACTCTCCCCGACAGAAGAGTTCAGCAGCTTATTGACGACATCGGTGTCCTCAAGTTGGAAGTTTATGCGGTCGCCTTTTGAATCTTTCATATACAGTCCGTCATTTGTCACGGAAAGACAGACTTCATCAACTTTGTCAAGCGAAAAATCTATCGTCTTTATCATCTTGACAGGCACATCCACCATTATCTTCTTTCCCTTAATCATAAACTTGAACACTCCGCCGTCAACTGCGAAATAGTCCTCGCTGTCCTCTGTCCGGTCAAACCACCCGGTTCCAAATGAAATGCTGCCATAGACTTCTACATCACGGACGCTGACTTCCTTCACCGGTCCGCCGCAACCGCACACCACAGAGAGCGCGCCAATAAACACAAATAGTTTGTAAATCTTTTTCATAAGAATTAAATGATTATAATCGCCTACTCTCTTACGAGGTTTTCGGCCTCCCCTCAGTTTTCCGGCCGCAAAGTTCCGAAAAAGCACATCCCCGTGAAAGTCTTCCGCAGTCCTTGTTAGTCCATAATTTGGAAATTATGCGGATAGAGGATAATTTTGCAGAGGTTCTCATGGAGAGAGGACAAACATCGGGAGAATATGCCATGAACAACGAATCTTTGGAAATAATAGAACTGCGGAAGAAAATCGAGGAGTCGGTCGGACGGGTGATGCATACGCCGGCGGACTTCGACTTCCTCAGCGGAGCCGTATGGGAAAGGATACGGGAATATATCAGTCCTACTACGCTGAAGAGGACTTGGGGATATCTGGACGGAGTGAAGAACATCCGGTTCTCGACGCTTGAGACTCTTGCGCGTTTCGCGGGGTTCAAGGGCTGGGACAACTATCTGGCCGAAAGGAAGTTCGAGCAGGAGCAGAACTCCGCAGTCGTTTCAGAGGGTGTCATCGAGGCGGCGCGGCTGGCGGAGGGTGATGTCGTGGAGGTGGAATGGAAGCCGGACAGGAGGGTGCGGTTCAGGCATCTCGGCGGCGGCCGGTTCGAGGTTGTGGAGTCAGTCAACTCGCATCTTGATGTCGGAGACACGGGTTCGGTGATGCTGTTCGTGCTCGGGGAGCCTCTGCTTCTGAGCGGGCTGAGTCACAGGGGCAGGACCGGGCTGACCTATCTCTGCGGCGGGAAAGGCGGGATTACCACATTGTCATCTATCTGAAGGTATTTTTACCACAGCCTCGCTCCACTTATAAGACCATTGATTCATTTCGTACCCTATTTTATGAGACAACAAAGTTTCTTCGGACAAGTCCAATGAATATTTCGTAGAATATGACCTCAAAAGAGATTGACACATTTCGTTAGGAGTGCCATTAGCCTTTTGGTAGCAATCAACACAAGCAAAAAATTCTTCGTGAGTCTTACATTGCCGAACACTTTCCAACATCTTTTCATAGTATCGTTGAACCTTAGCCGAAGCTTCCCCGAGAATATTATCTAAAAGCTGTTGCCGGGATTTCATCTGTAAAAAAGAATCGTTGGCTTCTGTCAGAGCCGCATTCGCCTCGACCAACTTGGATTTCACTAGTTCGAGACTATCGACCTCCGCCTTGAACATCGAGACTTTCTCATTAAGCGCCATCACTTTACGCTGATAGGAAACGACGGCAAAGACTCCGCCTGCGATGAGCAGCAGGAACAGGACGGAGCCGCAGGCAACGGCTGGAATATGCGCCCGGCGGATTTCGGAACGGATTTCCTCAACATTCGCATATCTTTTCTTCGGGTCGGAGGCTGAAGCCTTGCGGGCTATGCGGGAATACACTCCTCCCAGGCGAAACAACGGAAGGATGCGGCCGAAGGAATATATGTCGGCACGAACGTCAGTGTAACTTCCCGCCGGTGAGGGATTCGCCGTACCCGAATCGCCCTTCCCGGCATCGCTGGCATTCCCCAACTGCTCCGGGGCTGAGAACCCCTCCGTTCCGGCAGGCTGTTTCAGAATTGCATAGCGGTCAGCGTCAGAAAGCCCGAAGTCGATAATCTTGACATCAGAGCCGTTGTCGGTAACCAGAATGTTCGATGGCTTGAGGTCGCGGTGAACCACACCCTGCGAATGGAAATATGCCATGGCATCCAGAATCTGCCCCACAGCCCTGCGCCGGGCCTTCTTCGAGGCGGTCGGCAGCCATTCGTCAAGACGCACGCCCTGCACATATTCCTGAACGATGCAGTCACCAAGTTCCAAGTCATGCACAAAGTCGTATGTCCGCACGACATTCGGGTGCTCCAGAGGGAAACCGAGTTCAAACTCCTTCTTCAGAAGTTCCCGATGAAGGCCGTCAGAAGCAAACTGCCCCGAAAGAGCCTTCAGCTTGAACCACTTGCCCAGACGCTTCGCCTTAACGAGTACATAAATCCCGTGTTCGGCAATAAGGGAGCGGTCTGTAAAGGCTCCCGAAATCAAAGGTGTGTCGCCCGGAACGATGCCGGAAATGCTGCTTTCCACAAGTATGACAGTTTTTACCCTGCAAATATAATAATGATTCGCGACGAATTCCTAATCACGCAGGCAGCCTATCGGAACGACAAACACACCATCTGCACGTCGATATGCAAATTCGCCTCCCGTAAGAACCATGAGGAACGACGGAGCCATAAATTTTGAGGTATCGATGTTCCTTGCAAGTTTTTTCAAATTCTCAGCCCCTTCTTCAATTCAGAACAGCCCCACTGCTCTTGAGTTTTTTTTTTTGCAAAAGAGCATCGCATATCCGTGGACGATAGTTCTCAACATTCATATCAAATGCACTATCACATTGCAAATATAGTGATTTTCAATGAACTACAAAAGCATTCCGAACTTTTCGGTGATTTCACTCCGAACTTTTAGGTGATTTCACTCCGAACTTTTAGGCATTATCGCGGAAAAAGTGACAAAACCGCAGCTCATAAGTCGGAAAAAGTGACAAATACCTACGGATGAAACGGCTGGCGG